>DATLFI010000293.1:0-50303 GCA_035524895.1 Thermoanaerobaculia bacterium | reverse complement strand
TGGGCGCCGACGCAAACGCCGCAGGGCGCGCGTGGCGAGGTCGCGAAGCTGCTCGGCATCGCCGACACCGACGTCACGCTCCACCTCACGCGCATGGGCGGCGGCTTCGGCCGGCGCCTGTACAACGACCCGGTGCTCGAGGCAGCGCGCATCGCCAAGGAGACCGGCGTTCCGGTCAAGCTGGTGTGGACGCGCGAGGACGACATCCGTCACGACCTCTACCGCCCCGCAGGCTTCCACTTCTTCAAGGGCGGCGTCGACGCCAAGGGCGAGATCGTTGGCTGGCGCGACCACTTCGTGACCTTCGGCGAGGGCGAGAAGCTCGCGCCCAGCGCGCAGATGGCGCCGGTGGAATTCCCGCAGGGCTTCGTCACCAACTTCGCCCTCGATGTGTCGACCATGCCGCTCGGCGTGCCCACCGGCGCCCTGCGAGCGCCGGGCAGCAACGCCATCTCGTTCGTCACCCAGTCGTTTCTCGACGAGCTGGCGCACGCCGCGAAGAAGGACCCGCTGCAGCTCCGGCTCGAGCTGCTCGACCGCGCCGCCGCATCCGGGGTCAAGACCACGCTCGATCCCAAGCGCATGCGCGCGGTACTGGCCGCGGTCGGCGAGCGCTCCGGCTGGGGCAAGGCCGAGCAGCCCAAGGGCACCGGCATGGGCGTCGCGTTCCACTACAGCCACGCCGGCTACTTCGCCGAGGTGGTGAAGGCCTCGGTGTCGCAGCGCGGTCAGCTCACCGTCGACCAGGTCTGGGTGGTCGGCGACGTCGGCAGCCTCATCATCAATCCGAGCAACGCCGAGAACCAGGTCGAGGGCTCGGTCCTCGACGGGCTCGGTGAGGCGCTGCACCAGGAGATCACCATCGCCGGCGGAAGCGTCAAGCAGAGCAACTTCCACGACTTCGAGCTGCTGCGCATCGGCGAGGCACCGAAGATCGAAGTGCACTTCCTGTTGAGCGACAACCCGCCGACCGGCATCGGCGAGCCTGCCCTGCCGCCGCTGCCGCCGGCGCTGTGCAACGCGATCTTCGCCGCCACCGGCAAGCGCGTGCGCTCGCTGCCGCTGTCGAAGCACGACCTGAGCTGGGCGTAGAGGCGAGCACCGTGCGCGCCGCAGCCTTGGCGGTCGTGCTCGGGCTGCTCGGGGCTTCGACGGCGACCACCAGCGAAGGCTGGCTGCGCTTCCGCGGGCCCAACGGCAGCGGCATCGCGGAGGTGTCGGGGCTGCCGACGGACCTTTCGCCGGAGCGCGCGCAGTGGCGGGTCGAGGTGCCGTTCGGCCACTCGTCCCCGATCGTCGTGGGCGGGCTCGTGGTGGTGACCGCGCTCGTCGGCGACGAGCTCGTCACCTTGGCCGTCGACGAGAGCACGGGTGCCGAGCGATGGCGGCGCTCCGTGCCCCGCCGCCGCGTCGACCGGATCGCGCCGGAAACGGGCCCGGCGGTCGCGACCCCGACGAGCGACGGTGCGTCGGTGTACTCGTTCTTCCCGGAGTTCGGGCTGGTCGCCTACGGCCTTGCCGGCGACGAGCGATGGCGGCTCGAGCTGCCGCCCTTCGAGAGCTACTACGGCATGGCCAGCTCGCCGGTGCTCGAGGCGGGCACGCTGATCCTGCTATGCGATCAGAGCCGCAGGCCGTTCCTCCTCGGGATCGACGCCGCGACCGGGCGCGAGCTCTGGCGCCGGCAGCGCGACGTGACCGCCGAGAGCTGGACCACCCCGATGGTGCGGAGCCCCGGGTCGGACCGAGCCGCCGTGCTGGTCTTCGGCACCGCGTACCTCGATGCCTACTCGCCGCGGACCGGGGATCGGCTCTGGCGCCTGCCGGGCTTCGGCTTCACCCCGGTCGCGAGCCCGATCGTGAGCGGCGATGTCGCGTACGTGCTGGCGCCCGACCAGGCCGAGGTGCCGCCACCGTCCGTCGAAGCGACCTTCGCGCTCGACCGCGACGGCGACGGCAAACTCACCGAGCAAGAGCTCGCTCCCTCGCCGTACGCTGGCGTGTTCCACTGGCTCGACAAGGGAGGCGACGGCCTGCTCGACCGGCGCGAGTACGCCGAGCAGATCGCCGGGCTCGCCTCGCCGGACCACGGGCTCGTCGCCGTCGACCTGGCGAGCAGCCCGCCGAAGGAGCTGTGGCGGCAACGCAAGAGCCTCCCCTGGATCGCGACGCCCATCCTCTATCGCGACGTGCTGTTCCTCGTCCGCGACGGGGGCATCCTCACGAGCTACGACCCGCACACCGGCAAGGTCCTGAAGCGGGGCCGCATCGAGGGAGCGCTCGATGGGTTCTCGCCGTCGCCGGTCGCCGCCGACGGCAAGCTCTACCTCGCTTCGAGCGGCGGCAAGATCGCGGTGGTGGCGGCGGAGGCCGACTGGACGACGCTCGCGGTCAGCGACCTCGACGAGTCGATCTTCGCCTCGCCTGCGATCGCCGGCGGTCGAATGTTCGTGCGCACGCGCTCGAAGCTCTACGCGTTCGGCAAGGCAGACTGACCGACGCGAGCGGTGGGCCCGGCGACCCGGGCCAGAGGGTCCTGCGGCAAGCAACTCGATGCGGTCCCTCTTAAGGGACTCTTTGCGGGGGACTCTCTGCCGCGCACCGTAGCCTCAGAAGGCGGTCGCCGCCTGCGAGCCCCCGTCGCGGTACCGGTCCATCCAGCCGACGATGTAGCCGATCTTCTGCATCCAGTGGCTGGGGCGGCGGCGGATCCCGTGGTTCTCGTCGGGCACGCGCACCAGCACGCTCTCGACGCCGCGCAGCCGCAGCGCCGTGAAGTACTGCTCCGACTCCGACATGGGCGTGCGGTAGTCGACCTCGCCGGTGAGCACCATGGTCGGGGTCTCCACGTTCTCGACCACCGACAGCAGGCTGCGGCTCTCGTAGTGCTCCTGGTGATCCCACGGCAGGCCGGGGAACCAGTAGCGCACGCCGAACGCCGGGATGTCGGCCGTCAGCACCCAGCTCGTCCAGTTGATGACGGGATACACGGTCACCGCGGCGCGGAAGCGATCGGTGCGACCGATCACCCAGGAGGTGAGGACACCGCCGCCCGAGCCACCGGTGACGAAGAGCTGCTCGGGATCCGCCCAGCCGCGCTCGACCAGCACGTCGACTCCCGATACGAGATCGAAGTAGTCGTCGCCGGGGTACGCGTGGTGGATGAGGTTGCCGAACTCCTCGCCGTAGCTCGTGCTGCCACGCGGGTTGGTGTAGAGCACGAGGTAGCCCTTCGCCGCCATCATCTGCTTCTCGAAATCGAACTTGGGGCCGTAGTCCGCGAAGGGACCGCCGTGGATCTCGAGGATCGTCGGCCAGCGGCGCGACGGATCGAACCCCGGGGGCTTGAGCACCCAGCCCTGGACCCGGCGCTGGTCGTGGCTCGACTCGTACCAGACCTCCTCGATCGTGGCGAGGCTGCGGTGCGCGAGCACGTCGCCGTTGACGTCGGTGAGGCGCTTGGGCTTGCCGGCGGCTCCGGCCGCACCCACCGCCACGTCGCCCGGTGAGGCCGGGTCCGAGGTGACGACCGCGAAGCGGCCGTCGCGAGCGAGGCTGTAGGCGGCGCTTCCCGCATAGGAGCTGGTGCCGCCGCCGACGTCGACCGCCACGTCCTCCACCTCGCCACCGCCGGCGGGAACGCGCGCGATGCGGGTGCGCCCCTCGCTGGTGTAGACGAACGTGACCCACCGGCCGTCCGGCGTGAAGCGCGGGCTCGACACGCTGCGGTCGAGACCTGCCGTCGCCACCCGCGGGTTCGAGCCGTCGCGGCCGGCCAGATACAGGAAGGTGGTCTGATAACCCTGGTACCGATCGTCGAAGCCGACGTACGCGATCGACCGGCCATCGGGCGATACCGTCACCGCGTTGTCGGGGCCGCGCCGATCCGTCAGCTTCCTGGGCTCCGCAAGCGGCCCGTCGACCGCGATCTCGTAGATCTCGGAGTCGAGCGGCTCGAGGTCGCGCTCCGGCCGTAGATTCGCCGAGGTCAGGAGGAAGCGCCCGTCGGGCGTCCACGCGAGCCCGCTGTCGCTGCGCAGCGCCGGTCTGCCGAACGAGCGCTCACCCTCGGTGAGCTGCCGCGCCGTGCCACCCTCGGCTGGCACCACGAACACGTGCCAGTGGCCGAGCGGCAGCCAGCCGACCGGGTCGTAGCGGTAGTCGAGGCGGTCGACGACCTTCGCCGGCGCCGCCCATTCCGCCTTCTCGGGCTTCGCCGGCAGGTCGGCCAGCACGGGCGGCTTCGCCGGCACGAGCGCGCGGAACGCGATGCGGTCGCCGGCCGGCGACCACGCGATGTCGCCGGGCGCGGTCTCGTGCCGCGTCACCTGCGCGGCCTCACCGGTGTCCATGTAGCGCACCCACATCTGCGGCTCGCCCTCGCCTTCCTGCGCGATCCACGCGAGTCGATCGCCGGCCGGCGACCAGCGCGGCGACCGGTCCTGCCGCTTGCCTGTGGTGAGCGGCCGGTGGTCGGTGCCATCGGCGTCGACGATCCAGAGGTTCGAGTAGAAGCGGTCGGTCATCACGTCGGCGAAGGTGCGCACGTAGACGACCCGCGTGCCGTCCGGCGAGATCTGCGGGTCCGCGACGGTCTCGAGATCCCAGAGGTCGTCGAGACCGAGCCGCGGCAGCTCGTCCGCCGCATGCGCCGCACCGAGACATGTCGCGAGAACCGCCGCGACGACCACCATCCACCGATGGGAACGCTTCGTGAGTCGCATGATCCGCACCTCCTGTCGCCGTTCGGTCCTTATCGTGCCGCGAGCCGAGCGGCGGCCACCCAGCACCGCCAGCCCGTCGTCCGCCCGCGAGCCAAACAGGTAGACGGCGAGCACGCCGTAGCGCGATGCGGCGCGTCGCAGCGAGCCGATCGTTCATCGCATCGCGACGATAGCGCGCCGCGGGGGCTCTGGCCGCCATGGCATAGTCGCAGCGGGTGCACCGGCGCCCCGAGCAAGCACATGGACAGAGACGACCATCGACCGTCGAGGGGCTGCAGCAGGACCGGCTGCGCGCGGCGGCCCTCACCCCCCGCCCTCTCCCGCTGCGCGGGAGAGGGGGCCGGAGGCGCGCTCACGGGAGCTCGCGGCTCGGCGACGCTCGCTCCACCGCACGATCGCGACCGCGGCGACCATCGCGGCGCTGATCGCGCCGGCCCCGGGCCATGCCCAGGCACCAGACCCGCTCAGCAGCCGCGCGCCGGCCCCCGCCTTCGCCGACCCCGACCGCGCCGCCAAGCTCGCGACCGCGTTCCCCGAGATCGACCGTCTCGCGCGCGACTTCGCGGCCGCGCGCCGGGTGCCGGGCATCGCCTACGGTGTCATCGTCGACGGCCGCGTCGCCCACCTCGGTGTCCGGGGCGTGCGGGAGGTGGCCGCCGATGCCTCCCCGGCCGCCCCTGAAGGCGCGCCGGTCGAGCGCGACACGGTGTTCCGCATCGCATCGTACTCGAACTACGGCTATGCGATCCTCGGGCGCATCGTCGCGAACGTGTCGGGCATGCCGTACTCGTCGTACCTGCGCGAGCGCATCCTGCTCCCGCTCGGCATGACGGTGACCACGCTCGAGGCCGCCGCGGTGCCGCCCGCGCGGCTGGCGCACGGCTACCGGCTCCGGGACGGCGCCTGGCTCGAGGAGCCACAGCTACCGGACGGCGCCTTCGGGCCGATGGGCGGCATGCTCACCTCGATCCACGACCTCGCGCTGTGGGTCGCATACCTGCTCGACGCCTATCCCGCGCGCAACGGCGAGGACGAGGGGCCGCTCCGCCGCTCGTCGCGACGCGAGATGCAGCAGATCGGTCGCTACAACGGCGCCACCACCGCGCTCGACGACGATGGCGAGCTCTCGCTCTCGTCCGGCGGCTACGGCTACGGCCTCGGCGTGCGCCAGAGCTGCCTCTTCCAGACCACCGTCGCGCACTCGGGCGGACTGCCGGGCTTCGGCTCGCTGATGCGCTGGCTCCCCGACCACGGTGTGGGCATCGTGGCGCTGGGCAACCTCACCTACACCGGCTGGAGCGCGGTGGTCGACCAGGCGTTCGAGGCGCTCGCCGCATCAGGGGCGTTGCAGCCGCGCGCGGCGCAGCCGGCGCCGGTGCTCCTGACGCGCCGCGACGAGGTCGCGCGGCTGATCGTCGAGTCGGACGACGCGCTGGCGGACTCGCTCGCGGCGATGAACCTGTTCCGCGACGAGCCCGCGGAGCGACGGCGCGCGGCGATCGAGAAGGTGCGCGACGAGGCCGGTGGAGACTGCCGCAGCGAGGAGCCGTTCGTGGCCGAGAACGCGCTGCGGGGCCGCTGGCGCATGCGTTGCTCGAAGGGCGATCTGCGCGTGCGCATCACGCTCGCGCCGACTGAGCCGGCGCAGGTGCAGTGGCTCGAGGTGCAACCGATGCGAGCCGAGGAGAGCCTAGAGCCGCCGCCGGCTTGCAGGTAAGGGGGAGCTGCCGCCTCGTGCGGCGCGGAAGTGCCCTGGGTGAAGCCGATGTGCTACCTTGTGCGCCATGGCTACGACCTCGCGTGTCGGCGTCCGTGAGCTCCGCCAGAACCTCAGCGTGTGATGCCCGAGCCGGAGTCGGCTGCGCTCTTCGCCCATCTCGCCAGCGTCCCCGATCTCGTCTCGAGCGAGCTCTCTCGAGTCGAGGTGCTGCGGACGCTTACGCGAGCCGAGGCGCCCGCCCGAGTACACCAGCGCGCGCACCGGGTCCTCGAGCGGATCGCGTTGGTGCGGCTGCACGACTCCATCCTCCAGCGTGCGGCAACGCTCGGCCCGACCGCCCTTGGTACCCGCGACGCGCTGCACCTCGCAACCGCGCTCGAAATGACACCTGGGCCCGAGATGCTGACCTACGACCTACGGCTCGCCGGCGCCAGTCGTGCCGCAGGCCTCCGGGTCGCGGCGCCGGGCTGAAGCGCTCGTCGCCGGCGGTCGCCGGCCCGCGCGAGGCTGCCCAGGATCGAATCCTTATGCTGCCCCTATGCGCGAACGTCCGTGGCGCATTACAACCACCCGCTGCGTACTCCAAAGCAAGGATTCCTACGGAGAACACCCATGAGCAAGACCCGAATAGCAGCCTGGCTGTTGTCGTCGACCCTCGCGCTCGCCGCGGGCGGGCCCGCAGCCTGGGCGCAGCACCAGCACGACGGCCACGACCACGCCGATCCGGCCGCAACCCCACCCGAGCAGCTCGGTGAGGTCAGCTTCCCGGTCTCGTGCAACGCCAAGGCACAGGCCGAGCTCGACCGCGCGATGGCGCTCTTCCACTCGTTCTGGTTCGTGCCGGCGCGCGAGTCGTTCGCGCGGGTGCTAGAGCACGACCCGTCCTGCGGCATGGCGCACTGGGGCGTCTCGATCGTGTCGATGGGCAATCCCTACGGCTGGCCGCCCAATCCGAACGCGCTGAAGGCCGGCGCTGCCGCGTACGCGGAAGCGGCGCGCGTCGGCGCTGGGACCGAGCGCGAACGCGACTTCATCGCCGCGCTCGGCAAGTTCTTCGAGGGGTGGGAGACCACCGACCACCGGCCCCGCGCGCTCGCCTTCAAGGATGCCATGCAGGGCGTCGCCGTGCGCTATGCCGACGACGTCGAAGCGCAGATCCTCTACGCGCTCCTGCTCAACGCCACGGCACTGCCCACCGACAAGACCTTCGCCCACCAGCTCGAGGCCGGACGCATCCTCGAGCCGCTGTTCGCGAAGCACCCCAACCACCCCGGTCTCGCCCACCAGCTCATCCACACCTACGACTACGCCGAGCTCGCCGAGAAGGGCCTGCCCGCCGCACGCGCCTACGCCAAGATCGCGCCCTCGGTGCCGCACGCGCTGCACATGCCGTCGCACATCTTCAGCCGCATCGGCTCGTGGCAGGAGATGGTCGAGGCGAACCTGGCTTCCTACGACGCTGCGAAGGGCGAGCTCGCCGAGGCCACGCTCGGCGTCGGCACCTACGACGCGCTGCACGCCATGGACTACCTGGTGCTTGCCTACCTCCAGCAGGCGCAAGACAGGGCGGCCAAGCGCTATGTCAACGAGACCGCGTTGATCCGCGAGATCGACGTCCAGAACTTCGTCGCCGCTTACGCCTTCGCCGCGATCCCGGCGCGCTACGCACTCGAGCGCGGCGACTGGAACGCGGCTGCGAAGCTGGAGCTCTCGCCGCCCGATCTCGCGTGGCAGAACTTCCCGCAGGCCGAGGCGATCCTGGTCTTCGCCCGCGGCCTCGGCAAGGCGAGGAGCGGTGACGCCGCCGCCGCCCGCAGCGACGTGGCTCGCCTGCGCGAGCTGCGCGAGGCGATGCTCGCCGCCAAGCTCGACTACTGGGCCGGCCAGACCGCGTTCCAGATCGAGGCGGTCGAGGCGTGGACCGCGCTCGCCGAGAACCGTCGCGACGACGCGGTGCGCCTCATGCGCGCCTCCGCAGAGGCCGAGGCAAGGAGCGACAAGCATCCGGTGACCCCGGGCAACGTCGCGCCCTCCCGGGAGCTCCTCGGCGACATGCTGCTACAGCTCGGCGACTCCGCCGCCGCCCAAGCCGAGTACGAGCGCTCGCTCCGGCGCGACCCCAACCGCTTCCGCGCGATCTACGGCGCCGCCCGCGCCGCCGAAGCCGCTGGCAACAAGAAGCAGGCCCGCCAGCACTACGCGCGGCTCCTAGAACTCACCGCCAACCGCGACACCGAAAGGCGCGAGCTCGCCCACGCCAAGAAAATGTCGTAACGCTGCCGCAGTCTGAAGCGGCCGGGCCCCGTCCCGGAAGCGCGCGCCGAGCGCGCGCGTGCCGTCGCAGCGCGATGATCGTTGTCTCGATCGTCGAGTGGCACATCCCGTCCATGCAAACGGGCCGCGCGGGCGGGTCCTGCCGGGCCCCCGCCCGACACGCCGTAGCGGGTTGCCACAGCTGCGCCTCCCGCGTAGCCTTCGCGGCGTGCCGTGCAGCCACTTGCCCCGCGACATGCCGCGGGGACGAGGGAGAGCGTCATCCGAGGAACGGGTCACGCCTGCCTCGGACCCTCGCGCCTACGGACACCTCAACCTGACGCGCAACCCGTTCGGCGAGGCCGCCGCCGCCGACCGCGTCGCCACCGCGGTGACCGAGCTGGGCGACCTCCCCGAGCGACTCGCGCGGCCCGGCTTCGCCCTCCAGATCCTCGGCGACTCGGGACGAGGCAAGACCACCCACCTGCTCGCGCTCCGGCAGTTCTTTCCGGAGGCCCCGTGGGTACGGGTCGATCCGGGCGCCTCACCGCGGATGCCGGCCGGCACGCCGCTCTTCGTCGACGAGGCCCAGCACCTTTCCCCGTGGCGCCGTCGGCGCCTCTATCGCCACCGGGTGCGCTCGCTCGCGCTCGGCACGCACGTCGACCTGCAGGCGGAGCTCGAGCGCGCCGGCTACCAGGTGCACACGATCCGTCCCGCCGCCGAGGTTTCGGTCGAGCGGCTGGAAGCGATCTTCAACGCGCGCATCGCATGGGCGATGCGCGCTCCCGGTCCGGTGCCCGTGGTGCCGCGGCGCACGATCGAAGCTCTGATCGCGCACGCTCACGACGACGTGCGCGCGATGGAAGGTCTGCTCTACGACGCGCTCCAACGCGCGCAGGAGATCGGCGATGTCGAAGTGTGAGCTGACGGTAGAGCTCGACGAGCCGAAGCGCCGCTACCGTTGCGGGGAACCGGTGACCGGCAGAGTGCACGTGCGCACCGACGGCGAGGTGACGTGCAGGAAGCTCGTCATCGAGCAGGTCTGGCGCACGCACGGCCGCGGCAACCAGGCCGAAGGCGTCCTGAACGAGCACGTCGAGGGCGACCAACGCTGGCTGGCCGGCCAGGTCCACGAGGTGCCGTTCTCGTTCCTCGTGCCCGCGGCTCCGATCAACCATCACGGCCATCTCGTCAACGTCGACCACTACGTCACCGCGCGGGCCGATCTCCCGTGGAAGCTCGATCCGCGCGCCCACGCCGACTACCTCGTGGTGCCGAGCGCGGAGACGCCCGTTCGCTACGTCGAGACGGAGGCCGACTTCGGGAAGGCCGCGCAGAAAGCCCTGCAAGAGCGCACAAAGAAGGCGAAGAAGTCTCCCTTTCGCTGGGTTTGGTCGATCCTGCTGACCCCACTCGCGATCGTGCTGGTGGTCCTGGTGCTGGGGCTGTTACTCGTGCTCCTGCCGATCGTGCTCGTCGTGGGTCTCGTGGGGTGGATCGTCCGGATCACGCGCCAAGGCTCGGCGGAGCGCAAGCTGGGTGCCGTGGAGGTGGTGGTCGGAGCGCGCAAGCTCGGTGACCCCGGCGAAGCGCACACCAGCGTCGTCGTCGCGGGAGGCTTCGCGGCCATCAAGCGACGCATGCGCCGACTCGGAGGCGCCACCTACCTCGTCACGATCGGCAGCCCCGTGACTCTCGCGGTGCGCTTCACCCCCAAGAGCGACATCACGATCGACAGCGCCACGCTGACCGTCACCGCCAAGGAGAGCGCGCGATCCGGCAGCGGCACGAACGCCACCACCCACCAACACGTGCTTGCAGAGCTGACGACCGAGCTGTCGGGCCCCCGCCTGCTCCCCGCGGGCCAACCGATCCACCTGCACGGCGAGATCCTGCTACCCGCCGGCTCAGCGCCGAGCTTCACCGCGTCCGACAACAACGTCACCTGGGAGATGAAGCTCGCGATCGAGATCCCCAAGTGGCCGGACTGGGTACAGACCAACAAGCTGCTCGTCGTGCCGGCGGTGGAGGAGTGAGTGGTCCGCGGAATCCGCTCACTCCTCGGCCAGCGCGCAAGTAGTCCAGGGCGCGAACGTCGACGTCCCTGCGGTCGAAGCCAGAGCCGCCGCTCCGGTTGACTGGTAGTCGACGCAAACGTTGGTGTCGAGCAAGTACCTCACCCGAGATCGGGCTCCGGCTCCACCGGGGGCGGCTCCCCGGGATAGGGGAACTCCGGAGCGCTTCCGGCCAGCGCGGCAAGCTGTGAATTCGATGATAGCCAGGACCGGGCGTGCTACCGCCGCATTCCTCGGCGATCCACCCCACTGCTCCACCAGCCCTACCGGTCTGAGCGCAAAAGCTTCTCGACCGGCCGCTCTGTGTCACTGTCGTCGACACAGGTATCTTGACACACGAGAGTGCTGTCGATACCCTGCCGGAGATGAAGACGCGCAAGGTCCAGGTGACCCTCGAAGAACCCGACTACCAGGCGCTCCTCCGCGTCGCCGAGCGCGAGGAAAAGAAGCTCGCGGCCGTGGTTCGCGAGTCGATCGAGAAGTACTGCGTCGAGCCAGAGTCGGCGCGCGAAAGGCGCGCATCCCTGACGGCGTTGTTCTCGATCGATGCTCCCGTAGTCGACACCTACGCAGACTGGGAGCGCCAGTACTCTTCACTCAAGGCGGAGGGCGTCGAGGCGAGCGCGACCAACCGCACCGCCCCTGCGAAGGAGACGAGCCACCTCGGCAGGAAGAGGCGTGGTGGTCGCCGCTGAGACGTTCTTCCTCGACACCAGCGTGCTCATGTACGCCGCCGGCGGCGAGCACCCGCTGCGCCAGCCCTGCCGGGATGCGCTCGCGCGGTGCGTGGAGCTTCGAGTCGACCTGGTTCTCGACGCCGAGGTGCTGCAAGAGGTCCTCCACCGCTACTTCTCCATCGGACGCCCGGAGGTCGCGCGATCGGTCTACGAAGCCGCGGTCCGCCTGGCCGACGAGGTGCTGGCGGTGGAGGAGCGCCACACCGCTCGCGCGCTCGAGCTCCTGCTCGACCACCACCGCTCGGGGTTGACGCCCCGCGACGCGGTCCACGTCGCAGTCATGGAAACGCGCGGTCTGTCGAAGGTGCTGTCGACCGACCGGCACTTCGACTCGCTCGCGCAGGTCGAGCGCGTCGATCCCGCGGCGTTCTCCCGCGCGTCGAGCTGAGCGGCGAACAGGCCGTCCGTCTATTCGCCGCACCCAGCGGCCCTCGAAAGAGCTCCGGCCGGCTACTTCCCTCGGTGTCTTCGATCGCCCCGGGCCACGCGGCACCCGCTGCGCCGCCCCCTTCACCCTCGACCCGGCATCGCCCCCGGCGACGGCGCCACCAGCATGTCGACGGTGCCTTCGGCAATGAGGTGCCTGGTCACGCTGCCGAGCAGCAGCTCCTCGGTTGCGCTCTGGCCGCGCTTGCCGAGCACGACGAGATCGGCGGCTTGCTCCTGCTCCTGCTCGAGCAGGCGCTGCGAGGCGGCGCCCTCGACGAGGAGGGGGTCCCAGGACTGGCGGTCGAGCCCGGCCTCGTCGGCGAGCGCAAAGAGCTTCTCGGTCGCCGCCGCCTGGGCCTCGCCGCGGTAGCGCGTGATGGTCGCCGCCGCGACGCCGGCGAAGTGGAGCTTCTCCTCGAACGGCACCTGCCAGGCGTGGAACAGCTTGGGCCGTGCCTGTGGCGCGACCTGACGAGCCAGGTCGATCACCAGGCGAGACGACGGCGAAAAGTCCAGCGCCAAGAGAACGCGCCTGTAAAGCTCGCGCGCGGTCTGGCGCACGACCAGCACGGGACGCGGCGTTCGGCGGAGCAGCCGCTCGGCCGTGGTGCCCAGGGTCAGGCGCCGTAGGACGCCGGCGCCGCGCGCTCCGAGCACCACCAGATCGGCCGGCAGCGCCGCCGCAACGCGGTCGACCTCGTCGGGCACGGAGCCGCTGGCGTACCGCGACACCACGCGCACGCCACGGGCAGCGGTGAGCTCGTCGGCCCATTGCAGCAGCTCGCGCTGCGCCTGTTGCTGGAGCTGCTCTGCCGGCTCGGCGCCGAGCCACTGGCGCACGCTCTCCAGCGGACCGGACGGGAGCACGTGCAGCAGAGTCAGGCTGGCACCGGTCTCGGCGGCCACCAGCGCCGCTCGCTCGGCCGCATCGCGTGCCGGCGCCGAGAAGTCCGTGGCGCAGACGACGTGCTTCAGGCTCGTCATGGCGGCTCCTCCGGGTTGCGAATCGCGGCGGCGATGCGGCGTGCGGCGTGGTCTGCCGCATCGTCGAAAGCATTCAGGATCAGGCTGATGTCGGTGCCGGCGAGGAAGCGGGTATGAGCCGGGTCGCGCACCGCGGCGGCGATCCGCCCGCCGAAGCGCGCCGCCTGGAGACCGTGCAGGAGCGCCCGATTGCTCTCGGCTTGCGGGATGGTGGTGATCACCCACCGCGCCTGCGCCAGCGGCAGCGTTTCGAGAAAGTCGGGATCCTCGGCGTCGCCGAAGCGCACCGGCAGCTTGCGACGCCGCAGCGCGCGCACTGCCTCGGGATCGAAGTCGACGCCGATCGCCTCGACACCGTCCTCGCGGAGCTGCGACAGCAGGCGGGCGCCGTACCGACCGAGCCCGAACACGATCGCCTCCACCTCGGCCTCGACGCGAGGTTGACGCTCGACAGCGAGCTCGCGGACCGGCCGGCGGCGCTCGAACACCCCGAGCCAGCGCTCCAGCCGCTCGTACAGGGGCTGCGAGTACAGGATCATGTAGGTGGAGACCGTGATCGTCGCGATACCCACCAGCGTGGTCAACCCGAGCGCCTGCACGCCGACGTGGCCGAGCGTGATGCCCATGGCGACGAACACGATCGAGAACTCGCTGATCTGCGCCACCGTCAACCCGGCCAGGAAACCCGTCCGCTTGCGGTAACCCATCCAGCCCATGATCGCCATCACGATCAGCGGGTTGCCGATCAGCACGAACAGCGACAGCACCACCGCCGGCCCGACCTCGGCGCCCAGAGTCGAGAAGTCGAGCTTGGCCCCCAGGTCGATGAAGAAGAACAACAGTAGGAAATCGCGGATGCCGGTGAGCCGTGCGTTCATCGCCTCGCGGTAGGGCGTCGAGGCGAGCGAGAAGCCCGCCAGGAAGGCGCCGGCCTCCTTGCTGAATCCGGCGTACTCGCCGAGCGCAGCCAGCGCCACGCCCCAGGCCAGTGCGAACACCAGCAGTAGCTCTTGGGAGCGGGCCATGGTCGACACCACGGCCGGCAGCACCCAGCGCATCAGCAGGTACAGCAGCGCTGCGGCTGTCACCAGCCGCCAACCCAAGGACAGCGCGACGTCGAGCAGGGCCGACTCGCCGTCTCCGGTGCCGCGCAGCGCGCTCATCAACATCATCGCGACTACCACGGCCAGGTCCTGCACGATCAGGAAACCCACCGCGATGCGACCGTGGAGGCTGTCGAGCTCGCGCTTGTCGGACAGCAGCTTGACGATGATGATCGTGCTCGAGAAGGTGAGCGCGACGGCGATGTAGACCGCCTCCAGCGGTCCCTTGCCGAGACCGAGCACGATGAAGAAGCCGACGCCGATGGTGAACGCGAGCTGCCCGAGGCCGGTGGCCAGCGCCACCGGACCGATGTGGCGGACGTGGTGCAGGTCTAGCTTCAGGCCGACCGCGAACAGCAACACCGTCACGCCGACCTGTGCCAGCAGGTCCAACTGGTCGTGCGCCTGCACCAGTCCGAAGCCGGCAGGCCCGGCAGCGACGCCGACCACGATGTACCCGATCAGCACCGGCTGCCGCAGGCGCACGAACAACGCGCCCGCCAGCGCGGAGATCAGCAGCAGCAGCGCGAACTCGGCGAAAGGGCCGTACATCGGTCGGGAATCTTCGAGTCAGCGGAACTCGTGTGCGCCGTGGCGTCCGATGCATTCTAGGTTCCCTGCTCCCGCTCCGATCTGGCGGTGAAGGACAATCCGTACTTCGCGCTTACGGAGGTGTTCAACCGGCATCGCGGAGCCCGCTGTCAAGCCGCAGCAGACGCATGGGCAGCGCTGTGGCCTCCGGCTGCTCGGCGGATCGCGGGATTGCCGCCCACGCAGCCCCCCGCGTCCTGACCGAGATGGCAGAGGGAGTGTTGCCCGAGACCCTCGACCCGACGGGAGCACCGTCATGAGCCAGGTGCGCGATGCGTTCCTGAGCGATGAGGATCTCGACCTCGTGAACCTGAGCGAGGCAGAGCTGATCGCGTACTGGAACCTCTGGTTGCAGCCTCGACGGCAGCGCCTGGCGACTGCGCGCCGGGGGAGACGGGAACCGGACCCAGCGCGGCGAATACGGGCACGGCCAGCACCTGCGCCAGCGTGAGTGCCACTCGGATGCCGTCGGTCGTGAATTGTCTCATGTCGAGCACGGGACTCCTTCTTGTGTGGAGGCGCTTCGGCTGCTGGGCCTGCAGTGCGACCGAGGAGCGCTGATAGACTCACTCGCACGCAGTTCATCCCCAGGAGGCCTCCTCATGCGCGACTCCCGCGAGCTCCGCACGCACGCCGGCGGTCAACCGCCCTGCCGTGGCGTCCACCGCTTCTCCACCGCGCTCGCCCTCGCTGTGGCCTTCGGCCTCGGTGCTGCGGGCGCCGCAGCCCAGACCGCGGCCGACACCTTCGTCGACCGCGTGGTCGTGCCGCGAGTCCTGGTCGACCTCGTGGTCGAGACCAAGGGCGGCGAGCCGGTGTTCGACCTCCGGCGCGAGGAGGTCCGGGTGTTCGAGGACGACCGGCCGGTCGAGATCCTCGGCTGGAGCCCGCCAGTCGAGCCCAGGAGCTGGCAGGAGGCGGACCCTCGAGAGCCTCGCACTCTCGAAGGGGCGGACGACCAGCGCCCGGACACGTTCATCCTGTTCCTCGACGAGCTGCACCTCGACCCCCGCAACAAGACCAAGCTGCTCCGCCAGATCCGCCCCGTCGCGCAGGAGCTGGTGGAGTCCGGCGGCCAGGCAGTGGTCCTCGCTTGGGACGGGAACCTCCGTCTGGTACAGCCGGCAACCCGCGACGCTCGAGCCCTCGTGGGGGCGCTCGAGACCGAGATCCGAGCCAACCGCGTCTCCGCGCAGGCGCTCCTGGCCAGCCCGAGCAACACCATGCGGTTGATCGAGCAGCGCATGCAGGACAACACCCAGGAGAGACCGGAGCGCTCCGGCCCCGCCGCCGCGCCCGACCCCAACGACCCCTGCGTCGACGTTGGCGGGATCGCGCGCACCCATGCCCACCAGGCGGCAGCGATCGCAGAGCGGTCGCTCGACGGGCTGATCCAGGCGCTCGCCACCCTGTCGCGCTTCCCAGGTCGCAAGTCGCTCATCCACGTCAGCGACGGCATCCCGCTGGTGCCGGGTCTGGAGGTCTACACCTACGCGATGGAAATGTGCGACGGCACCGCCGCGCGCCAGGGTCTGCCGCACGCCGTCGATACCCAGGAGTTCGGGGCTGGTAAGAACTCCCGCTGGGATCCGCGCAAGGCGCGCACCGAGGCGTACGACTTCGACACCACACGCCGCTGGCGCGAGCTCACGGCCTATGCCAACGCCCATCAGGTGAGCCTCTACCCCATCCAGGCCACCGGCCTTCAGGGCCTGCGATCCGCTGGCGCCGCGGATGTACGCACCACCACGAGCTTCGCGCAGACCGCCGACGGCAACGTCCGCGACTCGCTCTCGCTCGCCGCACGGCAGACCGGCGGCAGGACCTTCTGGGACTCCAACACCTTCGGCGACGGCATCGTCGCCGCGCTGACCGACGCGCAGAGCGTGTACGAGCTGACCTTCGCGCCGTCCACCCCGGGCGACGGCAGAGTCCACGACATCCGCGTGGAGGTCGACCGGCCCGGCGTGGTGGTCCGCCACCGGCGCAGCTACCGCGCGCTCCACCCCGCAGCCGAGCTCGAGAGCGTGGTGCTGGCCACGCTGCTCCACGGGTCGGGTGACAACCCGCTCGACGCCCGCGTCGTACCCTCGGTGAAGGCGCCGGCCGAGAAGGGCGTCACCAAGGCGCTGCTGCAGGTCTTCGTGCCGCTCTCGCGCCTCGCCACGATTCCCGATTCGAGCGGGGACCGACGCGGTCGCTTCACGGTGGCGGTGGGTGGCAGGCAAGCCGACGGCCGCTACCTCGAGTTTGGCCTGAAAGGGATCGACGTGCTTGCAAGCGAGGTCGACGTCACCAGCCAAGCTTTCCTCTACGAGATCGAGGTGCCGTTCCGCTCGCCGGCCATCACCTTCGCCGTGGCCGTGCGCGACGAGCTGGGTGGCGCGGTGTCGTCGCTGCAGCGCGACCTGAAGACACCCTGAGCGGCTCTGAGCTCGTCTCTAGCGCGGCCGCTCGAATGCCGAGCTGCTTCGCTTTCACGTGCAGGTGACTGCGGCGCAGGCCGAGGATTCGGGCCGTCGTCGATCACGAGGAGCCACACCGCAACCATGAGGTGTCTCTGCCCGCGAACAGGTGTTCGCCCGATCGAACACCTTCGTCCGGTGAGCAGCCGAGATCGGCTCAGCTCTTCAGCCGATACCCGGTCCGGAAGGTCCAGGCCACCGCCGCGAGGCAGACCACGAAGAATCCCAGGGTCATCGCCAGGCTGAGGCCGACGCCGACGTCGGACGTGCCGAAGAAGCTCCAGCGAAAGCCGCTGATGAGGTAGACCACCGGGTTGAAGAGCGTGACCTTCTGCCAGGCCGGGGGCAGCATGTCGATCGAGTAGAAGGCGCCGCCGAGGAAGGTGAGCGGCGTCACGATCAGCATCGGGATGATCTGGAGTTGCTCGAAGCCGTTGGACCAGATGCCGATGATGAACCCGAGCAGGCTGAAGGTCGCGGCGGTGAGCACCAGGAAGGCGACCATCCACAACGGGTGCGCGATGTGGATCGGCACGAACAGCGCCGACGTCGCCAGGATGATGAGCCCCAGCGCGATCGACTTGCTCGCCGCGGCGCCGACGTAGGCGATCACGAGCTCGACGTACGACACCGGAGCGCTGAGCAGCTCGTACATGGTGCCCGTGAACTTCGGGAAGTAAATGCCGAACGAAGCGTTGAACAGGCTCTGCGTGAACAGCGTGAGCATGATCAGGCCCGGCACGATGAACGCGCCGTAGGACACCCCGTCCACCTCCTCCATGCGCGACCCGATCGCCGAGCCGAACACCACGAAGTAGAGCGAGGTCGTGATCACCGGCGTCGCGACGCTCTGCCACAGCGTGCGCAGCGCGCGCGCCATCTCGAAGCGGTAGATCGCCCACACGCCGTGGTGGTTGAAGGTCATGCCTGGGACCGCTCCGTGACGCCCTCGCGCGGCAACGACCGCTCGCTCACCAAGCTGACGAAGATCTCCTCCAAAGAGCTCTCGCGGGTCTGGAGATCCTTGAACGCTATGCCGAGGTCGCTCAGCCGCCGCAGCAGCGAGGGAACGCCGGTGCGCTCGGCGTTGGTATCGAACGTGTACTCCAGCGCGTTGCCCGAGTCGGCCAGCGCCAGCTTCCAGTCGGCCAGCTCCTGTGGCACCTCCGCCATCGGCTCCTGGAGGCAGAGCGTGAGCCGCTTCTTGCCGAGCTTGCGCATCAGCTTCGCCTTCTCCTCGACCAGGATCAGCTTCCCATTGCTGATCACGCCGATCCGATCGGCCATCTCCTCGGCCTCGGCGATGTAGTGCGTGGTCAGGATGATGGTCACGCCCTGGTCGCGCAGGCGGCGCACCAGCGCCCACATGTCGCGACGCAGCTCGACATCGACACCGGCCGTGGGCTCGTCGAGGAACAGGACCTCCGGCTCGTGCGACAGCGCCTTGGCGATCAGCACCCGTCGCTTCATGCCGCCCGAAAGCGTCATGATCCGGTCGTGGCGCTTGTCCCACAGCGACAAGTCGCGCAGCACCCGCTCGATGTGCCCCGCGTTCGGCGCGCGACCGAACAGGCCGCGGCTGAAGGTCACCGTCGCCCACACCGTCTCGAAGGTGTCGGTGGCGAGCTCCTGCGGCACGAGGCCGATCCGCGAACGCGCGGCGCGGTAGTCGCGAACGATGTCGAAGCCGTCGACCAGCACGGTGCCCTCGGTGGCGGTGACGATGCCGCAGACGATGCTGATGAGCGTGGTCTTGCCCGCTCCGTTCGGGCCCAGAAGGGCGAAGATCTCGCCTTTGTCGATCGCGAGGTCGACGCCCTCGAGGGCACGCAGGCCGGAGGCGTAGGTCTTGCCGAGGTCGGTGATCGAGAGAATCGGCGGCACCGGCGCAACGTAGCGCGGCCAGGCATCGCGGGGCAAGCCCCGTACCTGCCTCTACTCGAGTGCCAGAGCGATGCGGAGAGCGCGGTCGAGTGCCACGAGGCTCTCTGAGCCGAGCGCAGCGAGATAGTCCGTGAGAGTCGACTTGGAGAGACTCACCAGCGCGTCGCAGTGGATGCTCGACGCATGTTTCAGACCTTCCTCGACCCCCACGGCGACCTGCGTGGCCAAACCATCGCGCCGGCTGTACACAGGCGCACACACGACGGTGGAGAACCTCGAGTCGATCAGGGTCTGGCGGCTGACGACGACGAAGACGCGCGACCTCCTGACATCCCCACTCGGGTGTCGCACTCGGTAGAGATCGCCCCGCTTCACGGTTCCACCTGGAACTCCAGGACCTCCTTCATCTCTCGATTCAATTTGGCCGCCACGTCGTCCAGGATCCGGCGATCCCGCGCCTCCCTGATCGCGCGGGTGCGCCGCTCCAAGTACTCGCGGGCCGCGACCTCGAGCATGCGCGATCGATTCGGCCCTTCGGGACCCGCCGCCTCGTCCAGCGCTTCGAGGAGGTCCGCCGGGAGGCTGACGGACGTCTTGACTCTCATACCACCATCATACCACCGCCCGATGCCCGGGCCACGCGACGGCCGCGCCTCACGCGAGCTCGCTGGCCGACCTAGCGCCCACACCGCGCAGCCACTCGACCACGTCGTCGGCATCGCTCCGCAGCGCCGCGTCGAGCGGCGTCAACCCGTCCCAGCCGAGCCAGCTCGAATCGGCGCCGTGCTCGCAGAGTAGCTTCGCCGCTGCGAGCTGTCCGCCGTGGCAGGCGCCCCAGAACGCTCGCGTGACGGCATCGCGCGAAGGCGGCGGCGATGCTCGCAGGTTTTCGCGCACGCGCTCGACCAGCCCGAGCGCCGCGGCCTCCCAGAAAGTGGTCCGCGCTCCGCGCTCGAGCAGGCGCCGTGCAGCCCGCCACTGTCCGAAGGCGGTGGCGTCTGCCAAAGCGGTGCCGCCCCCGATGACCGCGCCGTCCGCCTCGATGTCGGCCCCGGCATCGAGCAGCGCGTCGAGCACTTCGACGTCGTCGCAGCTCGCCGCCCAGTGCAGGGGCGTCTCCTCGTGAGGACCGGCGAAGCGCGCGCCGACGTCCGCGCCCGCTTCCACCAGGAGCGCGACGGTCGCGGCACCGTTCGGGTAGTGCCCGGGCCAGTCGGCCACGACGTGCAGCAGCGATCGCAGGTTCTGGTCCGGAGATTCGGGCGTACCGCGGATGCGGCAGGTCGAAAGCCACCGGTGCCGCACGAGGAGCCGTCGCAGAGTCGCGAGGTCGCCGGTACGTATTCGCTCGACGACCTCGACGCCGAGCGGTTCTTCGATTCCGAGGATCCTCATCTCGATGCCATCACCGGGAGCACCGACCTCACGGATCGAGCACTACGCGCAACCCCACGTACGCGTGGTCGGGCTGGACCGGCTCCGAGTGGCGGGGGTCCGACGCGCGATCCGCGCTCGGACCCACAGCGACACCGCTAGCGCCATCGGTAGCCCACTCTGCGATGTTGCCGTCGAGGTCGAACACCGCGGGATCTCCGACGCCCGGCAGCGAGCCGACCGGCAGCACGAGCGGCGCGGCCGCGCCACCGAGCCGCAGCCCGTCGAGCGCCGCGCGGATCCGCGCGGCATCCTCCGGGTTCGGCTCGTAGCCAGCCCAGCGCTCGAGCGTGTTGCCCTTCGACCCGGCAGTGCGGGCGAGGCGCTCGGCTTCGTCCTTCGTCGGCAGACGGTAGCGCCGTCCGGTGTGCTGGGACAGCCACGCGACGTAGCGTTGCGCCTGCTCGAACGAGATCCCGGAGGCCGGCAGCTCCTCGGATTCGGGAGCCACGGTGTAGCTCGCATCGAAGGCGCGAAGCTGAGCGCGCGTCACCTCGAAGCGACCAATCTCGAGCCCGGCGAAAGGCACCGTCTCGGGCGCCAGCACGCTACCCCGCAAGACACCGAGCGCGTCGCCCTCGCGCGCGGCGTTGGCACGCGCCAGTAGCGCGGCCAGGGGCGAGCCGTCCTTCACCCACGAGCGGTCCTCGGTCGGCTTCTCGAACAGGTAGCGCTCGAACCACGCTACCTCCTCCTCGAGCTTGCGCCGCTGGTGCGCGACCTTCCGCAGGCTGTGCGGCTCTCCTGGGAAGAGCACCAGCCGCACCGGCGTGTCGGTGGTCTGCTGCATGGCGCGATAGTGCGACCAGGATTGGGAAGGGGGAACGTTGCGGTCCTCGGTGCCGGTGAAGATGATCGTCGGGGTGGTCACCTGCGGCAGACGGAAGAACGGCGACTTTTGGATGTAGAGCTGCGGGTTCTCGATCGGCGAGGCGCCGAAGTAGTAGTTGTCGAACGACACGCCGAAGTCGACGTTGCCCCAGTCGCTGATCCACTCGACGTCGCCAGCGCCTGCCGCGGCGGCCTTGTAGCGCCGCGTGCGGGTGATGATCTCGGTGGTGAGGATCGCGCCGTTGCTCCAGCCGCTGATACCGAGGCGCTCCGGGTCGGCGTAGCCCTGCGCGATCGCCCAGTCGACCCCGGCCTCGATGTCGACTGGCTCGAGCTCGTAGTACTTGCCGCCGCCGATCGACTCCACCCAGTCGAGGCCGTAGCCGCCGCTGCCGTGGTAGTTGACCTGGAGCACGAATGCGCCGTTCTGCCGGTGCAGGATGTTGAGGTCGTGCCAGTCGGCCTCCCAGGTGTCGCGGTCGGTGCCGGTCGGGCCACCATGGATGTCGAGGATCAGCGGGCGGCGCTCGCCATCCCGGCGATTCGGCGAGTCCCAGTCCAGGGGAAAGTGCAGCAGCCCCTCGACCTCCTCGCCGAGCGCGCCGATCCACCGTACGACCTCGACGCGCCCGGTGGGCTTGCGTTCGAAGGCGGGATTGAGCGAGGTGAGCTTGCGCTCGTCGAGCAACGAGCCCGCCTCCAGCCGCGCCGCCCAGAGCTGCGGTGGACGCGTCGCGGCGGAGGTGCGGTAGACGATCGTGCGACCGTCGCGGGAGAGCTCGAAGCCGTCGAGGTTGCGGGCGTGCGCTCCGGACACGTCGTCGCGCCGCCAAGCGGCACCGTCGCGCCGATAGTGCGCCGGGTGCAAGCGCACACCGTCCGCGAGCATCGCCACGAAACCGTCGGCGGTCGCGGCATAGTCGCCGCCGAGCCCGCGCTCCCAACCCAGCTCGACCTCGCGGGTGCTCCCGCTCGACACCTCGTGGTGGTAGAGACGCGCGACGGTGGCGGTGCGGAAGACCGGATGCCGGCTGTAGTCGTCTACGAAGTAGAAGCCGGCGCCGTCCGGCGTCCAGCGCACGCTGCGCGGCAGCACGGGCAGGTCGGCGAAGAGCCTGGTCGTGGCGCCAGTCTCGAGCTCCACCAGGTATGTCTGCGGTGGTACGGCCTGGTCGTACTCGTAAGCGAGACTCTGCTGCTCGCGCACCACGGCGAAACGCCCGTCGGGCGAGACCGCGAGGTCGTCGATCCAGCGCGCGTTGCCGGTCAACCGCCGGGTTGCGCCGCCGGGCACGTCGACCTGCAGCAGCCGCACCGGCGGCTCGCGCTCGGCGTCCTCGACCACCGTGCTGGTGTCGGAGAGCTCGGTGCGCTCCACGTCCCACGCCGAGCGCGCCTCGGGCGCCGCCACCACCAGCGACGCGGGCGATCGCCAGTCGTAGGACACCACGCTGCGGTCGAGACGCGTCAGGGGCCGCGCTTCGCCGCCGCGCAGCGGCAACAGCCACACCTGTCGCTTGCCCTCGAGCTCCTCGTCGCCGCCGGGCACCGGGCGATCCGAAAGGAAGGCCAGGAACCGGCCGTCCGGCGAGAACGCCGGCGATGACACGCCGTGCTCACCGCGGGTGAGCTGCCAGGGCTCGGTGCCCGGCACCGCGAGCGAAACCGCCCACAAGTGCGACACCCTCTGCTGCTCGCCGTCGACCTCCTCGACCGCGCTCTCGAGGAACACGGCCAGCGTCGCATCGGGCGCGATCGCGATGTCGACGACATCCTCGAACGTCACCAGATCTTCGACCGACCAGCGATCAGGATCCGTCGCCGCCGGCAGCGCGCCAGCGAGTGCAACGGCGAAGCACAACAGCGGGCTCGAGACGAGGACGGCGCGGCGCATGTGATATCTCCCGGAGGGGGCTGGGACTTCCCCCAAGGCGGTAGGATCGGTGGGCCAGTGATGTTATCGGCGCGAGAGCCTTGGCGGCTGGTCGCCGATCCGCGACGCCGGGCGCCGCGCCCCAGCGCCCTGCTGCCCCTTGGGAGTCGAGACGATGCATTCGTCCTTCCGTCACGAAGCAGCCCGGACCACGGCCGCGACGATCGCGCTGGCCGTCCTGCTCGGCACCAGCGCCGGCCAAGCTGTCGCCGCCGCTCCAGCCGCCGACGAGGCGAAGCCGAGAGTCCTCGGTCAGATCTCGTTCCCCAACTCCGGCAACACCGCAGCGCAGCCGGCTTTCATCGAAGGCGTGCTCTACCTGCACAACTTCGAGTACGAGGACGCCGAGAGCGCCTTTCTCGCCGCGCAGGAGGCAGATCCGAACTTCGCTCTCGCCTACTGGGGCGAAGCGATGACCCACAACCACCCGATCTGGATGGCGCAGTACACCGACAAGGCGAACGCGGCGTTGGCGAAGCTCGGCGCAACGGTCGAGGCGCGGCAGGCCAAGGCGCCGACCCAGCGCGAGCGGGACTACCTGATGGCGATCGAAACGCTCTACGGCAACGCCGAGCGCGCGGCAGGAAAGTCGAAGAACGAGCGCGACCTGCTGTACCGCGACGAGATGCGCCGGCTGCACGATACCTATCCGGACGACGACGAGGCGGCGACGCTGTACGCCCTCTCGATCCTCGGCACCGCGCACGAGGGCCGCGACTTCCGGGTCTACATGCGCGCCGCGGCGGTCGCCGAGCCGGTGTGGGAGCGCAACCGCGAGCACCCCGGCGCCGCGCACTACCTGATCCACTCCTACGACGATCCGATCCACGCGCCGCTCGGTTTGCCGATGGCGCACGCCTACTCGAAGATAGCCCCGGCCGCGGCGCACGCGCAGCACATGACGTCGCACATCTTCGTCGCGCTCGGCATGTGGAACGAGGTCGTGGCCGCCAACGACACCGCGAGCGACGTGCAGCACCACCACGAGCACGAGCTGGGCGAGCCGGCGTCGCTGTGCGCCCACTACCCCTACTGGCTCGAGTACGGCCACCTGCAGCTCGGCCGTCTCTCCGACGCGCGCCAGGTGATGGAAACCTGCGCCGCGCGCATGGCGAACGAGCCGACACGTACCGAGCTCTGGCACTTCGGAGCGATGCGCGCGCGCTACGTGCTCGACACCGGCGACTTCGCGGCGCTCGAGCGCTGGACCGCGGAGTTCCCCGAGAACCTCGGGGCGCGTGACTACCACTTCGCCGACGCCTATGCCGCGATCCGGCGCGGCGATCGCGCCGCCGCCGAGCGCCACCTCGAGGCGTTGAAGGTGTCGCAGGCGCGCGACCGCATGGGGCAGGAGCGCGAGGACCCGGAGAAGGCCGTGCTGGTCGAGGAGATCGAGGCGCTGATGCTGCTGCAGGCCGGAAAGGTCGAGGACGCTCTGGCCAAGCTCCGCCACGCCGCCGAGACCGAGACCTCGCTGCCCTACGAGTTCGGCCCGCCCAACGTCGTGAAGCCTGCCTGGGAGCTCTACGGCGAAACGCTGCTCGACCTCGGCCGCCACGCTGAGGCTGCCTCTGCCTTCGCGCGCCAGCTCGACCGAACGCCGCGGCGGACTGCGACGCTGCTCGGTCTCGCGCGCGCCCAGACAGGAGCCGGCGACACCCGCGCCGCGCGCGAGACCTACGGCGAGCTGGCCGAGATCTGGAAGAACGCCGAGCCCGCCGTGGCGGCGCTGGTCGCGGAAGCGAGGGAGGGATCCGCGACCGCGCCTTAGACCGCGAGCTCCTTCGCCATGCATCCCCACACCCTCGACGTCGACGGCACCAGCTTCGAGCACGCGGTCCTCGACCGCTCCCAAGAGGTCCCGGTGCTGGTCGACTTCTGGGCACCCTGGTGTGGTCCGTGTCGCATCCTCGGGCCGGTGCTCGAGAAGCTCGCCGGCGAGATGGACGGGGCGTTCGCGCTGGCAAAGGTCGACAGCGACGCCAACCCCGACCTCGCGGCCATGTATGGCGTGCGCGGCATCCCCAACGTGCTGCTGTTCCGCGATCGCAAGCCGGTCGACCGCTTCGTCGGTGCACTGCCCGAGGCGCAGGTGCGCTCGTTCCTCCGGCCGTGGTGTCCGACCGTGACGGACCGGCTGGTCGCCGAGGCTCGGGAGCTGCGCAACGATGGCGATCTCGACGGCGCGCGCTCTAGGCTCGAGCAAGCCCTCGGCGTCGAGCCGGCCCACGGCGTCGCCCGGCTAGAGCTCGCGAGGCTGGCGCTCGCGGAAGGCGACCTCGACACGGCCGAGCGTCACGTCGAGGCCGTCCCGGCGGGAGCCGGAAGCGGCGAGGAGGCCGTGCACCTTTCCGACGCGATCCGGCTCGCGCGGGCGGCGCTAGAAATCGGCGAGCCGACCGAGTGCGAGCGACGAGCCGCCGCGGATCCCGAGGACGCCGAGGCTCGCTACGCGCTCGGCGGGTGGGCGCTGGCCGCAGGCAGCCCGCGCGAGGCGCTCGAGCACTACCTCGACGCGGCCAACGCCGACCGCGATTGGGAGGACCAGGCGGCGCGCAAGGCGATGCTCACGGTGTTCCACATCGTCGGCGTTCGCGACCCCCTGTCGGAGGAGTTTCGCGACCGCCTGCGCGCCATCTACTACTGAGCGACCGCAGTCGTCGAGCTGGAGTGGGGGCCCGGGCACGGTCGGTACGGCGCGCCCGGGCCCGCCTGCCGAGCTCCTCGGCTACTGCCGAGCTACTCGGCTACTCCAGGCCCACGAAGCGCGCGGCTACAGAGCGCTTCTTTGCCAGCACTCCCAGCCAGGTGACCAGGTAGCGGCCCTCGCCGGCGTGCACGCTGGCTGGGCTGCCGATGGTGCGCGACTCGCTGACCCAAGCGGCGTCGGAGGTGCGCTCGCCATCGCCGGCAAGACGCGCTGCGGCGATACCGGCCGGGAAGTCACCGTCGAACACCAGCCAGGTGAGCAGGAGCGAGCCGTCGGTGCCGGCGGAGAGGCGCGGCGTGTCGTGGCCCCAGCCCTCGCCGCTCGAGAGCAGCAGCTCGGGACCGAGCAGGCCACCGTCGGATCCCACGAGCTGACCGCGCACGCGGCGCTGGCCGTAGCGGGACTGCTGCACACCGGTCACCGACTGCCATGCGACCAGGAACTCGCCGTCTAAGCTCACGGCGACCGCAGGCCAGGTCTGGGCGTGCGCGGCGGTGGCGTTGACGCGGAAGACCGCGCTCGCCGGTGCGAGATCGGTCCCGATCGCGCGCGCGAACACTCCCCGGTCGCCGCCGGCGTCGCAGCACGCGTCCCATGCCACCAGCGCCGCGCCCGCGGTGTTGAAGGCGACGGACGGCACTCCCGGCTCGGAGTCGAGACCGCTGTCGACACGGACTTCCGTACCCTGCGGCGTCCCCGTACCGGCTATCGCGCGCAGGTAGATGCCCTGGCGCTCGGGAGAGTCGGCATCGACCGTGCGCCACACCGCCGCGAAGCCGCCCTCGCCGCGACGCACGAGCTGTGGGTAGCTCTGCTCGCCGGCGCGCGCTGCGTTGATCAGGGAGCGATCCGACGCCGGCGTGCCATCCGAGGCGAAGCGCTGCACCATGACGTCGCGGTCCAGCACGTTGCGCCGTTCGTAGAAGGCCGAGGAGGTGATGAAGGTGCGCTCCTCGGTCCAGGCCAACAGGAACCCGCCATCGGGAAGCGCCTGGGCCGACGGATGACGGCGCAGGTTGGTCACGCCCCGGAACGGCGCGCGCAGCCCAGCGCTCCCCACCAGACGCCGGTCACCGCCCTCCGGCGCGCCTGTTGCGTCCAGGAATCTCGCGAAGATGCCGTCGAGGTCCTGCTCCCAGATCACCGCGGTGCGACCGCCGCCGAGCGCGATCGCGTGCGGCGCGTACTGCCACGTCTTGCTCGGCTGAGCGTGATCGGCCCGGAACTCGTCGGTCAGGGGCACGGGCGAGCCAGCTCCCGCGGCAACCGGCGACGCAACGAGCGCGCCCGCGAGGACGACGAAGAGGGACAGGGACCATGCGAAACGATGGGATCTTGCTTCCCGAAACATCACTACTCCTCCTCGCTGCCGGCGGGAGCCCGCCACCGGTCAGCAGCAATGGATGACATGGGATCGAAGCGAGAGGCTGCTCTCCGAACGGCTCCAAGTATGTTGCAACAACATATCAGGACCAGGGCGCCTTGGCAAGCCCGCGGGGCGGTCGAGAACGCCGCAGAGCGTCCTGCGTACCTTTGGTGACAGTGCGCCAGCGGCTCGCGATAGCGTTTGCACGACAACCCGAGAGAGAACCAGCGATGAGCTCCCGACGCGTGCTCGCCATCCTCTTCCGTGTCATCGGCGCGATGCTGCTCCTGGCGATCCTGGCGGTGTTCTTGCCGACAGACTGGATGGCCTCCATCCACGCCGCCCTCGGGCTCGGCGAGATGCCCCGCGGTCCACTCGTGGAGTACCTCACGCGCTCGGTGTCGGCGCTCTACGCGTTCCACGGCGCCCTGTTCCTGCTGCTCTCGACCGACCTGCGCCGCTACCGCCCGGTCGCGCTGTTCATGGGAGTCGGCGACATCGTGTTCGGGCTCACGATCTTCGGCGTCGGCCTCTACGCTGGTCTGCCGGCCTTCTGGGTGTGGTCCGAGGGCCCGCCGACGGCGCTGGTGGGCACGCTGATCGTGTGGCTCGCGCGGCGGATCGAGGTCGCTCCCCGCGCGAGCGGGTAACCCCGGCCACGGAGGCTCGTATGATGGACGGGGCCAGATCTCAAAGATCTCAGACCACCCCACGACCACCTACCCGGCAGCCGGTCCCGTGACCGTCGAGCTGTCCGGCTGCCCCCGAGGTCGCGTCCCATGACCCAGACCGCCAACGTCGAGACCGCCCCGCAACCCCTCGACCTCACCACCACCGCGCCGGCGATGATCCGCCTGCGCAACCTCGAGAAGCACTACGAGTCGGGGTACGGCCGCACCTACGTGCTGCGCAAGATCAACCTCGACATCAAGGAAGGCGAGTTCCTCACCATCATGGGGCCCTCGGGCGCCGGCAAGTCGACGCTGCTGCACATCCTGGGCATGCTCGACGCCGACTGGCAGGGGGAGTACGAGTTCCTCGGCCACCCCGTGCACCTGCTCAAGCCGAAGCATCGCAACCAGCTCCACAAGGAGCACATCGGCTTCGTGTTCCAGAGCTACCACCTGATCGACAACCTGACGGTGTACGAGAACCTCGAGGTGCCGCTCTCCTACCGCAACATCAAGCGGGTCGAGCGCGAGGCGCTGGTGTGCGACATGCTCGACCGCTTCCAGATGGTCGGCAAGCGCGATCTCTTCCCCAACCAGCTCTCCGGCGGCCAGCAACAGCTCGTCGGCGTGGCGCGGGCACTCGTGATCGAGCCGAAGGTCATCCTCGCCGACGAGCCCACCGGGAACCTGCACACTGCCCAGGGCAAGGAAATCATGGAGCTGTTCAAGCAGCTCAACGACGAGGGCACCACCATCGTGCAGGTGACGCACTCCGAGGAGAACGCCGCCTACGGCAAGCGCATCATCAGCCTGCGCGACGGCTGGATCGTGGGCGAGCAGAAACTGCGATGACCGCCGGCTGCGCACTGCCTGTCGCACCGGCTGCGAGTCGGCCCGGCGAGAGCACGCAGGACGCCGCGAGGCTGCTCTCGGGCGAGTTCTCGCCGTTGCCGGGCGGTTGGCGCGGCGAACATCAGGTGCTCGTGCTGTGGGATGGCGAGTGTGGCTTCTGCGGTCGATGTGTCGAGTGGGCGCGGCGGCGCGACCGGAACGGACGGCTGCTGCTGGTGCCCTACCAGCGGGTTCCCGACCCGCCGCTCGGCGCGGCGCTGCGGGAAGATTGCGCTCGAGCGATGCAGGTGTTCCGCACCGACGGCACGCGCCTGCGGGGTGGGCGTGGCGCGGTGTTCTGCCTCGAGCAGCTTGGCTGGCGGTGGACCAAGCCGATGCGCTTCGCGCCGCTGGGTTGGCTGACCGATCTCGGGTACTGGTTCGTGGCGCGCAACCGCGGTCTGTTCAGCCGGCTGCTGCCGACGACCTGAGCCGCTGGCGGTAGGATTCCGCTGACCGTGGCGCATTCCGCGCGCCGCCCATCGATACGGAGTCCCTGAGATGACCTTCTCCTCCCACAAGCTGCGTCTGCCTTCTCCGGCCGAGGCCCTCCCCGGCCGCGCCCAGGCGATGCCACTTCCCGACCGGCACGACGTGCTCGGCACCCCGCTGCGCCCGCCCTTTCCGGCCGGCTGCGAACGGGCGATCTTCGCGTTCGGCTGCTTCTGGGGCGCCGAGCGCAAGCTCTGGCACCAAACCGGCGTCTACACCACCGCCGTCGGCTACACGGCGGGAATCACCCCGAACCCGACCTACGAGGAGGTGTGCTCGGGGCGCACCGGCCACACCGAGGCCGTTCTGGTGGTCTTCGACCCCAATCAGGTGACGTACGAAGACCTGCTGCGCGTGTTCTGGGAGAGCCACGACCCCACCCAAGGCATGCGCCAGGGCAACGACGTCGGTACGCAGTACCGCTCGGGCATCTACTGGTGCTCCGAAGAGCAGCGGCGCGCCGCGGAAGCGTCGCGTGACGCCTACCAGCGAGCGCTAGAGTCCGCCGGCCTCGGCGCCATCACCACCGAGATCGAGCAGGCCGGCGAGCTCTACTACGCCGAGCCGTACCACCAGCAGTACCTATCGAAGAACCCGGGCGGCTCCTGCGGCATCGGCGGCACCGGCGTGGGCTGTCCGGTGGGCGCCGCCGCCGCGCCAGCCAGTCGTTGAGCGCTGTTCCTGTCGCGAAGGGCCGCGAGAGCGCCCACAGCACCGGCGAGAAAGGGCCGGACCTCGAGCCTGTTCGGTACTCGCACCGACTCGAGCACCTCGGGTACCGCGTCGCCTGCGCGTTGGTGCGTACCGTTCGCCACGAGCACTCCGCCACGCTTGGCGCCATCGCCGGCCGGCTCGCCTGGACGTTGCTGCGCCGGCGTCGGCAGACCACGATCGAGAACCTCGAGAAGACCCTGGTCGAGGTGCCGGAGGAGCTGCGGCGACGCCTCGCGCGTCGATCGTTCGAGACCCTGGGGTGTTTTCTCTTCGAGCAGGTCTCGGCAGCCCGGTTCGAGCCCAAGGAGCTCGAGCGACGATTCGACGTCGTCGGTGCCGAGCATCTGGCCGCCGCCACCGCCGCCGGCCGCGGTGTGCTCCTGCTCACCGGCCACTTCGGCCCGTTCGACCTCGCGGCCTATCCGGTGCGGTCGCACGTCGCCAAGCTGCACCTGGTCTATCGCCCGGCCTCCAACCCGCTCGTCGACGGAGAGCTGCGCGCCATCCGCGAGCGCACCGGTGCGATCCTGCTGCCGCGCCAGCGCGTCGCGCAACGCATGTTTCTCGCGCTCCGCCACGGCGAGGTGGTGGCGGCCGCCATCGACCAGCGCGTGAATCCGCTCGCCGGCAGCACCCTGGTCGACTTCCTGGGCCGGCCGGCGTGGGCCACCTCCGTGCCAGCCCTGCTCCATCAGCGGACTGGCGCTGCCGTCGTACCGCTCTTCACCTATCCAGCCGGCCGCGGACGCTACCGGCTCGAGATCGACCCACCGGTGAGCGCAGAGAGCCTCGGCGACGATCCCGAGGCCGAGCTGACCCGCCGCTACTTCGAACCGCTCGAGCGACGCATCCGTCGCGACCCCGAGCTGTGGATGTGGCTCCACGAGCGATGGCAGATCGTGTTCCGGCACCGCGACCCGCGCTACCGCGAGCGTCTGGCGCGCGAATCCGGTCTCGCCGAGCTGCCGCAACTAGAGGCGAACGAGAGCCCTGTCGTGCTCGACCTCGACCGCGAAGCGCGCGTCGTGCTGGAGCAGCCGTTCCTCGAGAGTTGCCGCAACGTCCAGCTTTGTGGCCCGTCCGAAGTCGTGCTCCGGGCCGCGCGCGACCTGGTCGCAGCGGCCCTGCAGCAGGGCTGGGCAGCGCGCGCCGAGCACGCGCCGGCGCTGGCAGACCGACTACGCGCCGGCGAGTCGAAGGGTCGCCTCGGGGCCGAGCTGCGAGAGCTCGACCGCCGGGCACTGGTGTGGATCGAAGGGCTCGACGACGTCGTGAACGAGGACGCGCGTCGCCTGCTGGCGCGTCAGCTCGAGCGGCGCTCCGGACGCGGGTCTATCGTCCTCGACACGAACGCGAGGGGGCAGCGAGGCGACGCCCTCGACGCAGCGCTCGAGCGCGCTGCCTCGAACGCGCTCCCGCTGCGACTATGAGCTGTCCGGCCGCACGGACCTACGGACAGGCGTCGATCGCTGATGTGTCGCGGATCTGCGCGAACGGCTGCCCCTGCGAGTTGCGGTAGGTCACGCTCTTGCCGGTGACCGAGTCGCGCACCTCGAGCTCGACATCGACGTCGGTGAGGCCGCCGGCGAACACCCAATAGCGGTTGTTGATCGCGCAGGCGTCGAGCACCTTGACCACGACCTCGACGTTCTCCTCGTCGAAAAACCAGAAGTAGCCCGTGTCGCTCGTGAGCTTCACGCTCTCGGCATCGGTGCGCGGACCGCCGGGCTCGCGGAACGACGCCTCGACCTCGAAGCGCGACGCGTTGAGACACAGCCTGGTGGCCGACGGATTGCACGGCGCGGCCGCGAAGGTGCCAATACGAAGATCCGCCTCCTGGCGCACCGCTTCGAGCACGGCGAGCTCCGAGGCCAGCTCGGCCCAAGCGGCATCTGCCGCCGCGGCGACCTCGCTGGGTTCGGTGATCGCGCCGGCGCCGCAGTCGAAGGCGTTGACGTTCAGCAGCGGCGGCAGGGCGCCGCCCGGATGGTCGAAGGTGAATTTGGCGCCGGTGGGCGCGTCGGTGACCTCGAGCGTGAGCGCCACGTCCGTGAGGCCGGCGGCGAACACCCAGCGCTTGCCGTTGATCGCGCACGCCTCCAGCACCTTGACCACGATCTCGACGTTCTCCTGCTCGAAGAACCAGAAGTACCCGGTGTCGCCGGTGAGCGGCACCGCGCCGGCAGCCGACTTCGGCGCGGTCGGCGGGTCGAAATCGACCTCGACGCCGAAACGACCGCCGTTGAGACAGAGCCGCGTGCCGCTCGGCGAGCAGGCACCGCCCGACGGCAGGATCACCCGCTTGCGAAACAGGCCCTTCGAGCTCCCGTCGGCCGTCGATTCCTTCTGGTAGGCCACGGTCGCCTGCCCCTGGTCGTCGACCGTGACGGCCGGGGCCGCGGGCTCGGTGCCGCTCTCGCTCTCGGCTATCACGAACTCCTCGGAGGTCGGCAGGAGGTTGGGGTCGAACACCCGGCCCACGACCGAGCCGCCGTTCACCGTCGCGGCATTCGGGCTGCCACCCGCCGCGGGAGTCGTGGTGCTCTCCCAGGCGACGATCAGACGGCCAGCGGCATCGAACTCGATCCTCGGGCGGGTCTGGTCGCCCGCGCTGGTCGGGTTGATCTGGATCGTCTCGCTACGCGGTTGGGCGCGGCGGCCGTAGCGGCGCACGAACACGTCGCGGCCTTCGATGCCCCTCTCCTCCCACGCGATCGCGAAGCCGCCATTGCGATCGACCGCGAGCGAGGGCGCAAGCGCGTTGACGAGGTTCGCGACCCGCACCGACTGGCCGAACGGCTGGAGGTTTGCGTTCAGGACGCGGACGAAGATCCCGACCTGGGGGCCGGAGAGCTGACGCCATGCGACGATCACTTCGCCCGAGGGCGCCTTGGCGATCGCGGGCGCCCGCGCGCCGCCCGGGGCGCGATCGTTCACTCCGCGCTCCGAGGTGAGCGGGCTGCCGAGCGCGTCGTAGCCGCGCGCGAAGAGATTGCCGCTGTCCTCCCACACCACCACCGTGTTCCCGTCGACATCGGTCGCGGCGGCGGGCCGGGCGCTCTCGCCCTCCCCGCCCTGCGACACCACGATCTCGCCGCCGATCGGCGCGCCGTTGGGATCGAAGCGGCGACCGAGCACGCTCGACCCCTGGCTCGCGGCCAACAGCACCTTGCCGTCCGGCGCCTTCACTACGGTGCCCTGTTGCAGGCTCCAGAACGTCAACAGGGTGCCATCCGGCAGGACTCGACCGGTGGGCGAGCCGTTGAGACCGCCGCTGACGTTGGCGATCAGCGGTCCGGTCCGCGACTGGCCGCTGGCGGCGAGTCGCTGGAGGCAGATGATGGTGCCGTCGCCGCCGTCCTGCATCCAGAACACCGCGGGGTCGCCGTCCGGGCCGACGTCGACGGACGGCGAGCTCGGTCGTGGTCCGGCGCCCATGATGGTGACCTCGCGGTCGACGAACGGCGCCTGGGCCAAGGCTCCGGCCGCGAAGGAGACGAGCAGGAGGATGGCTGCGAACGCCACGCGAGCTTGGACGACAGGGTTGGGGAGCTGGGCAGGCATGACAGGTCCTCGCGACGTGTATATCAATCAGAGGAAGGGACTGCAGAAACGCCAAAGGGCGCCGCGACGCGATCCCGCTCCGACACGGTCCCGCGCGGCGCCCCTCCGATCAGGATTACGCCAAGACGTGCCGAACCTGGTCATTCGGACTCGCCGACCCGCGGTTCCGGTCGCCACGCAGGCGACAGCCAACACTACCCGGGTCGGGGAGCAATACAACCCGCCGCCCGGGATTCCGTATGCTATGAATCAGTATCATACGATCCGATAGCGCCCCATGAAGCCGACGTGGTTCCACATCCTGCTGGCGCTGGCCGAGGGCGACCGACACGGCGCTGCCATCACGCGTGACGTGCTGGATCTGACGGCGGGCTCGCTGCGACTCTGGCCGGCGACGCTCTACGGCTCGCTGGAGGAGCTGCGCGAGGCGGAGCTCATCGAGGAGCTGGAAGAACCGCTGCGGCCGGAGGGCGAGAGCGGTCGCAAGCGCTTCTATCGCCTGACAGCAAAGGGGCGCGCGGCACTCGTGCGAGAGGTCGCGCGGCTCGAAGGCGTGGTGGCCACGGCGCGCCGCCGGGTTGCGGGCGGCAAGGCCGGCAGGGGCGCCCGATGATCGCCCGCCCTGCTCGCCGCCTGTACATCTGGCTGCTCGGCCTCTACCCACGGCGCTTTCGCGAGCGCTATGGCGAGCAGATGGCGGAGCTCTTCTCCGAGATGCTGGCCGAGGCGGAGGGGCGAGGCCGCCTCGAAGTGCTGCGCCTCGCCTTCCTGGGTCTGCTCGACGGCGCGCAACGCGTCGTCGTGGAACGTCGGCGCGAGACGCGCGCATCGCGGCGAGGAGAGAGCGCTATGACTGGCTGGACGAACGACTTCCGCCACGCCTTCCGAGGCTTCTCGCGCCAGCCCGGGACCACGGTGCTGGTGGTCGCGATGCTCGCCTTGGGCGTAGCTGCCACGACCGCCGTCTTCGCCTTGTTCAACGGCATCTTCTTGCGTCCGCTGCCGTTCCCCGACTCCGGTCGCCTGGTCTACCTCAACGAGACCGCGCCAAAGTGGAACCTCGAGTTCGTCGGGATCAACTATCCCGACTTCGTAGTCTGGCGCGACCAGACCACCACCTTCGAGAGCATGGCGACCCTCCAGGGCGCGAGCTTCAACCTGTCCGCTGGCGAACGCACCGAGCGGATCCAAGGTGCGGTCGTCACCCACGATCTGCTCGCTGTGCTCGGAGTCGAGCCGGCGCTGGGACGCGCCTTCACCGTCGAGGAGGACAGCCCCGGCGGTCCGGCCGTGGCGATGCTCGGCTACACCCTGTGGCAGGACTGGTTCGCCGGGGACTCCTCGATCGTCGGCAGCACCATCCGTCTCGACAGCAAGCCCCACGTGGTCGTCGGCGTGCTGCCAGCAGGCCTACGATTCCCCACCGCGGCATCCCTTTGGCTGCCGCTGCGCGGCGACCCTGCCCAGCCCTACCAGTCGTACGGCGGCGACGGCATCGGCCGCCTCCGGCCGAGCGTCACTCTCGACGAGGCTCGGGCCGATCTGCTGCGCGCACAGGAAACCGTCTGGGCCGACCACGACCAGGAGCGCACGGTGTCACCGCTCCTCCTGCCGTTGCGCGATCGCGCGGTGAGTGACTACCGCCGGCTGACGTTGGTGCTCGCAGCGGGCGTATGCGTGGTATTGCTGATCGCTTGTGCAAACGTCGCCAGTATCACCTTGGCGCGCACCATCGCCCGCCGAGGCGAGATCGGCCTGCGACTGGCGCTCGGCGTGACCGGCCGGCGCCTGGCGCGCCAGCTCTTCACCGAGAGCTTGCTCCTGTCGGTCGCGGGCGGAGCGCTCGGCGTGTTGCTGGGCGCCGGTGCGACGCGGTGGGTCGCCACTCATGCCGGGGAACAGCTGCCGGTTTGGGCCCGCTTCGACTTCGACGCCAGGGTAGCGGTCTTCGCAATCGCGGTGAGCGCGCTGACCACGGTGCTCTTCGGCTGGGCGCCCGTGGTCCAGGCGCGACGCTGCGACCTGCGCAGCTCGCTCGATGCGCGCGGGCGCGCCGGGGGGCAAGGTGCCGGCGTCGGCACTCTCGACGCTCTCGTGGTGGCGGAGATCGCGCTCGCATCGCTCTTGCTGGTCGGCGGCGGTCTCGTGCTGCGAGGGCTCGAGCGACTGCGCAACGTCGATCCAGGTTGGGTTGCGGAGGGTGTCCTCTCCTTTCGACTCTCGCTACCCGCCGCCAAGTACCAGGGCGCCGACGCCACGCTGGCCTTCTACGAGCAGCTCCTCGAGCAACTCCAGGCGCTGCCCGGAGTCGACTCGGCCGGGGCCGTCACCTGCCCGCCGCTCGGCTGCCACCTGGGCCACTTCTTCGAGGCGGAAGGCGCCGCGCCGCCGCCGCCCGAGGCTCCGAACCCGGTGGTGCTCCGGCGGGTCGCTACGCCCGGCTACCTGGAGACGCTGCGGATTCCGCTCGTCGCGGGTCGCACCTTCGACGTCACGGATCGAGCTGGCAGTCGGCGGGTGGTGGTCGTCAACGAATCGTTCGTGCGCCAGTTCTTCGAGGAGGGCACCGACCCCGTCGGCAGGCGCGTGCGTTACCAGGAGAGAGGCACCGACGACCAGGAGTCGTGGCTCGAAGTGATCGGCGTCACCCAGGACATCCAACACTACGGGCTCGATCGGCCGATGATTGCCGCAACTTACGAGCCGCTGGCGCAGGCCGCCGTGTCGTCCCTCGCGGTCATGCTACGTACCGCGGGCTCGCCTACTGATCTCCTCGAACCGGCCCGCCGGATCGTTCGGGAGCTTGATCCGGAGCTGCCGCTCTACGAGGTAGGCGCGCTCTCGGACGCGCTGGCGCGTTCGCTAGCGCTTCGGCGCCTGCACTCCTGGTTGGTCTCGCTGTTCGCCGCGATCGCACTGGTGCTCGCGGCCGGCGGCACCTACGGCGTGATCTCCTACGGCGTGACCCAGCGACGTCGCGAGATCGGCATCCGCAGCGCCCTGGGCGCGAGCCGCGGCCGGGTGCTCGGCGAGCTGGTCGGCCATGGCCTGCGTCCCGTGGTCGCCGGCATGCTGGTCGGCTTCGTCGGCGCCGCGCTCCTCGGGCGCACGCTCTCGGCCAGCCTGTTCGGGATCGACGCCGCCGACCCGCTCACCTTCGTCGTCGTCGCCGCGCTCCTGCTGTCCGCTGGGCTGATCGCGGCGGCAATACCGGCGCGCCGCGCCGTGTCGCTCGACCCGAGCGTGACGCTCCGCGAGGAGTGATCGCCCCACGGTCGCGACGGTCGGCCGGACGCATCAATCCAGCGGCGCCTCGTCGGCGTCGCCGTCGCGCGGAACGTGCTCGTCGAGCAACGCCGCCGCCTCGGCAGCCCGGTCGGCGGGAACGAGCACGGTGGCGGTGATCATGCCGTCGGCGAGATGGAGGATCTCCTCGCCCCTGATCTCCACTGGAATGCCGGACGACAGGAGAAGCGAGCGCACCAACCCCAGCTCGAACACGTTCGCGGTCTCGAACACCGGCAGCAGCTCGTGGGTCCCGCCGGGCCTCGTCCCGACCAGGTCGACATCGCAGCCCTGGCAGCGGAAGATGCCTTGCGGGAAGACCCTCCGGCACTCGGGGCAGTACACGCGGCCAGCATACGCCCAGGCGCCACCCTCGTCGCAATCCACAATCCTCGAGCCGACGTCGAGCTCATCGCAATGCTGCGGGCGTGGCTCCCAGCGTTGCGCGCTCGCGCACCCGCAGCGTGGTCCTCGCGGTGCGACCGCGGTCGTCGACGGCGGTGATCTCGTGGGCGCCGTGCTCGGGCGTCCACCACAGACTCTCGGTGGGCGGTAGCTCCCCGAGAAAGCGGCCGCCGACGAACCACGACACTGAACGGGCGCCGCCGTCGGCGTCGATCTGGAACGGCACTTCTTGGGAGGTCGACGGCACGCCCGGCAGCAGGAACAGGGTCTGGTCGGGCTGCGGCGAGAGGATGCGCAGCATCGCGCTCCGGTCGCGCGCGCCGCGCGCTTGGCAGTCGGGATGGAGCGGCGGTGCTTCCGAAAGCAGCTTCGCCTCCGACCGCAGGAACCGTCTCAGGCTGGCGGGGTAGACCAGGAAGCTGCGCGTCTCGAAGCTCTTCCCGGCGCGGCACGAAGGGTTCAGCGCGAAGCCGGTGACGAGGTCGACGTCGACCGCGGCGTGGAAGCGGCAGGTCGCGGTCGGCACGTGGCTCGCGACCGCGAGCACGCCCTTGCGCGCCGGACACGCTGCGCCGGGCACCATCCCGGAGTAGGCGCACACCTCGACCGTCTTGAGGTCGCGAGGGAACGCGCGGGCAGGCGCCGGGGCAGCCCGCACGGCGGCGGCCTCGAGCAGGTCGAACAGGATCGGACCGGCGGCGTCCGCGCCCACCAGGTCGGCGGCGGAGGTGTTGTCGAGGTTGCCGAGCCAGACCAACGCCGTGAAGTCGGCGTTCGCGCCGGCGGCCCAGGCGTCGCGGTGCCCGTAGCTGGTGCCGGTCTTCCAGAAGATGTCGCGCGGCACCTGCGAGAAGCGGCGGCGCTCCGGAAAGTCCGGTCGATCGCGTCGTGCGAGCGCGCGCCGGGTCAAGTGCGCCGCACCCGGCGAGAGCCAGGCTGCGGGAGCACTCGACTCTGCCGCGAGCCAGCGGACCCTGGTGTAGCGACCATCCGCGGCCAGAGCGCCGTACAGCCCGGCGAGCTCGATCGGCGTGATCTCGATCGCGCCGATCGCGGCGGACAGGCCGTAGTGACCGGGCTCGGCGCGGAGGTGGGACGCTCCCGCCGCTCGGAGCTCGTCGAGGAACGACTCCACCCTGAGCTCCCCGAGCAACCGCACGAACGGCACGTTGAGGGAGTGGGAGAGGGCGTCCTCGAGCGTCACCAGACCGACGAAATCGCCGTCGTAGTTCTGGGGCGCGTAGTCGGCGTAGCGAACCGGCGTGTCCTCGACCAGGTGCTCGGGTAGCGCCAGTCCTCGTTCGACGGCTGACGCGTAGAGGAACGGCTTGAGCGCCGAGCCGGGCGAGCGCGCCACGTCGAAAGCCGGGATCTGGCCAGCCGGGCCGCCCGCCCAGAAGTCGAAGCCGCCTGCCGCCGCCTTGAGCGCGCCGGTGCGATGGTCGAGCAGCACGGCCGCGCCGTTGTGAATCCCGAGACGTTCGTGGTCGCGACCCGCGGTGCGCATTTCCCGCTCCACCAGCTCCTGCAGGCCGCGGTCGAGCGTGGTCTCGAGGCGCAGCACGCCAGGGTGGCGAGCGCGCAGCCAGAACGCAAAGTGCGGCGCCGCGCGCGGCAGCGGCCGGAGCCCAGCCGGCACGGGCTCGCGCGCCACCGACTCGAGCAGGTCGGCGGCGGTGAAAGCTGCCGCGTCTGCCGCATCCTCGGCGCGCGGTAGCGCGTTCTTCTCTGCGAGCCACGCCGCGACCCGGTCGCGCGCCGCGCGCAGGCGCTCCGCGTTCGCGGGTCGCGGATGACGCGCCGAGGGGCTCTGCGGCACGACGAGCAGGGTGGCGATCTCGGCGGCGGAGAGCTGCGCGGGGCCGTGGCCGAAGTAGGCCCAGGACGCCGCCGAGACACCCTCGACGTTGCGTCCGAACGGCACGAAGGTCAGGTACGCCGCGAGCAGCTGGTCCTTGCCGAGCCGCAACTCCAGTTGCAGAGCGCGCGCCGCCTCGACCACTTTGGAGCGCAGCGTGCGCGGGCGCGGCTCGAGCACGCGCACGAGCTGGAGCGTGAGCGTCGAGCCGCCCGAGACCACTCGGCCCGCCCGCGCGTTCATCCAAGCCGCGCGCGCGATCGCGAGCGGGTCGATCCCCGGGTGCCGGTAGAAGCGCTGGTCCTCGAAGCGCAGCAGCGCGCGCAGGTAGTCGGGATCGACGCCGTCCGCGGTCGCCGCCATGCGATAGCGATCGTCGGGCGACAGGAACACGAACGCCGGCGTGCCATCGGCATAGGCGACGACCGTGGAGGGTGGCTGCGAGAGGCGAGCGGGCAGAGGGACGAGCCAGGCGAGGGAGAGCGTCAACGCGCCGAGGGCCAGCGCCACCGCGGCGGCGCGGCGCCAGCGGCTTCGGGACCACACCCAGGCGCTCACCCCTCCCCCTTCACTCGTCGCCCTTCACTCGTCGCCCTTCACTCTTCACCCTTCACTCCCCCTCGCCACGCACCGTCAACGCCAACGGCGTCCCTCTCGCCCACCGCCTCGGGTCGTACATCGCCTCGACGCTGCTCGCCGGCACGGTGAAGCGACCGGCCGCGGTGGCGCGCACCGAGTACACGACCTTGCGCGTCTGGCCCGGCTCCAGCATGCCGAAGACCTCGAGCCGGTCGTCGCGCACGTCGAGGTGGTCGGCGGCCCACAGCTCGTCGGCGTCGATCCAGTCGGTGGCGCGCTCGCGACCAAGACGCGGGTTCTCGATCTCGAGCCCCGCGGCCACGCGGTCGACCAGCGCCAGGTTGCTCATGCGCTCCGGACCCGTGTTGGTGACCAGGAGCTCGACGTGCATCAGCTCGCCGAGATCCAGTCCTTCGACTTGCGGGTCGAACGGCTCGCCGCCGGCGCGGTGGTAGCGACGCTCCAGGCGCAGCCCGTCGCCACCCGCGACCAGATCCGCCGGCGGCACCACCGGCACGCCTTCGGTCGACACCACGAGGAAGAGCGCGCCGTCGCCGCGCTGCGGCAGCCGCAGCGTGAGCTGGTTGTGCTCGCTCGCGCGATGGAGCCGCCACGACCAGTTGCCGGGAAGATCCGGCGAGCTCTCGACCTCGAGCGCGGCACCGTTGGCGACGAGCTGCGGCTCGCCCGCGAGCGTCGCTCCCTGCTCGACGAACTTGCCGAGCCCGGTGATGCCCCACACCAGCTCCTGCGTGGTGTACGAGCGAGCCGAGCCGCGCAGCGCCTCGGCCACCAGGTCGGCGAGCGGCTCGATGGCGGGGTCGCGACCGAACAGGTCGACCAGCGTCGCGAGCTGGAGGCCACGGCGGCGGCGGTCTGAGTAGAACGTCCAGCCCGTCGAGCGCTCGCTGCGCACGTTCGACACGTCAGGGCGCTCGAGCTGCGCCTCGTATCGATGATCGCCCGCGACCTGGAGGGCCGCCTGCAGGAGGAACACCTGCTCGCGCGTTTCGCCGTCGTCGGTGGATCCCGGACGCGTCATCCGGCGCAGCAACTGCTCGGCGCGCGCCTTCTGCGGCCGTCCGGCGACCGCCAGCACGTAGTGCATGTAGGGCTCGGAGTTCTTGCTGTACCAGTCCTCGCGCTCCGCCAGGTCGCCGCGCGCTAGCTCGCGCTCCATCCAGTCGACGGCTTCCTCGAGTCGCTCGGCGGGCACCGCGAATCCGGCGCGTTGGCCGTCGAGCAGCAGGTGCAACGCGTAAGCCGAGGCCCAGTAGGCCGGCTCGCTGCCGCCAGGCCAGTAGGTAAAGCCGCCCGACGGCGTCTGCATCGTCAGCACGCGGTCGATCCCGCTTTGCGCCATTGCGTCGACGTCGGGAGCCGGCTCGCCGGCAGCGCTCCGCAGCGCAGGCAGGAACTTGGTTATGTGGAGCAGCGGCCGCGTGCTCGAGGTGGTCTGCTCGACGCAGCCGTAGGGGTAGCGCAGCAGGTAGTCCGCGTGCTGCAGCACGTCGGCGTAGGGGTTCGTGGTCAGCCAGAAGTCCGTGCGCTCGGACATCGGCTTCCAGCCCTCCACGTACGGCCGCAGGTCTAGCTCGCCGTCCGCCGCGTCCGCGACCTCGCGCAGGTCGATCCGCCGGACCGTGCGGATGGGCTCGCCGGTCGGCAGCAGCGGCACGTCGACCGACTCGCTCGAGCGCAGGTCCCCGTCGCTCGCGGTGACCACGATCCGCGCCGCTCCCGACGAGGGCCGCGCGCGCAGGCGGAACCGCACCGTTCCGCTGGCCTGGTCCGCGAGATCCAGAACCTGCCTCGAAGATCCCAAGAGCTCCACCGGCGAAGACCGCTCCAGGTCGCCGCGGAACGCTGGACCCAACAGGTCCTCCACCGAGATCTCCACGGTCACGTTACGGCGCGCGCCCGACACGTTGGTGACCAACGCGGGCACCATCGCCTCGTCTCCTTCGATGAGGAAGCGCGGCACGGTCGTCTGGAGCACGAGCGGATCGCGCACGTAGACCTGCGCCTCGGCGCGCCCCATGCGGCGTTGGTCGGCGGTGACCGCCATCACGCGGAGCTGACCGCGGTACTCGGGTACCGGGAGCGTCACTCTGAGGCGTCCCGAAGCAGGCACCTCGACGACTCCGGACCACAGCGCCACCGGGGTGATCGGCTGGATGCGGCCGAGTAGGCCGCCGAGCTGGTCGCCGCCCGAGGTGTCGCCGGAACCAGCGGGCGGCAGCATCATCGCCCAGCCCACGGTCTCGAAGGTCGACACACCGAGCGCTCGCCGCGGGAAGATCGCGGCGAACGGATCGGGCGAGACGAAACGCGTCAACGACAGCAGGCCCTCGTCGACCGCCGCGACGGTGGCGTAGACCGGCCCGGCCGCGGCAGCGCCGCGTCCCGGCGACGAGACCTGCAGCTCGACGGTGAGGTCGCTCAGGGAGCGCACCTCCTCCGGCACCTGCAGCACCACCTGCTGGGTGAACTCGACCGGCTCGAGGGCAATCGAGGCAACGCCGAACGCCCGGTCCGGCAGGTACGCCTCGGGCGACTCGAGGTGGGGGTCCTTGATCACGAAAGCCGTCGCGTAGACGTTCGACACGAAGTCGTCGACCTCCACGCGCCACACCTGCTCCCCCGCCTCGACCTTGCGCCACACGCTCTGCACCACTCGGTCGGTCTCGATCGTGAGCAGGGCGCGGCCGCGGTACGGAGCCTGGAAGCGGAGCTCGAACGGCTGTCCTGCGCGCGCGCGCTCGGGTGTCGTGAGCGCGATCCAGGTCGGTCGCTGCGGGCGCGGCGTGACCTCGCGCTCGGAGTCGTAGGGCGACCAGTACCAGTCGGTGAGCTCGCCTTCGAGCACCAGGTCGGTGCGGGCCGACGCCGCCTCGGCGCGGACCACGTAGCCGCTCGCCACCTCCTGCGGCACGAACTGCAGCTCGAACCGTCCGCCCGAGACCCGCGCCTCGCGCGACTCCTCGAGCACTGGCCGCTGGTAGCGCCGGTAGGTCTGGTGACCACGCTCCTCGTCGAAGAACAAGCCGTACTCGTCCTCGAGACGCAGCACCTGCAGCTTCACCGACTGCGGAGCCGAGCCAGCCGCCGTGAGCGACCGTCCCTCCCAGTCGACTACTACGCCCTCGACGCGGACCTCCTCGCCGGAACGCGCCGTGCCGGTCGAGGCCTTGAGCCCCAGGTAGTAGCGCTCCGGGTGCACGGGCAGGCGCGTCTCCGCGACCGTGGTGCGCCCGCTCCCCGCCTCCGCGACCGCCGCGCGCGCGACCAGCGTCGCGTGGCCGGCGAGGACGCCACCCGCCTCGCCACCGGCGCACTGGAGCGACGCCGCGCCTCCCGGGTCGAGCACGCCCTGCACCGTGCCAAGGTCGAGCGGGCGCAGCGCCCGACCGCCGGCGCCCTCCGCGCTCCAAACTCCGTAGTGGAACTCGGCGGCGCCGCGCGGCGCAAAGGTCGACGGCTGGAGCTCGCACTGCAGCTCCACCGGAGCGCCGGCCGGGACGCCGCCGAACAAATAGCGCGCGCTCACTCCAACCTCGACCGGCTCGCCCCGCAGTGCCTCGGCGCGTGCCGGGGTCGCGGTGACCTTCATCCGCTCGGGCACCAGCTCCTCGACCTGGAAACGATGCGTGGCGATCGCGCGTTCCGCGACCTCGAGCCTCGCCTGCCAGCGACCGGTCATCGCGAAGTCCTGGAGCGCGAGATCGGCCGCGACGAAGCCTGCGGAGTTGGTGCGCAGGTTGTGCCGCTGCACCGTCTTGCCGCGGGGGTCGAGCACGTGCAGCACCGCCGGCATCCCTTCGGGCGGCGCCACCTGCCGCTCGTCGCGCACGATGGCCGCGAGGTGCGCCACCTCGCCGGGGCGGTAGACACCGCGCTCGGTGTAGAGCGCGGCGCGGTAAGCGCCGGGCTCGCGGTACGGCGCCCCGGCCACGCGCTCCTCCTGCACCTCGGCTTCGAGGTCACGGAAGCGCAGGTAGGTCACGTCGGCGCCGCGCATCGCCACCAGCGCGAGCGGCGGCGTCGGGTCGATGCCGCGCGTCGCGGTGAGCCCGCAGCCGCCGCTGCCATCGGTGCGACAGGTGTCGAGCGCCTGACCACTCGGGCGCACGAGCTTGATCTCGACCACACGCACCGGCTCGAGCGAGTGCGCGTCGAGCGCCCAGGCCACGACGCCTTCGCCCCACGGCCCTTCGACCTCGTCGTCGCCGTCACCGCCTCCGCCCGCCCGGCGGCCGCGAGCCGGCTCCGGCGCTGCGGTGCGGGCGCCGGTGCCAGTTCGCTTGGCGACCAGTACCAGGTCGGTGAGCACCACCCTCACGCTGCTGGTGACGTTGCCGGCTACCAGCCGCACTTCGAGCAGCCCCTTGGTGTCGGCCGGAACCTGGCTGCGCAGGTCGAGATAGCTCGTGACCTCCTCGTCGAGCCCTCCCGGCAGAGGCAGCGTGCTCTGCGCCACCAGGTTGCTGGTGCGTTCGTCGGTGCGCTCGCCCTGCTCCGCGCTCATCCAGAACACCAGGTTCTCGGGCGGCACGTGACGCACCGTGAGTTGCGCCTGCTTGACGTTGAGGTGACGCACCGGGACCGAGCTCCACGCCGCACGCGGCAAGTAGCGTCCGGATACCTGGAACCGAACCTGCGGCGACCGAGCGGGTACCACCAGCTCGGCGGCGAATGCCTCGCGCAGCGTGCCCCCGGCGGAGGACCGGGCGCCGGCGTCGATGCGCAGCGCCACGGACCCGCGTCGCAGATCGCCCAGCAGCTTGAACCCCGCTTCCCCCGGCGCGACTTGGAGCGCCATGGCGGGCTCCACCCGGACCGCGCGTCGCAGGTCGGCCTCCGCCAGCTCGCAGCGAGGCGAGAGCTGGTAAGAGGTCTGACGGCGGCGATCCCAGTACCAGCGCTGGCCCGGGACCGCGCTGTCATCGCAGATCACCTCGATGAAGAACCCGCTCGCGGTCTCGCCGATGTGCGCACTCTTGATGGAGAGCTGGGGCCCCTCGCCCAGCTCGACCATCGCCTGCACCGGAGAGGCGACCGCGGCGGCCAGGGCGGTGTCGCCCTGCTCGCGCGCGCGAAGCTCGAGCCGCACCGTGCGACCCGGCCGCATCTCGACGCCTTCGAGACGGAAACGCACGGCGTTCGGGGAGCCGCTCTCCACTGGACGCACCACCGGCACGCCTCGGTCCTCGCCCTGCGCGCCGACCACGCGGAATGCGGACGCACGACGTACCGCGCGAGGGTCGACCGGCGCCGAGAACACCACGTCGACCTCGGCGCGGCGGCTCTCGGGGTCGAAGCTCTGCAGCGCGAGGCGATCGAAGGCCAGAGCCGGCGTCGAGAACGTCGTGGTCCAGGCCCCTTCCGGCGCCTGGAGCGTGCGTTCGCCCACGACGAACGATTCGAGCGCCACGCGATACTCGGTCGACGGTTCGAACGGCTCCGCGGGCTCGAAGGTGAGAGTGGAGACGTCCGTGAAGCGGAGCTCCCCGGGCACCTCGGGTACCAGGCGCAGCACGGTGCCGCCACCGGCGAGGTCGCCCACGCGTGCTTCGGGCACCACCGGCCGAGCGAAGACGACCTGCAGGCGGCTGACGAACCCGTCGGGGTGGCGCACCGGTTGTAAGACCGGCTGCAACGACTCGGCGGTCAGCGGCCCATAGGGGGAGCCCTCCTCGGTGCCGGCGATCGGCGCCACCGCCTCTCCGGCGCGATCCCCACCGCAGGCATACGACGCGGCGACTGTGGTCGCGGCGACGAGGAGGAGAAGAAAGCGAGAACCGCTGCGGAGGCTCGGACGGAGGGAGGCAGCCAGGCGATTGCAGGGAAGACACACGAGGACCTACTCCTTATCCTCCCTTAGGTCTCCCCGTGCCATCCTGTGCGAACACGGTCGGGAGGCGTTACATTTCACACGCGGACACGATACGCGGTTTCACGATGGGTTCGTACCCGAAGCACTCGGTTCACTCCCCTCACAGCACATTGCCGCCATGCAAAGTGGGCCGGACACGGAACCCCAACCCGAGTTTCTCGTACTCCAGCCTTGGGAGACGGGCGGCGGGGCGTTCGCAGGCACGTGCGGGTCCAGTCGTTCGCCGCCGATGACGAGACGGTTCCTCCTCTCCTTCCTCCTCCCGCTCGTCCTCGGTTGGACCGCGACCGGCGCAGCGCTCGCCTCGTCGCCCGAATCCCCTTCGCGGTGGTACGGCGCTGACGGCGCGCTCCTGCCCTTCCAGACCGACGACGAGCTGGTCGAGTTCCTCGCTACCGCGCCGGTCGTCGCGAGCGCGAAGGCCGGCCGGGGCGTCGGAGGCGTACTCAAGCTGAGGCTCGAGCGCGACGGCGTCGCGCTCCACGCCGCCTTCCGCACCGTCCACATCGAGCGGTCGAGCTCACAGGCGTCGAGGTCCGTCCCCGACCGCCATCTGTGGCGCGACGACTTCGAGTTCGAGCTGGCGGCCTACCGGCTGAGCAAGCTGCTCGGCCTCCACCGGGTGCCCCCGACGGCACCGCGCAAGCTCGACGGCCGACCGGGCTCCGTGCAGCTCTGGATCGAGGGCGCCAGCACCGAAGCCGACCTGATCGAGAGCGGTCGAGCAACCATGAACGCCGCCCGCCACCTGCAACGACAGAGCATGTTGGTGTTCGACAACCTGATCTACAACTTCGACCGCCACCAGAACAACATGCTCTACGACAGCGACGGGCGGTTGTGGTTCATCGACCACACCCGCTCGTTCAAGCGGCTCGCCGAGCTACCGGACCGCGAACGGATCGCGGTGTGCGATCGCCGGCTGCTCGAGGGCCTGCGCGCGCTCGACGAGGCGACGCTGCGCCGCGAGCTGAGCCCATACCTGGAGCCGCTCGAAGTCAAGGCCCTGGTCCAGCGACGCAAGATGCTGCTCGAGCACTTCGACAAGCTCATCGCCGAGCGCGGCGAGGAGCAGGTCCTCCTCGAGTAGGCGCACCGCCAAGGACCCACGGGGAGCCCCTCACCGGTAGCGCTTCCCCCGCTTGACCACCACATCGAGGTCCTGCAACAGCGCCGGGTGACGCAGCACGTCCCCTCGTACGGCGATGACGTCGGCGTACTTACCGGGCTCGACCGTGCCGACCTCGTCGATGACGCCCTGGGCCACGGCAGGCCAGAAGGTCGCCGCGCGTAGCGCGTCCATCACCGGCACGCCGAAGTCGCTCACCCAGACGTCGATCTCGCGCCAGGTCGAATCGCTGTGGAAGTGGAACGGCACGCCGCTATCGGTGCCGATCAAGAGCACCACACCCGACTCGCGGAGCTGCTCGAACTTGCGCTGCAGCGTCGGCCGGCGCAGCGGCACGAAGCGGTAGTACTCGAGGCCATCGAGATGCTCGAGCGACGCCGCGATGTCGGCGGCGATGTCGTCGGGGAGACCTCGCCGCCAGCGCGGGTCGTCCACCCGCTCGGGGTTGTCGCGGGTGTACTCGTACAGCACCAGCGGCGAGATCGTCGGCGTCCAATACAAGGTGTTGGCGCGCTGCTTCATCAGCGCGACCACGTCGTCGGGGTACTCCGGCATGGTGCCTAGGCCCGTGTGCTCGAAGTTGTCGACGCCGGCAGCGATGCCGCGGCGGATCTCCTCGGGGCGATGCGAGTGGGCGATCACCAGCAGGTCGTGGCGGTGTGCCTCGTCGACGATGGCGCGCACCTCGTCCATGGTCATCTGGTCCTGGTCGATCAGCTTGATCAGGTCGACGCCGGCGGCGGCGAGACGGCGCACTTTGGCGCGCGCGTCGTCGACCCCCTCGATGCCCCAGCGGAACGCCTCCGTGCCGGGATAGGGACGGTGCTGCAGGAATGGGCCGGAGACGTAGAGCGTGGGTCCCGGGATCCTGCCTTCGCCGATCGCGTCGCGGATCGCGATGCTCGCTTCGAGCGGCCCGCCGAGGTCGCGCGCGCTGGTCACACCGGCGAGCAGGAGCTGCTCGGCCGACGCGGGCATCACGTCGCTCTCGAAGCGGTCGGGGTAGGTGCGGTCCCAGTGCTCGTAGTCGGAGTGCCCGGCGATCATCAGGTGGACGTGCATGTCCCAGAGTCCCGGCAGCACCGTCATGCCCTCGGTCGAGACCACCTCGGCGCCCGCTGGCACGGCTAGCTGCCCGACTCTCCCCACCGCCGTGATCCGCTCGCCCTCGACCAGCACCACGCTGTCCTCGAGCGGTTTGCCGCCGTTGCCGTCGATCAACCGGCCGCCGACCAGCGCGAGGCTCTGGCCCTGAGCGCGCGAGCCCGCGAGCGCCGGCGGGAGGCAGATCGCCAGTATGAGCAGCACCGCCTTCGCGGTCCGAAAGCGAGCGCGGGAGCACGGCGAACCGACCATCGTCTTCGCGTCCACGAAGCACCTCCTCCAACGAGCGTGCTTCGAGCTTAGCCCGGATCGGCTGGCCACCTGACGGGCCCTGGCGCAGCGGGCGGCGCCCCGCCGCTCCTCCGCTGAGCTGACGACCCATGACGCCGGCAGCGACCCGACCCGGCCCGGGTGTTCGAGCGAGAGCTCGCCAGCAGGCGGCGATGGTTTTCCCCTACCTCGGCGCTTCCCCTCCGAGCCACCACGGGCTCGACCACGCCAGCGCCCCGTCGAGCTGCCGGACGCGCACGTAGTACCAGTCGCCCGGGTATCGTCCGATGTCCTCGAAGCGGAACGTGACGTCGTCCTGCTGCGTCGCCGGCACGAGCTGGACCGCCACGGTGTCGCGATGGTGGCGCGCGCGCAGCTCGCGCTGGACCCTGCCGGACGATCCCGCCGCGAGCTGGCCGAACGGCAGCTCGACCTGCGCCGCGTCGAAGCGCTCGAGCGGCACGACGTGCGACGGCGCCTTGCCCGCCTCGCGCGCCGGCTCGAGCGCGACTCGCAGGATCGTCGACACGCTCGCCCCGGCAAGCCGCAGCCGCAGCGTGTGCCGGATACCGCGCGTGCCGACTTCGAAAATCACGCCGCCGCCGTCGGCCTCGACCCGCGCGTCGTCGAGCCCGCGGTTGACGCGGCCCGGCAGCTCGGCGCCGAGCACGCGCGCTCCCTCCACCGTGATCCTGCCGCCCCAGGTGCGGGTGCCGCGCGGGTTGTCGCGCACCGGCGGCTCCGACGACGATTCGAACTGCACGTCGACGGTGATCACGCCGTCGGGCGCAGCGCCGGCAGCGGGCAGCGTCGCTGCTGCGACCCGCTTCGTCCACACCAGCTCGCCGTTGCGGATCACCTCGATGGTGTCGATCGCGCCCGTCCCGATGACCCGGCCCTCGAGCACGCGCGCCTCGGCGAAGTCGAGCTCGGAGCCCATGCGGCGATCGTTGAGACGCGCGTCGAGGATGATGCGCTCGGCGCCTGACGTGGCGTAGGTGGCGCGATCGCGCAGCGCGTCGAACAAAGCGTCCGTGGTCTTCGCTGGGGCGTACACCGCGGCGAGCCCGCCGAACGAAGAGATCGAGCCGCGGTTGCCATCGCGACCGCGCCCCGCGGCATAGCCGGGATGGCCGAGGTGGTCGTCGGACGCTCCGACGAAGCCGAGTCTTCAGCCGTGCTCGAGGTAGAGACGGCCGAACCACTCGAACGTGCCGTGACCCGACACGATCTCCGCGAGCCGCTCGACACCGAGATCCGACAGGCGCCAGTCGCCGGCCTGGTGGGCGTGGGGGATCACCAGCACGTCCTCCGGGCGGTAACGGCGGTGCAGCTCGCGATAGAGCATCGAGAGCTGCGGCGCCTCCTGCACCGGCACGCGGTCGAAGCCGGGCCGGCGGAAGAACACGTTGTGATGGCCACCCGAGCCGCGGTTGGTCGTCCACTCGTAGCCGGGGTACGCCAGGAACTCGCCCTCGCGGCTGAAGCGGCGCACGGCCTCGTCGAGTACCCGCCACTCGTGGTCGTCCATCCACAGGTCGTGCTCGGACAGGGTGAGGAAATCGAGACGCGCGTCGTCGCGGCCGAACTCGAAGTAGCTGTCGACGCTGCCCAGGCCCTCGGCGAAGCCAGAGTGTCCGTGGGTCTCGCCCCAGTAGAGACGCTCCTCCGGCTGCGCGCGCACCCACACCGGGTTGGCGCGGCCAGTGACCGTACCGTCGGCACTCTCGAACGAGAACCGGTACACCCCCTCGCGATCGAACGTCGCCTCCAGCAGGTGGATCGGCCTGTCCGCCGGCAGCTCCGCGAACGGCTCGCCGTTCACTCGCACGCATAAGCCGGGGATCTCGCCCGTCGCGCGGTTGTAGTGGTAGTCCTCGCTGCGTACCGAGACCACGAAGCGCTCGCCCGGTGTCACGATCGACGGCGCGAAGCCGTGCACCGCGTGCACCGGGCCGCCAACGACGCGGAACGTCGGGATCGGCAGCGACGCCAGGATGTCGGCGTGCTCGCCACCCAGATCGACGTAGACCGGCAACGGCACCGCGTCGTTCGAGAATTCGGGCAGACGCATGCCGCGGCCGCCGCCGCGGCGATCGCCGTAGGTGATCGTCACGGTGTCGCCGGGCTCGAGCGCGGCGCCCTCGAGACGGTACGCGGGCACCGGCACGGCGCCGCGGACGCCGCCGTGTGCGCCGAACAT
>DATLFI010000292.1:0-8742 GCA_035524895.1 Thermoanaerobaculia bacterium | reverse complement strand
GAGTCGTGCACGACGGTAACCGGCTTCTGAGGCTCGGGAGCACCCCTGGGCGTGGCAGCTGCATCGCTGCCGCCGAGGAGCCGCGGGTCGAACTGGGCAGGAGCGGCTGCCTGCATCCGCGGCGACGGCGCGGTGCGCGTGCGCCTGCGTCGCATCTCCTCGAGCTGCTCCTCGGTGACCGGTTCCAGCCGAAACAACGTCTTGAGGATGGTGTCCTCGACACGCTCCTTCATCTCCTGGAACAGCTCGTAGCTCTCCCGCTTGTACTCGTTCTTGGGGTCTTTCTGCGCATATCCACGCAGCCCGATGCCTTCCTTGAGGTGGTCGAGCGCGAGCAGGTGGTCCTTCCAAGCCGAGTCGACGGCGCCGAGCATCACGTGCTTCTCGACCTCCCCGAAAGCCTGGCCGCCGTTGCGCGCGACCTGCTCGTCGTAGCGCTTCTCGACGGCGCGGTGGAGCGCCTCGCGCATCTCGTCGGTGCCGAGCTTGTCGAACTCGCCGTCGATCTGGTGGATGTCTAGATCGAAGTAGGCGCGTACCTGGGAGGCGATCTCGGCGATCTCCCAGTCCGCGGGGTCCGACTTCTCCGGACAGTGCGTGTCGATGAGATACTCGATCAGGTCGCGAGCGATGCCCAACGCGTACTCGCGTCCCTCGCGCCCTTCGAGGATGCTGCGGCGAAGCTGGTAGATGGCCTCGCGCTGCTTGTTCATGACGTCGTCATACTCGAGGAGGTGCTTACGCACTTCGAAGTTGCGCCCCTCGACTTGCTTCTGCGCCTTCTCGATGGCGCGAGAAACCATTCCCGCCTCGATCGGCACGCCCTCTTCCATGCCCAGCCGCTGCATGAAGCCTTGGATGCGGTCGGACCCGAAGATCCGCATCAGGTCGTCCTCGAGCGAGAGGTAGAAGCGCGAAGATCCCGGGTCGCCCTGACGGCCGGAACGGCCCCGGAGCTGGTTGTCGATGCGTCTCGACTCGTGACGCTCGGTGCCGAGGATGTGCAATCCGCCCGCTGCCAGCACGTCCTGCCGGTCGCGCTCGAAGGTGCTCTGTAGGCGCGCCAGGACCTCGGCGTGCTTCTCCGGCTCCAGCTCGGGATCGGCCTCTGAGCGGGCGAGGTGCGTGGCGTTGCCGCCGAGCACGATGTCCGTACCTCGACCGGCCATGTTGGTGGCGATGGTGACCGCGCCCTTGCTGCCGGCCTGGGCCACGATGTGAGCCTCACGCTCGTGGTACTTGGCATTCAGCACGATGTGCTTGACGCGCTGCTTCTTCAGCAGCTTCGAGAGCATCTCGCTCTTCTCGATGGAGACCGTGCCGACCAGCACCGGCTGGCCCCGCTGGTGGCAATCCTCGATCTCCTCGACGACGGCGTTCCATTTCTCGCGCTCGGTGCGGTAGACCAGGTCCGGTCGGTCGTCGCGAACCATCGCCTCGTTGGTCGGGATGACGACCACGTCGAGCTTGTAGATCTCGCCGAACTCGGCGGCCTCGGTGTCGGCGGTGCCGGTCATGCCCGCGAGCTTCTTGTACATGCGGAAGTAATTCTGGAAGGTGATCGTCGCGAGGGTCTGGTTCTCGCGCTCGATCTTGACGCCCTCTTTCGCCTCGATCGCCTGGTGCAGGCCGTCGGACCAGCGCCGACCCGGCATCATGCGGCCGGTGAACTCGTCGACGATGACGATCTGGCCGTCCTTGATCAGATAGTCGACGTCGCGCTTGAACAGGTGATGCGCGCGCAACCCCTGGTTGACGCCGTGTAGCAGCTCGATGTGAGAAACGTCGTACAGGTTGTCGACGCCCAGCAGCCGCTCGACCTTGCTCACGCCGTCGTCGGTCAGGGAGGCAGTGTGGGCCTTCTCGTCGACCAGGAAGTCGCCGGTGGTGTACTTGTGGTCGCCGTCCTTGATCTCCTCTCCCTGCTCGAGCTTGGGAATGATCCGGTCGATGGAGTAGTACTTGTCCGTCGACTCCTCGGACGGGCCTGAGATGATGAGCGGAGTGCGGGCCTCGTCGATGAGGATCGAGTCGACCTCGTCGACGATGGCGAAGTGGTGCGGACGCTGGACCATCGACTCCAGCCGGAACTTCATGTTGTCCCGCAGGTAGTCGAATCCCAGCTCGTTGTTGGTGGCGTAGGTCACGTCGGCGGCGTACGCCTCCTTCCGCTGGGCGTCAGTCAAGCCGTGCTGCACGACGCCGACGGTGAGCCCCAGGAAGCGGTAGATCTCGCCCATCCAATCCGCGTCGCGCTTTGCCAAGTAGTCGTTGACGGTCACGACGTGGACGCCCTTGCCCTCGAGCGCGTTGAGATAGACCGGGAGAGTGGCGACCAGCGTCTTGCCTTCGCCGGTCTTCATCTCGGCGATCTGACCCCGGTGGAGAACGATGCCGCCCATGAGCTGGACGTCGAAATGACGCATCTGCAGTCGGCGGCGCCCGGCCTCGCGCACCACCGCGAAGGCTTCGACCAGGAGGTCGTCCAGGGTGGTGCCTTGCGCCAGGCGGGCCTTGAGCTCGGCGGTCTTGCCGCGCAGCGCATCGTCCGAGAGAACTTGCATCTGCGGCTCCAGGGCGCCGATGGCGGCCACCGTCGGACCCATCCGCTTGACGTCGCGGTCGTTCTTCGTACCGAAGACCTTGGTGAGGACGTTGCCGATCATGCTGCTGGCCCTCGCAGGGCGCTGGCGGCGAGTTGGGCTCGTTCCGGGTCGAGCTTTCTGCTGCCGCCGACTCGTGCGGAGAGAATTGGGGTTAGATCAGAACCGGCGCTGGCGGCCGGGAACCTGGCGAGTCTCGACCTCGGATCGTCGAGCGAAGCGAGGCTGAGTCCGGGCGTTGCCGGGAACTCGGTGGCGGGTGCTCCGGATCGCTCGATGAGCGCCACCGAGTCGACGAAAACTGTACCAGAAGGGCGGCCAGCTCCACTCCCGAAGGGGCGTTCCGCGTGCCGACAGCGCGGCGGCTTGGTCGAATCGGCGGTAGCGGGAAGGCTGGCGCAGGCGAAGGGAACGCCAGAAGCTGTGGTGGCGAGCCGCCGGCCGATGGGCTACTCGAGGATGAAGTGGGCGGGATTCTGGGGCTTGTTGGCGAGCCGCACTTCGTAGTGCAGGTGATAGCCGGTGGTGCGGCCGCTGTTGCCAACCGTTCCGATCCGATCACCTCGTTGCACTCGCTGGCCCGGTTCGACCTCGAGGTCCTTCAGGTGGCCATAGAGCGTGGTGATGCCGTAGCCGTGGGAGATGCGCACAGCGCGTCCCAGCCCGCTGTTGAAGCCGGCAGCGACGACGATGCCGTCCGCGGCCGCGAGCACGCCCTTGCCCGCCGGGGCGGAGATGTCGACACCGTTGTGGAAGGCAGGCCTCCCGGTCAACGGGTCTCGGCGATTCCCGAAGTAGCTCGTGAAGATGCCCCGTACCGGCACGATGGAGGGCTGAGAAGCGATCCAATGGTCACGCTCCTGCAGACCCTCGTCCACTGCGGCGAAGCGTCGACGCAAGGCATCGCTCCGGGTCTGAACCGCTGCCACGTCGAGGTCGGCGCCGACCGGCTCGCTGAAGTCGCCGCCAGCCCCGCCTGCCGTGGAGCGAACCCCGCTGGGCTCCGCGTCCACTACGCCGTCGAGACCGGCAACGATCGCGAGGTTGTTGGCCTGGTCCTCGAAGTCCGCAAGCTGCTGCTCGAGCGTGCGGTAGCCCCTCTCTAGATCTTCACTGGCCTGCCGGAGAGCGTCGTTCTCGGCCCTGAGCTGTGCTACCTCATGGAGATCGGTGGAGCCGGTGAGGTGGTACCAGGTGACGAAGCCTGAAGCGGCGGTGACGAGGACAAGGGCGCCGAGAGCGAGACGGAGCTGAAGGGTGCTGATGCGCCACTTTCGATACTTGGCGCGCGAGTGCGGGACGATGATGACGGTATGGTACCTGCCTCCCATGAGCCGCGCTCTCCCTCTCGATTCGTCTTGCTCGGCCAAGGAGCGCCTGCCCAAGGGCATTCCCTGAAAGGGTAGCCGGACCAGGAGCTTCTCTCTTGCAGTGGATGTTCGGCGCAGATGCTCCGAGCTCGACGGGGTTACGAAGACACTCCCTCGTTCTCGGAAGCTCGAAGCACCGAGGACCCGGAGCGGGCGCGCGGCCCGTTCCGACAAGACTCGCTTCGGACGTCCCCTGACGCTGTTCGAGCTGCTGCGGCTGACCGGACGCCCTCGGACCGTTAGGGACCGAGCGCCCGTAGAGCGCGAGACCAAGAGAGGACGGCATTGTAGGGGATCGATCGGGCGCGTGGCAACCCATCGACGAAATGCTATGAGAGCATGATCGACGAGGGGCGAACAGCGCGTTTCCAGAGAGCTTCTGGAGGCAATAAGGGCTGAGACCATAGTCAACGCGAGGGCTCGGACGGCAACCGATACTGCAGCGCCTCGGCCACGTGCTCCGCCGCGATCTCCAATGTGTCGCCGAGGTCCGCGAGGGTGCGGGCGACGCGAAGGACTCGGTGCACGGCGCGGACGGAGAGCCCGAGCTTGTCGTAGGCGCGTTCCAGCAGTTGCCGGCCCGCTGGCTCGGGGCGGCACAGCTCGTCGACGGACGATGCTGGGAGGAAGGCGTTGCACTGTGGTTCTCCCAGAGCCGGTAGCCGCAGCCCGGCTGCCCAGCGCTTCCGTTGACGTTCCCGTGCCTGCCCGACGCGCCGCGCCACCGCCGCCGAGCTCTCGCCGGCCCGTTGCTGGAGCTCGCGCAGCGCGACCGGCGGCACCTCGATCTGGAGGTCGATGCGGTCCAGGAGCGGTCCCGAGATGCGACCACGGTAGGAGTCGATGCGGCTCGGTGGACATCGGCAGTCGTGACGGGAGTCTCCGTGGTAGCCGCAAGGGCAGGGATTCATCGCGGCGAGGAGAACGAACCGCGACGGAAAGACGACGCGAGCCTTGGCGCGAACCACCGACACGCTTCCGTCCTCCAACGGCTGGCGCAGGGCCTCCAGCGTGTCGCGGCGGAACTCGGGCAGCTCGTCCAGGAACAGCACCCCACCGTGGGCGAGCGTGACTTCCCCCGGACGGGGCACGGGCCCGCCGCCGATCAGCCCCGCCGTGCTGACGCCGGCGTGCGGGCTGCGGAAGGGCCGTGCCGTGATCAAGCCGAGGGCAGGCAGGTCGGTCGCCAGCGAGTGGATCTTCGTGACCAGGATGGCCTCCTCGTGCTGCAGCTCCGGCAGCAGACCGGGCATGCGACGAGCCAACATGGTCTTGCCACTCCCCGGCGGCCCACACAGGAGGAGGTTGTGCCCGCCGGCGGCCGCGACCTCCAGGGCTCGTCTGGCTGCTGCCTGGCCCCTCACCTCGGCCAGATCTGGATGGAAGGACAGTTCGCCGCCCGAGCCAGCCGGCAGCGCGGGTTCGAGGCTCGCAGCGCCGGTCAGGTGCTCCACCGCTTCGGCGAGGGAGCGGATCGGGATGGCGCGCGTGCCGGCCAGGCACGCCGCCTGCGCCGCGTTGTCGGCCGGCAGCAGTACCTCGCGCGCCCTCAGCGATCGTGCCAGCGCCGCGATCGCGAGGGCACCGCGCACTGGTCGCAGGGCGCCGTCGAGACCGAGCTCGCCGCAGAAGACCCGTCCGTCGAGGCTGGCCAAGGGTATCTGTCCGTGCGCGGCGAGGTACCCGACGGTGATGGCTAGGTCCAGGTGGTTGCCCTCTTTGCGCAGGTCCGCCGGCGCGAGGTTGATCACGACCGATCGCGAGGGCAGCTCGATGCCCGTGTTGCGGATGGCGGACCGCATGCGCTCGCGGCTCTCGCGGACTGCGGCGTCGGCGAGACCAACGAGCTGGAGGCCGGGCAGGCCGAAACGAGATTCCACCTCCACCTCCACCGGGAGAGCGTCGATGCCCCAGGGGGTCGCGCCTACGGCTCGAGCCAGCATGTTGTCTGTGGAGACGAGATTCGAGGCGATTTGCGCGCACTGGCCTCTGATCGAAGGGGTGAACTCGCTAGCATCGCGTTCTCGAGGCGCCCCTCTCCGGAGGCCCCCACCTACCGCTCGGACGCGAACGCATGCGCACCTATCTCGACCTGCTGCAACGGATCCTCGAACAAGGAGCTCCCAAGGCCGACCGCACCGGCACGGGCACGCTGTCTCTGTTCGGTCCGCAGCTTCGCTTCGACCTCGGGCTGGGCTTTCCCCTGCTGACCACGAAGAAGCTGCACTTGCGCTCGATCGCGCACGAGCTGTTCTGGTTCCTTCGCGGCGACACCAACACCAGCTACCTGCGTGAGCACGGCGTCTCGATCTGGGACGAGTGGGCCGACGAGAACGGGGAGCTCGGGCCGATCTACGGTCGCCAGTGGCGGGCGTGGGGGACGGCCGGCGGTGGCGCCATCGATCAGCTCAGCCTCGTGCTCGCTGAGATCCGCCGCAACCCGGACTCACGGCGATTGCTGGTGAACGCCTGGAACGTGGGGGAGCTCGACCGCATGGCCCTCGCCCCCTGTCATGTGCTGTTCCAGTTCTACGTCGCGCAGGGGAAGCTGAGCTGTCATCTCTACCAGCGGAGCGCCGACGTGTTCCTGGGGGTCCCGTTCAACATCGCGTCTTACGCCTTGCTGACCACGATGGTCGCTCGAGTCAGCGACCTCGCACCGGGTGAGCTCGTGCTCTCGTTCGGCGACGCGCACCTCTACTCCAACCACTTGGGGCAGGCCCGGCTGCAGCTCCAACGCAAACCCCGAGCTCTGCCTCGCCTCGCGCTGGCCCCGGAGGTACGTTCCCTCTTCGACTTTCGCTTCGAGCACATCGCCCTGCACGACTACGACCCGCACCCCCACATTCCGGCCCCGGTCGCGGTTTGAGCCCCTCGACGCGCGTGTCGCTGATCGTGGCGGTCGCAAGGAACGGTGTGATCGGCGCCGACGGCCGGCTCCCGTGGCACCTCCCCGACGACCTGCGACGGTTCAAGCGGCTGACGCTCGGCCACGTGTTGCTGATGGGCCGCAAGACGTTCGAGTCGATCGGCAAGCCGCTGCCGGGGCGGAGGACGATTGTGCTCAGCCGTTCCGACTGGCGCGCCGAGGGGGTCGAAACGGCCCGCGACTCCGAGCAGGCTCTCGAGCTCGCGGCTGGCGCTCCGGAGATCTTCGTAGCGGGCGGAGAGGAGGTCTACCGGCGCCTGTTGCCGTTGGCGGATCGCCTGCTGGTCACCTGGGTCGACGCGTCCCCCGCCGGAGACGCGCACTGGCCAGAGGTACCCTGGGACCAGTTCCGCGTCGTCGAGGAGAGCGAGCAGCCAGCCGATGACAGGAACCGTCATGCCTCCCGTTTCGTGGTCTACGAGCGAGTAGCGGCGCCCGCCGAAGGCGTGTCTCCGCCGAAGGCGTGTCTCGGTGACCCGTCGCGTGGTGCTCCCGGAGGCCGTGCCAGAATGCAGTAAGTCTTTTCCACAGAGGGGGATGCGTTTCGTGCGAGGACTTGCTACAATGACATTCGCTCGGCACGAAGATACCTGGATCCTGGACGGCTGGTTCGTAGAACAGCCCGGTTGTGGGCAGTCGCCGCGGAGGCCCGCGAGCGAGGCCCGCGAGCGAGGTCCCGAGAAGGCCGAGTGGGAGCCGTTCGTGCTACGTCTCTCGTTCCTCAGAGGCCCACGAACGACCCGAACGACACGAACGAGGAGCCGGCCATGTGCGGTCGGCGCGGTACCTGAAACACTCGAGGATGGAGCCCCTGCCGATGCGTCGTCTTGTTCCTTCGCTGTTGCTTGCCCTCTGCGTGGGGTTCGGTTACTCAGCGCCCGCGAGCGCGGGTACGGTCTACGTGGCGTTCGCCGCGGACGCTTCCTTCGGGGGGCTCTCGTACGAGTCCGTGCTGCGGGTGACCAATACCGGCACGCAACCCCACTTCTTCACGGTGCACTTCATCCCGAGCTTCTCCGACGGTACCGCCCGGGAGGGGCTGGCCGAGCCGACTCTGATCGGCATTCCCGGTGGTCATACTTATGTGTACGAGAACCTCTCGCTGGGATCGGGCAGCTCCGGGATGCTCGAGGTCACCGGTGACGACGAGCTGGTCTTCTCGGCCGCCGTGGTGTTCCGCAACGCGCAGGGTGACGGGGAGGAGTTCCCGGTACCTATAGTCGGTTCGGACCAAGTGGTCCGCGCCGGCCAGCGGATGGTCGTGCAGGGAGTGCGCCGCGACGCCGACCACCTGACCAGCTTCGGCATCCTCAATCTCGCGCAGGAGACCATCCAGTGCGAGGTCGATCTGGTGGCTGCCAACGGCCAGGAGCTCATGAACACGGCGGTGCTCGCCCTTCACCCGCTGTCTCAGTTCTTCTACCACGACGTGATCTCGGTGGTCAGCCTGCCCTCCGCCGCCGATGCCCGCTTCGAGACGGTTTGCAACGGCCCCGCCTTCACCTTTGGCAAGGTCGTCAACTTCACCACGGGCAACGGGGCGCCGATCCCGCTGTCGGCCAGTCTGTCGTCTTCGCTGTTCCCTCCAGGCCACGAGCCACCGGAGCCGGCTCCCGGCGAGTGCAGCGGGAGCTTCTGTTTCGAGCTGCCCGGGACGTTCTTCGTGCCTACCGGGTCGAACCGGGTTCACAAGGTGCCGGTGCCGATACCGAAGGGCAAGTTCTACACTCGGCTCGACATCGACATGACCGTCACTCACGGCGGCTGGTTCGCGGGCAATCCCGGCGGGTTCCACAACTTCTTCTGGCTGTTCGACGGCCAGTGGGCGAACGGCACCTGG
>DATLFI010000291.1:0-6517 GCA_035524895.1 Thermoanaerobaculia bacterium | reverse complement strand
AACGGCGGCTGCGGTGGTGGGTGCGGGAGTGGGTGCCGAAACGAGATGTCCGGCCTCCAGGCGCGAGCCGGGCGGAGGTCTACGCGTGCTCGCGAGCAGGAGAGCACAGCCGACGACCACGAGCACCGCCGCCACCGCGGCCAGCCGACCATGCCGCACCAGAGTGCGACGCGATGCCGGCGCACCCGAGTTGACCCGGAACGGCGTCGCCTGCTTCTTCGGCGTCAGGTCCTCTCCTCCACGTCTGGCACCTCTTGCACCTCTGGCACCTCTGGCACCTCTCACCCTATGCATCGAACGTGAGGCATACGGCACGCCCTGTTGGATCGTAACCGATGCACCCCGAGCGGTTATGCCCGACTCAGCTCGGATCACCGCCCTCGCGAGGATCGCCTCGAGCGGCCCTAGAAAGGTACGTAGCGTGGGACCGGCGCGTTGCGTTCGCGTCGCGACCGGCGCACAATGGAGCCGTGGCTGCGGGGTTTCCGCGTCGAGTTCCTGTGCTCCGCCGTCGATCCAGTCTCGGCCTGGCGACGGCCGCCTGCCTGCTGCCGGCTCTACTGGCGGCCTGGAGCACGCTCGCGTCGCAGCCCCAGGTCACCCCACCCCGAGAGCGCGCCGCGACCGACCGCCGAGCCGGTGAGGGCGCCGACACCTCGGAGCGCGGCGACTTCAGCTTCACGCGGGTCGAGTACGACAGCACCGGCGGCTTCCGGGAGGCCTACTACTTCTACGAGGGCCGGCTGTGGCAACGCTGGGAGACCGATCACCCGCAGGCCGACGAGAACTTCGTTTTCCGCCTGGCCGAGCTGACGTCGGTGGTGCCGAACCCGCGTTCGGTCACGCGCCGGCTCACGGATCCCGATCTGACGTCCTTCCCGTTCCTCTACTTCTCCGACGTGGGGTGGATGACGCTCGACGACGCCGAGGTCGCGGCCCTGCGCGACCACCTGCTGCGTGGTGGGTTCCTCTGGGTCGACGACTTCTGGGGCCTCGCCGAATGGAATACCTGGGAGCAGGAGATGGCACGCGTGCTGCCCGAAGTGCGCTGGCGAGACATTCCCACTGACCACCAGATCCTGCGCATGCTGTTCCCGCTGGAAGAAATGCCGCAGATCCCTGCCCGCGACTTCGCGGAGAGCGGCTGGACTCACGACCCACCCGAGATCCACCGGTGGCCGGCCTACGGCATCGAGCGCGGGAACTTCCGCGGATGGTTCGACGACGAAGGGCGACTGATGGCCGTGGCCTCCCACAACACCGACATCGCCGATGGCTGGGAACGCGAGGCCTACGGCCAGTGGTACTTCGAGAAGTACTCGACCGTGGCATACGCGCTGGGTGTCAACATCGTGCTCCACGGCCTGGTCCACTGATCGACATCCTCCGCCTCCGCGGTCGATGCCGGTACAACGCGCTCCTAGCAGCCCGTGGTGAAGCCCGCGTGAGGCTGCGCGCGGGGATCTGCGGTCGCTGGCAAGGCGTGGCCGACGAACGCGATGCGGTGCCATCGTGCAGGAGGTCCAACGCAGCCAGCGGCCGCAAACCCCCGCGCCCAAGGCGGTTGGGGCGGCGTGGGGCCGTCTGCGGTGTTGCGCTCGCTCAGCGATGGACCCAGCATCGCCACCGCTCACGCGCCTTGCATCCGGCCCCACGGCGCTCCCAACGCAGCCCACGGGGGTTCCACCACGGGCTGCTGGAGTGGCGCTCCGCGGGAACGTTGGCGAGGGCGTGCTGCCGGCCACGATCCTGCCGCCGTGACGAGACGGCAAGGATCGAAACGCCATGATCCTGCTCTTGACCATCCTCGCCGCCGCGCTGGTGCTGTTCGTCGGCGGCTGGGTGCGCGTCGACGTGGTCGGGCTGTTGGTTCTGTCGGCGCTGGCCCTCACGGGCTTGGTCACCACGCAGGAGGCTCTTGCCGGCTTCAGCAGTCCGGCGGTGGTCACGGTCTGGGCGATGTTCATCCTCTCCGGAGGCCTGTCGAGGACCGGCATCGCCCATCGCATCGGCCAGCCGCTGCTGCGCTTCGCGCACCGCAGCGAGCTGCTGCTGGTGGTGGTCTTGATGGTCGCCGCGAGCCTGCTGTCGGCGCTCATCAACACCGTGACCGTCGCGGCCATCCTGCTGCCGGCGACGATGGAGCTGGCGCGACGCAGCGGGCGCTCACCCTCTCGCTTGCTGATGCCGCTGGCGCTCGGCTGCCTCCTGGGCGGACCGTTCACCGGCATCTCGACCCCGCCCAACATCCTGGTCACCGACGCGCTGCGCAACGCCGGCCTGGAGCCCTTCGGCCTCTTCGACTTCACGGGCATTACCGCGGCCGTCGTGGTGGTCGGCATCGCCTTCGTCGCGCTGCTGGGTCGGCGGATGATCCCGGATCGCACCCCAGGTGCCACAGCAGACGCCAGCCGCGACCTGCGGCGCTCCTACGAGCTGGAGGAGCACCTCTACTCCACACGGATTCGGCATGGCTCGCCGCTCGATGGCCACACCCTCGCCGAAAGCCGGCTCGGCTCGGCGCTGCAGCTCACGGCCGTGGCGATCCAAAGACCCGACAGCCTCGAGCTGGGCCCGCGCGCGACGGACATGCTGCGGTCCGGAGACACCCTCGTCCTGCACGGACGCCCGGATCACCTGCAGCACCTGCACGGCCGCGAGCACCTGGTCGTCGAGCCGCCGGAGGCCATCGACGAGTCGACGCGTGCCCGGCTGCAGGTGGCCCGAGCCAGCATCGGAGAGGCGTCGCCCCTGGTCGGCTCGACCCTCGGAGAGAGCGGCCTGCGCCGGCAGCACCGCGTCCACGTCCTGGAGCTGCGCTCGGGAAGCGGGAACCAGAGCGACGAGATCGTTCACGACCCGCGACACCGCAAGCTCGCCGCCGAGGATCGGCTCCTGCTGCAAGGCGAGCGGGCAGCGCTCGAGGAGGTGGCCCGATTGGGCCTGGTGGAAGAGCTGCATCTCCTCCAACCAGCATCAGTGAAGGCGCTCCCCGGCATCAGCGTCGACCTCCTGCCGGTGCGCGTGCCGCCGGGTTCGGTGCTCGCCGATCGCGACCTGGTGGAGAGTCGGCTGGGCAATGCGTTCGGGCTGACGGTGGTCGGCATCGTCCGGGGCCAGGAGCTGCTGCCCATGCCGTCGCCGGAGGAGAAGGTGCTCGCGGGCGATCTGCTGGTGCTCGAGGGCTCGCCCCGCGACCTGGAAGTGCTCGAGGGCCTGCAGGAGCTGGAGATCTCCGCCCAGTCTCCCGCGCTGGCCGCCGAGCTGGAGTCTCAGCAGGTCGGGGTCACGGAGGTGCTGCTCTCACCGCGCACCCGTCTCGCCGGACGCAACCTGGCAGAGCTGCTCTTCCGCGATCGCTACGGACTCAACGTGCTAGCCATCTGGAGGGGCGGCAAGCCCCACCGGACCGGGCTGCAAGACCTGCCGCTGCAGTTCGGCGACGCGTTGCTGGTCTACGGTCACCGGAGGCGGCTGGAGGCGCTCGCGCGCGACCCAGACTTCCTGGTGCTCGACCAGGCCGCGGCCAAGGCGCCGAGACTCGAGAAGGCCACCGCCGCGGTGGTGATCATGCTGGCCGTGCTCGGCGCCGCGATGCTCGGCCTGGTGCCCATCGCCATCGGCGCGCTCACCGGCGCGGCGCTGATGGTGCTTCTCGGCTGCTTGAGCATGGAGGAGGCGTATCGGGCCATCGACTGGAAGGTCGTGTTCCTGATCGCCAGCATGCTGCCACTCGGTGCGGCGATCGAAGGCACGGGTGCCGCGCAGATGGGTGCAGAGGTTCTTCTCGGCGCGGTCGGCGATCTCGGGCCCCGCTGGGTGGTCGCGGCCCTGTTCCTAGCCACCGTGCTGGGCACCCAGTTCGTCCCCACGGCGGCGCTGGTCGTGCTGATGGCTCCGGTGGCCCTGGGCACCGCCGCCTCGCTCGGGATCTCGCCGCACCTGTTGATGATGACGGTCGCGATCTCGGCTTCCTCGAGCTTCGCAAGCCCGATCTCGCACCCGGCCCACCTGCTGGTCATGGGACCCGGTGGCTACCGCTTCGTCGACTACGTGAAGGTCGGAGTGCCTCTGACGCTCCTCTCGCTGCTCGTCTGTGTGGCGCTGCTGCCGATCATGTGGCCGCCGTAACCGGAGCTGGGCCCATCATCCCTGGGGCGCGTTGCATGTGGCGAACGCCACAGTGTCGAGCACGGGTGGCGCGGCCAGGCCCACAGGGTTGTCGTACACGCGGCTGGTTCCCGCAACCACGTCATCGACGGTGAGCTCGAAGCCGACATCGGTGGTGGCGGCGAAGAACACCCAGAAGTGGCCGTTGATGGCGCAGCCGTCGAGCAGCTTGACCAACATCTCCATGTTGTCCGGGTCGAAGAAGTAGAACAGCCCGGAATCGCGCCGGCCGATGTCGACGGTGCGGCCCTCGCCCTGCTCGCCGGCCGGAGTCTCGAAGCGGATGGTGACGCGGAAGCGACCGCCCGCACCGAGGCACAGGACGCCGGGCCCCGGGGTGCAGGAGTGCGCCGCAGGCGCCACGTCGGCGAAGCAATAGAGGTGACCTGCGTTGTTGTCGCAGTTGCGCTCCGAGACCCGCGACCAGAACTGGGAGTAGTTCGGCCAGCCGGCGGTTCCCTGCACAGCGCCGGCGGCAGAGGTCCACGAAGCACAATGGTCCCCAGTCGCGCCGCCCAGGTTGTCGGTGCCCGTCCACATGATCGGGTTGGCGCGATAGTTGCCGGCATCGTCGACGTTGAGCGCAGCGGTCAGCACGCCGTCGGTGAGGTCGTCGAGCGAGTCGGCGATGCGCACGCGATCGAGCCGCTGCCACGGCCCGTCGTGGACGAAGCGGTCGCGCGCCGGGCTGGCGGTCGAGAGCCAGGCCTTGAAGCTGCCGGGACTCGCGAGGCCGGCGGCGGAAGCGCGCGAAACGCACACTGCGTCGCCGGCCGGAACACCCTGGGCTCCACCGGCTGCCGGCCACGAGCCGAGGTCGCCGGTTCCTCTCGAGGTCGTCACGAACGCGACGCGTTCCGACAACGGCGCGAACGACGGCAGCGGTCCGCCGGTACCGGACTGGAGGCAGGCCAACCGCCGAGACACCGAGCTCGAGCAGGGGCCAGAGGCGCCGGTCTGCCAGTGCCGCGTACCGGCTCCAGAGTTGCCGGAGCTGACAAACTGGTCGTCTGCGGCGGTCCAGTCCGAGCAGGCCGAGCCCTCCAGCTCGCCCAGCCCGGACGTCGCCGTCAGCACGACGGAGGACACTCGTGGCTGACCCGTCTCGTCGAGCACGAGTGGGTAGAACACGTGACCCTCGTTGAGCAAGGCCGGCAGGCTCGCAGCGAAGGGCAGCCCGTCGGTACGGACCCAGGGCCCCGCTGCCGCCGGCAGCGTGGCCTGACCGCAGAGGTTCGCCCGCTTGCCCTGCAGACCCTGCACTCGGCAGTAGGCATCGTCCGCGGAGTCCGACATCCAGGCGACGAAGTCCTCGGAGCTCGCCAGGCCGGCGCGAGCGGCGAGGACCTGGCAGACGTGGTCGGCGGCCTGAAGGCCGAAACGCCCCTCGGCATCGGCCCAGCTCGCCAGGTCACCGTTGCCGGTCGCCGAGGTGACGAAGGCGACGCGCGGCTGCGCCAGCGTGGCGCCCGAGAGTGCGACCCACGTAGCGCACCAGACCAGGGACAAACCGACTCGCGAGCGTGCTCTTGCGAAGCCAACGTTGTTCGACATGACTGCCTCCTCGGGTGCCGATAGTGGCTCCCCTTTCCCACCACAGCGTCATCGAGGGAGCGGGAGGGTCGTCGCCGGCCGAGATTCCCGCGCACCGCTCAGGTGGGACGGGCTGACACTCGCTTCCCCCCGATGAACGTCTCCACCACGGCGCCCCGTCGGAAGTGGTAGAGCCAATGATCGAGGTCGAGTGCGTCGAGCAGGACGAAGTCCGCGACCTTGCCGGGCTCGAGGCTGCCGATCTCGTCGTGCAGCAACAAAGCACGTGCGGCGTCCAGCGTCACCGCGTGCAGCACCTCGGCGGGAGTGAGCCGCTGCATCGTGCAGGCGAGCCACATCGCGAGGTGGAGGTCGAAGCTGGGCGCCGAGCCGGGGTTGTAGTCGGTGGCGACCGCGACCGGCACGCCGGCTTCGAGCAGGCGGCGCGCCGGCATCATCGGCTGGGCCAGCACGGCTGATGCGATCGGCAGGCTCACCGCCACGACGCCGGCCTCGGCAAGATCAGCGATGCCGCGCTCGGACACGTGCTCGAGGTGGTCCGCCGATGCGGCCTGGACCTCCGCTGCGAGCGACGCGCCGCCACTGTCGCCGAGCTGGTCGACGTGGAGCTTCGGTGCGAGCCCCGCTCCGAGCCCGGCGCGTAGCACGGCACGCGCCTCCTCGACCGAAAACGCCCCGTCCTCCACGAACACGTCGCAGAAGCGCGCCAGACCGCGCCGAGCGATCTCGGGGATCAACCGCTCGATCACCATACGCAGGTAGCCGTCGCGGTCGTCGGCGTGCTCGGCCGGCA
>DATLFI010000290.1:0-7326 GCA_035524895.1 Thermoanaerobaculia bacterium | reverse complement strand
AGTCGGCTTGCTTCTTCGAGTAGGGTGGCTCGGGTCATGGCTTCCGAGTTTACCGCGATGGGTGGACGGGTGCGGGCCGCTGGAGCATGGGCAATGGTCTCGACCAGGAATACTTCTTCTCTGCGCCGCGCGTAGTGCTCGTGGCCGGAGGCAGACCGGGGCGGCACCGCCCTGTTCTACCATCGAGCTGGACACGCTGCGATGCGCCCACGCTTCCGTGATGCAGCCATGACGCAACACATCGGCATCGTCGCCCGCTCCGCCGAAGGCGCCGCGCTGTGCTACCGCACGATCTGCGCGGAGGGTGCGGCGCTGCTCGGTCGGCATGCGCACCCCGAGGTGTCGATGCATGCGTGGTCGTTCGCCGACTACGTGGCCTGTCTCGACCGGGGCGATTGGCCTGGGCGAGATGTTCAACCTGGCATTCAGCCGACGCTCGAACTAGCACTTAGCCGACGCCCGAGCTCACGCGCGAATCGACGCCGGGGTCGCCGCCCGTCGCGACGGCGGGTCCAGCTCGAACCGGCGTCATACTCTGCAGGCGGCACCGGGTCTGGAGATGTGCGAATGTTCCATGTCATGGAACGTCTTGGCGGGGGTAGCGGATTCCAATGGACGAGCACCGTGGCGAAGTCATCGTCTACGAAGCCCTGGACGGTGGCGTGCGGGTCGACGTGCGTCTCGAGCATGAGACGGTGTGGCTGTCGCTCAACCAGATCGCCGAGCTCTTCGGGCGCGACAAGTCGGTGATCTCGCGGCACCTGGGGAACGTGTTCAGCTCGGGCGAGCTCGAGCGGGAGGCAGTTGTTGCAGAAAATGCAACAACTGCTGCCGACGGCAAGACGTACCAGGTCGAGTACTTCAACCTGGATGCGATCCTCTCGGTGGGCTACCGTGTCAACTCGCAGCGCGGCACCCAGTTCCGCATCTGGGCGACCCGCACGCTGCGCGACCACTTGTTGCGTGGCTACCCGCTCCACCAGAAGCGGCTGGCGGAACGCGGGCTCGGCGAGGTCGACCAGGCGGTGCGCCTGCTGGCGCGAACGCTCACGTCGCACGACCTCGTCACCGACGAGGGGCGCGCGGTGCTCGACGTCGTGCAGCGCTACACGCGAGCGTGGCGGCTGCTGCTGGAGTACGACGAGGAGCGGCTGGCGGAGCGGCCCTCTCGGCCGGCGGCGCCGGCCGTCGAGCTCACGCTCGATGAGGCGCGTGCGGCCGTGCGCCGTCTGCGCGACGAGCTGACGAGCCGGCGCGAGGCGGGCGCTCTGTTCGGTCAGGAACGCGGCGACGCGCTCGCCCTGATTCTGGGCGCGATCGAGCAGACCTTCGGCGGCGAGCCGCTGTACCCGAGCGTGCAGGCGCGAGCCGCGTCACCTGCTCTACTTCGTCATCAAGGACCATCCGTTCGGCGACGGCAACAAGCGCATCGGGTCGCTACTCTTCCTCGAGTACCTGCGGCGCCACGGCCTGCTGCTGCGCGCCGACGGAGAACCGTTGCTCGCCGACAACGCGATGGTGGCTCTGGCGTTGCTGATCGCGGAGAGCGAGCCGGCGCAGAAGGTCCTGCTCGTGCGCCTGGTGCTGAACTTGCTCGAGGACGTCCCGGGATCGGCTGAGCGGCCCGGTTGAGAGTCGCGTCTGGCCCTAGTTCAGACTTCGGCCGGAAGTTTGAACAGGCGCCGACGCTATTCAAAGTTCTGCCGGGGTGGTCCCGATGGAGGCAGGGGGTTGGCTGCCGTACGGAGTCGAACACTGGCCGTTCCACTCTCGTAGTAGCTCGCGAGCCGCCATCCGCGACGCCAGCGGCGTATCCTGTCGTCCTCGGTCCGAGACCCTTCATCGAGGCTGTCATGACGCAACACATCGGCATCGTCGCCTGCTCCGCCGAAGGCGCCGCGCTGTGCTACCGCACGATCTGCGCGGAGGGTGCGGCGCTTCTCGGTCGGCACGCGCACCCCGAGGTGTCGATGCATGCGTGGTCGTTCGCCGAGTACGTGGCCTGTCTCGACCGGGGCGATTGGCCGGGCGCCGGTGAGCTGCTGTTGTCGTCGGCGACCAAGCTCGCGGCGGTCGGCGCGGACTTCCTGATCTGTCCAGCCAACACCATGCACCAGGCATTGGACTACGTCGAGCCGCGGTCGCCGAGGCCCTGGCTGCACATCGCCGACGCGGTCGCGGACGAGGCGGTCGAGCGCGGGTATCGGCGTTTGGGCTGTGGCTGGGACGCGCTGGCTGGTCGAGAGCGAGGTCTACCCCGGGAGGCTCGCGGCGCGGAGCTTGGAGTGGGTTCGCCCGAACGCCGCCGAACGCGAGGAAGGCAACCGAATCATAATGGACGAGCTGGTGTGCGGCGTCTTCAAGCCCGAGAGCGTCGCCTACTACCAGCGGCTGTTCGGGCGCATGAAGACCCAGGGCTGCGACGCGGTGATCCTGGGGTGCACGGAGATCCCGCTGATCATGAACGACGGCAACTCGCCGCTGCCGACGCTCGATTCGACGCGGCTGTTGGCGCGGGCGGCGGTAGAGAGGGCGGCGGGCGCTTCGTCGTAGGGGCCTGCAACGATTGATCTCTGAGAGTTGTCTCCTCGTACCACGCCTGAGCGCTCATGCCCGAGAAGCCGGAGCTCAAGGTCTTCATCTCGAGTCGCGAGAGCCGGTGCGACGAGTGCGGCTCCGAGCTGGGGCGTTCGGCTTGGATTCACCTGGTCGAGGGCAAGGGCGCGCTCTGTCTGGCGTGCGCCGATCTCGACCACCTCGAGTTCCTGCCGTCCGGCAACGCCGCGCTCACCCGCCGCTCGAAGAAGCTGTCGACGCTGAGCGCGGTGGTCCTGAGGTGGAGCAGGGCTCGCAAGCGATACGAGCGGCAGGGAGTGCTGGTGGAGGCGCAGGCCCTCGAAGAGGCGGAGGCGGCCTGCCTCGCGGATGTTGAGGTCAGGGCGGCGCGCAACCTACGCCGTGCTGACCGCGAGGCCGAGCTCGATCGGACGTACGTCGCCGAGCTCGCGAAAGCGATCCGTCGCCGCTACCCCGGCTGTCCGGTGGGTCGGGAGACGGAGATCGCCGAGCACGCCGGTCGCAAGTACAGCGGCCGCATCGGTCGGACTGCGAATGCCAAGGCGCTCGAGCCGTCTGCGATCGAGCTGGCGGTTCGCGCGCACGTGCGGCACCGTGAGACTGAGTACGACCGCCTGCTCGGCGGGGGCTGCGAGCGGCACGAGGCGCGGAGGCTGGTCGGTGCGAGGGTCGACCAGGTCCTGGAGCGGTGGCAGCCGGCCGTTCGAGACGAGGAGTGACCGTGATCCGGCTTCCGACACCGGGGGGGCAAGACACGATGCTCCGTCTGTGGCGGCGGGGCCTCCGCGAGGCCCGCCGCTAGGGGAGGGGGCGGTGTGGCAGTAGCCATGCGTGTCTCACAGGGGCAGAGCGTAGGTTCACTACTATCCCCGATATGAACGACCCAGTCCGCGCGGCGGTGGACCGCCCCGCGCTCGCGACGGTGGCGCCGGCACTGTTGTTGCTCGCTGCGTTCACGGCACTGCCACTCGCCGTGGCCCAGCAACCGACCCTCACGCTCCAGCTCTGCGACCTCCCCGGCCTCGCTACACCAGCGCGCTGCGGCACGTTTTTGGTACCCGAGAACCGCGACACCGGCGAGGGGCGACAGGTCGAGCTCGCGGTGGTGGTCCTGCCGAGCACCGGCGACACACCGGCACGGCGCGCGGTGACCTACCTCGCCGGCGGTCCGGGCGAGAGCTCGACGCGCGGCGCGGCCGGGTTCGCCGGCTACCTCGCCGATCTCCGCGACCGCTTCGACCTGTTGCTCGTGGACCAGCGGGGCACGGGGCAGTCGCGGCCGTTGCTGCGCTGTCCGTACCAAGACGACCCGGCGCGGGGGCAGCAGTATCTCGATCAGTTCATGAGCCTCGGCGGGCTGACGGAGTGCCGCCGGGTGCTCGAGCGGCAGGCGGACCTGCGGCCGTACACCCCGGCGCGCGCGGCCGACGATCTCGACGACGTGCGCGCGGCGCTGGGGTACGAGACGCTCGATCTGGTCGGCGTGTCGTACGGCACGCGGGTCGCGCTCGAGTACGCGCGGCGGCACCCGGAGTCGACGCGGACGCTGACGCTGCTCGGGCCGGTGGCGATGGACGCGCGCATGCCGCTCGACATGGCGCGCGATCTCGACGCGATGCTCGCCGGGTTGTTCGCGGCGTGCGCGCGCGACGAGGGCTGCCGGTCGACGTTCCCGGCGCTCGACGCCGACCTCGGCCAGGCGCTCGCGCGGCTCGAGCAGGGGGTCGAGCCGGTGTTGGTGCCGTCGCCGCTCGGCGGCGAGCCGCTGGCGGTGCCGATGAACCGCGACGTGTTCGCCCAGGCGCTGCGCTACATGCTCTATGCGCCCGCGTCGCAGGTCGGGCTGCCTTATGCGCTCCATCGCGCCGGGCTCGGCGACTTCGGGCGGGTGGCGAGCTTCGCCGCGATGAGCGGCGCGCAGTTCAGCAGTGGTGCCGACGGCCTCTACCTCTCCGTGACCTGCGCCGAGGACGTGCCGTTCTTCACGCTCGAGGAGGGTCGCGCCGCGGCGGCGGGCACGCTGCTCGGCGAGTTGCGGGTGAACCAGCAGAAGGCGGCGTGCGCGTTGTGGCCCCGCGGAGAGATCCCGCCAGGCTTCCACGACCCGGTGCGCACCAGTGTGCCGGCGCTGCTCGTGGTCGGGGCGCTCGACCCGGCGACGCCCCCGCGCTGGGCCCAAAGGATCGCCGCCCACATGCCGACCGCCCGCGTCGTCGTGGTGCCCGAGGCGGGTCACGGGACCGAGGGTCTCGCCGGCGGCGAGTGCGTTGTGGGGCTCCCGGCCCGCTTCATCGCCGCCGGATCGTTCGATGGTCTCGACCTCGACTGCGCCGCATCGGCGCGCCTGGCGGGCTGGCAGCTCGCGCCGCCACCGGCCGCCGTGGAGCTCGCGCCCGAGGCGCTCGCCGAGCTCGCCGGTAGCTACGCGTCAGCGGAGGGCGTCACGGTCGCCGTCGCAGTGAAGGACGGCGAGCTCACCGCCGATGGGATGGGCCGCACGTTCGTGCTCGTGCCGGTCGGCGGCGACCGCTTCCTGGTCGCAGGCGCGCCCGGGGCGGTCGCCTTCGTGGTGCAGCGCGACGACGCTGGAGCGGTGCGGCGGTTGGTGTTGGAGCAGGGCGGGGTGGTGGCGTTGGTGTTCGAGCGGCTGGAGCGGTAGCTCCGGCGCCGGACCTGGGGAAGGCCGCCGCCGGGTCCCGGGACCCGGCGGCGCCGGAGGCCAGCTAGAAGCGGAAGCCGACCGAGAACGAGAAGGTGCGCGGCGCCTGGAAGGCCGCCGGGCTCAGGGGCTTGCCGAAGTCGTCACCCAGCTTCCAGTGGACTCCCTCGATCGGAGTCTCCGTGAACGGGTTGAACCGCGTCAGGCTCGTGTCGTTGACCCGCGTGAGCACGGTGCTGTTCACCACCACCACGCCGTCCTCGTTGAAGAGGTTGGTGACCCGCGGCTGCAGGTAGACCTCCAAATCCCTGCCGATGGCCTTCCACCGGAAGGCGTAGTTCAGGGCCAGGTCGGTGGAGGTAATGGAGTCGGTGGTGAAGGCGCCCCGATCACCAAAGAAGTACGTCACCGAGGAGGGCGGCGTCGCGTACCCGGGGTTGGGGATCCCGAAGTTGCCACCGGCGTCGGCGCGCGGATCGACGGTCCCGGCCGCCGAGTAGGGCGTGCCATCGCGGAAGTTCTGGATCGCACCCAGACTCAGGCGGTTGCTGCCGCGCTCGAGGATCTGCCAGGTGGCAAACACCCGCACGCGATGACGCTGGTCGTTCCCGAGGTTGCCGCGCGGGTTGTGCTGCGGGAAGGCGCGGTACTCGGGGTACTGGCCGATCGCTGAGCGCACCGGCCCGCTGGCGCCGGTTTCGCCGTCCCAGGTGCCCCGCGAGTGAGCCCAAGCCCAAACACCGCCTACCTCGAAACGAGGAAACCGGAAACGCGCCTGTGTGTGCAGTCCGTCGTAGACGCGCTCCAGCTGATCGTCGTCGTTGCCGATCACCGACTTGTCGACCGATTGGCCGCTGGGCAGGATCGCCCGGCCGATGATCAGGTTGCGACGGTCGATGTAGAAATCAGCGCCCTCGCGACGCACGTAGTCACTGCGCACGGTGCCGCGACGCCCGATGCGCTTGCTGACACCGAGGGTGAGCTCGTCGGTGTGGGGCGACTTCATGCCGTCGCCGACCACCGTCTGGCCGCCCGGGATGCTCACCGAGCGCAGGTTCGGGTTGTCGGTGAATCCGGTGCCCTCGAACCAGTCCCACAGCATGCCGAGCGCGTCGTGGGCGGAGATCAGGTCCGACTCGGGAGTGCCCACCGGGTTGATCGCCGGTCCGTTGTAGAACCAGGTGAGATTGGCCGGCGAACCCGCTGCCGACCCGGCGCCCGCCTGGCTGTTGGCCACCGCCATCACGTAGCGCCCGAGGGAGGCGTGGAACAGAAGGTCGCCATTGCCCCGGGTGTCGTAGGAGGCGCCGAGACGGGGGCTGAGCTTCGAGTCATCGATCACCGTGGCGCCGCCGGCGTCGACGCCGTCGTTGTCGTCGTAGCGGAACCCGAGGTTGACACTCAGACGCGAGGTTGCACGCCAGGTGTCGTTGACGAAGTACGAGTTGGTCGCGAAGTCGGTGCCCTTGGTGGACTCGAAGATCGGGTTCCACTGGATGATGCTCACACCGGGAGTGAAGCGCGGATAGAGCACCGTCCCGGCGCCGGAGCCGGTGATGATGGTGTCGACGGTGGTGATCCGGAAATCGCTTCCCGACTGGTGGTTGTCGGCCGCCCGGATGTCGCTGAACGTGTCGTAGCCGCCGACGATGTCGTGGGTGCCACCTCGCGCAGGCGACAGGAAGTACGAGGCCTTGAGCAGTAGGTTCTCGTTGCTGCGCTCCTCGTCGCGGCAGATGCCGCAGAAGGTCGGGCTGTTCCAGCGCCGACCCTGACGATCTACCAGCAGCGTGCCGCGGATCAGGTCGGTGAACTTCGAGCCGGAGCCGACGAACAGGAATTCGCGCTCCGAGTACTGCGCTTCGACGAAGAAGTTGGAAGAGGCCACGCCGGAGTAGTGGAACACCATGAGCTCCTGCGGGGTCTCCCGGTTGTTCAGGCTCTCCAGGTCCAGGACGTTTCCGAAGAAGTTGCCCTGCTCTGCGTCGTCGATGTCCAGGTAGGTCCCGACCAGGCGATGGGAGGGCGTGATCGAAAAGGTGAGCTTGCCTTCCAACCGGGTCTCCGCGCGCACGGCGTCGAACGGGACA
>DATLFI010000289.1:0-18398 GCA_035524895.1 Thermoanaerobaculia bacterium | reverse complement strand
CGCCTTGCCAGCGGCCGCAGATCCCCGCGCGCAGCCTCACGCGGGTTTCACCACGGGCTGCTAGAGAACGGGTCACCGTAGTCGTAGGCTCGGAGCCTCACCGACCCGGCGACGACGCGGGGAAACCCTCGGCTCGTCGGGGCGTAACGGAAAGCTGGGATGAGCGACGGCGGACGCTTCCGACTCGCCGGCTGCGAGGTGCAGCCCGATCTCAACCGCGTGGTGCGCGACGGCGAAGCGCTGGCGGTCGAGCCGAAGATCATGTCGGCGCTGGTGCTGCTGGCCCGCGCCGGCGGTGAGGTGGTCACTCGCGAGCGGTTGCTGGAACAGGTGTGGGAGGGCGCCTGGGTAGGCGACGACGTGGTGACGCGCGCGATCGGCGAGCTCCGCCGGTTGTTCGACGACGACTCGCGGTCGCCGCGGGTGATCGAGACCATCCGCAAGCGCGGCTATCGGCTGGTCGCGGCGGTCGAAGAGCTGGATCGCGCGAGCGAAGCCGAGCCGGCCGCGCCGAGACCGCAACCCGATACCGATTCGAGTCGGTCGCGAGTCGTCGTCGCGACGTCGCGGGTCACGCTCCGAGTCGGTTCCGGCCGGCTGGTACCGGCGGCGCTCGGCGCGCTCCTGGTGCTGGGGCTGCTGACCCTGGGGCTGGCGCTGCGCTCGGAGGTGGGCGGGGCGGCCGTCGACACCGGCGACTCCCGCGCCACCGTGCGGGTCTACCCGCTGAGCGGCTCGCTCGCCGACGAGCGCGACCCTGCCGTGTCGCCGGACGGCACCCGCATCGCTTTTGCCGCGGTGTCGCCCGACGAAGCGGCGCCGGCCGACGCCGCCCGCTCTCGGCTGGTGGTCAAGCTGCTGCGCGGCGAGGCGCGTCACGAGCTGACCGACGGCAGCGCGGCCGACCGCCATCCGGTGTGGTCGCCCGACGGCACCGAGCTGGTGTTCCAACGGATCGACGATGACGGTTGCTGGCTGGCGACGGTGGCCGCGACGGGCGGACTCGTGCGTCGCCTGGTGCCGTGCGACGTGCACGCTCCGGCGCGCATGGCCTACTCGCCCGACGGCCGCTTCCTGGCGATCACCCGCCTGGTCGACGCTCCGCCTCGACGTTGGGCGCTCTACCTGCTCGACCTCGGCTCGTTGCAGCTCGAACGGATCACCGACCCGCGCCCGCCGTACCTCGGAGACCTCGAGCCGGCGTTCTCGCCGGATGGCGTGTCCGTGGCCTTCGCGCGGGTGTTGCCGGGCGGTGCCGCCGACCTGTGGCGGGTGGACCTCGTGTCGCGTATCGAGCAGCGTCTGACCGCCGACTACCGCGCGGTCGAGGGCCAGACCTTCGGCGCCGACGGGAGCTCCGTGGTGTTCGCGTCGGATCGCGGCGGCAGCTTCGCTCTGTGGTCGGTCCCGACAGTCGGCGGCGAGCCTCGGTGGCTGACTGGCACCGGCTCGAAGATCAAGCACCCGTCGCACGCGCGCGACGCCCCGGTGCTGGCGTTCGAGGATTGGCGGTTCGAGATCGCGCTCTGGCGGGTGCCGCTCGACCCTCCGGGCGACGTTGCAGGGAGTACGGATCTCGAGGCGCCGCCGGGAGAGATCGTGGCGCGATCGTCGGGATGGGACTTCGCGCCGGCGACCTCGCCCGACGGAGGCCAGTTGCTCTTCACCTCGAGCCGGTCGGGCGGGCACGAGCTGTGGCGCGTCGCGGCCGGCGGCGGCCGACCCGAACAGATCACCCGCCACGGCGGGCAGGTGCTGTCGCCGGCGCGCTGGTCGCCGGACGGCCGCCGAGTCGTCTATGCCGCGTTCCACCTCGGCGAGCCCGACCTGTACGTGCTGGAGCTCGGGGCTGCGGTGCCGCGCCGGCTGACCCACGACGCTGCGGTCGAGATCCTGCCGAGCTGGTCGATCGACGGGGGCGCGGTGTACTACTCGGCCGAGCGGGACGGGCGCTGGCAGGTCCACCGGCTGTCCCTCGACGGGGGTGTGGCCGAGGTGGTCGCCGAGGGTATCTCGGCTCGGCAGGCGCCCGACGGGTCGCTGCTGGTGGTTCGCCCTGAACGTCCAGGCCTGTGGCGGCATCCGCCGGCCGGAGGGGAACCGCTGGCGCTGGTGCCGGACCTCGAGCCACGGCGCTGGGGAAGCTGGGATGTCGGGCGGGAAGGCGTCTTCCATATCGTGGAGGACCATTCGGACCCCAGGCAGTCTGCGCTGGCCTTCCGGCCCTTCGACGAGGGACGGTCGCCCCGGCTCCTGGCCCGCCTCGGCGAGCTGGCGCGACCCGAGATCGCGGTGACCCCGGATGGCTCCGCGATCTACGTCGCCCGTGTCGATCGCGCCGAGGTCCAGCTCATGGTGGCCGAGAACCTCGGCGCTCCCTGAGACCTTCCTTCGCTCGTCCTCGGGACACGGGCTCGTCTCCGGTCCCAACATGCGGCAGCCCCTCGGCAGCGCGGCCTCTCCGCGTCGTCCAGGCGCTGGGAGGACGTGCGACATGCGAAGACGACTACTGGTGCACGGTGTCTTGTTGCGACGACAGCCGCTGATCGCTCGCTCGACCTTTCTGCTCTGGATCCCGGCAGCGGTGGCGGGTGCGGTCGACGATTGGACCCAGTTCCGCGGTGCGGCCCGCGACGGCATCTCGCGCGAGACCGGGCTGCTCGAGCGCTGGCCCGACGGCGGTCCGCCGGAGGTCTGGCGGCGCCCCATCGGGCAGGGCTTCTCCGCGATCACGGTTTCCGACGGGATGCTGTACACGCTGGCCGCCGACGGCATCACCACCGACGGCATCGCCGAGGGCGAGACCCGCGAGTACGCGATCGCGCTGCGTGCCTCGGACGGAGCCGAGGTGTGGCGCACGGTGCTCGACCGCGCGTACGCCGACGACCGCGGCAGCGGTCCCCGGTCGTCGCCGACGGTGTGGCGCGACCGCGTGTTCGTGCTGAGCGGCTACGGCAAGCTGTTCGCGTTGGCGCGCGCCGACGGCGCGGTTCTATGGCGTCGCGATCTGGTCGCCGACCACGGCGGCCGGCTACCGATATGGGGCTACTCGGCGTCGGTCCTGGTCGACGGCGAGCTGCTGTTCGTGGCTGGTGGCGGGGATCAGGGTTCGATCCTGGCATTCCGCCCGGAGAGCGGCGCGCTCGCCTGGAGCGCGGGCTCGAGCCATCCGAGCTACGCGTCTCCGGTCGCGGTCGACCTCGCCGGGCTCCGCCAGATCGTGTTCCTCCAGGGCGACCGGCTGGTCGGCATGAGCTCCGAGGGCGAGGAGCTGTGGACGTACCCGTGGCCGGTGATCAACAACATCAACGTGGCTACGCCTCTCGTCCTGCCTGCCGACCAGATCTTCGTGTCGACCAGCTACGACGTCGGCGCCGCGGTGGTGCGGGTCAGCCGGTCCGGCGATCACTTCGAGGTGGCGGAGGTCTGGCGGAGCCGCGTGATGAAGAACCACTTCCATGCCTCGGTGTACTGGCGCGGTCACATCTACGGGTTCGACAACGCGTTTCTGTCTTGCATCGACGCCGCCACCGGAAAGGAGCTCTGGCGCACGCGGGGTCTCGGCAAGGGTTCGGTCCTGGTGGCCGACGGCAAGCTGGTCGTGCTCTCGGAGCGCGGCCGACTGGTCCTGGCCGAGCTCGACCACGAAGCCTTCCGCGAGATCTCGGCTCACCAGGTCTTCGAAGCGAGGGCCTGGACGGCGCCGTCCCTCTCTAACGGTCAGCTCTATCTCCGCTCGGAGAGCGAGCTGGTGCGCCTCGACCTGCGAGCGCAGGGAGGTGGACGATGAGGACCGAGACAAGGCGCCGCTCTGCCCGTGTGCCAGGTGCGAGCCTGGCCGTTGCGGCGTTGCTCGCCGCGAGCGCGGTCGCGGTTGGCCAGGACGAACGGCCTCCTCAGCCTGCGGATCCGGTGCTGGCACGCGGACAGGGTTCGGGATGGACCAACATCGAGGGCTTCGAGGCCGTGGGCACGCTGGCAGCCGGCGGACGCGAGATGACGTTCCACCTTTGGCGCGCGCGCGACGACCGATTTCGCCTCGAGCTCACCCATCGCGGCGTGCGTCAGCTCTTCGTGGTGGATGGCTCGGCCGGCTGGATCCAGATCGGCTCGAACCCTGCCACGGAGCTCGCCGCACACCAGGTCTGGGAGCGATTGAGCTGGGCCGACGTGTTCGCCCGCTTCCCCGACTTCTACCGTCGCTACCCGCGACGCGAGCTGGAGCCAGTCTCCCGGTTTCAGGGCGCCGCAGTGCGTCCTGTACGCCTCTGGCCGCGGTCCGGGTATCCGTACCTGTACTTCCTCGACGAAGCCACCGGCCGCGTCGTGGGCGGCATAAGGCACTTCTACGACGGCGAAGACGATGCGGTCAGGGAGGCGCGCCTCTACTACGGCGACTACCGCGAGGTGACGCCGGGGGTGTTCTTCGCCTTCACCGTCGAGTCCGACGAGGAGACCTACAACCAGACGCTCGCGGTCGACGAGGTCCGGCTGTCAGCCGAGCCGCCGTCCGCAGAGTTGTTCGCGAGGGACTCCGGGGAGTAGCGGGCAGGAGCGACACACGACGCAGATCCGCCGCTGCCTCCAGTCGCCCTCACCGGCACTCGCGGCTCACCACCTCGCCCTCGATCACCACCGCGCACACGTGGCTCGTGTACTCGAACGGGTCGCCATCGAACAGCGCCAGATCGCCGTCCTTGCCGACCTCCAGCGTGCCGACCCGGTCGGCGATGCCGAGAAGCTGTGCCGGTTCGCGGGTGATCGAGGCCAAGGCGTCGTCGAAGCCGAGCCCGTTCGCCGCGGCGATGGCGGCTTCGAACAACAGCACGCGCGTCTTGGGCACGTAGCCCTCGAAGCCGGATTGCAGCGCGAAGGGGATGCCCGCGTCGCGAAGCTTCGCCGCGGTCTCGAACGAGCCCTGCCGCAAGCGAGCCATCGGAGGATGGGGCAGTACCGCGACGCCCGCGGCGGCGATCTCCTCGAGCAGGAGCGGTGCTTCCGCCGCCCCGTCGATCACCATCGGGAAGTCGAACTCTTCCTGCAGCCGCAGCGCCGCTTCTATCTCGGGCGCGGAGTGGGCGGTGACCAGCGCCGTGACCTCGCCCTGGAGCAGCGCCGCGAGCGCCTCGTGGCGGAGGTTGCGCGCCGCCTCGCCGCCTCCCTTCTCGTCGCCCTCGCCCTCGCCATCTCCTTCGCCGTCGTCCTGCGTGGCCGCGGTCCGAGTCTCGCGCTTCTCGAGGTACTGGCGGGCTTCGAGCAGCGCCTCGCGCAGCATCGCGACGCCCTTGGCGCTGGTGCCGGGAGACTTGAACTCCCTACTCAAGCCGTTCCCCAAGGTGAACGCGAGCATCTTGAACGGCACCACGACCGCTTCCTCGGTCGAGTCGCCGCGGGTCTTCGCGATCATCGTCTGACCGCTGATCAGCGCGCCTGGGCCGTGCCCGGTGTGGATCGTCGTCACTCCGAACCCGCGCGCGTACTCGATCAGCTTCTCGCGCGCATCGTAGGCGTCGATCGCGCGCAGCTCGGGCTGGATGGGCGCCGACGTCTCGAGCTGGTCCTGGTCGCGGACCTGCCCGACGTTGCTGTTGTAGATGCCCGACAGGCCGAGGGTCGAATGGGCATCGATCAAACCGGGCGTCACCACCACCGCCTCGAGCACCTCGATGCCATCGGGGATGGGCACGCTCGCCGCGGGACCGACCGCGGCGATCTTGCCGTCGCGCACCAGCACCACTCCGTCGCGGATCGGCGGTCCCGTGAGGGTGTGGATGGTCCCACCGCGCACCGCAATGTCGGAACCCTGCGCGATGGCGGCGGCAGTTGCGGAGAGCAGGAGGACTGCAGCGCCGGCAGCGAGCCGGCGAGCGGACATGCGGGCACGACGGATCATTGGTGCGCCTCCGACTCGAGGACATCGTGGTGGGTCGCGAGGTCGCGGTACACGCGGTAGCCGCCGACGGCGAAGCGACGGTGCTCCGGGTCGTCGCGGTCGAACACACGCTCGCCCTCGACCCAGGTCTCCTCGACCTGGGTGTAGACCGAGAGCGGGTCGCCGGAGAGCACGACGAAGTCCGCGTCCTTGCCGGGCTCGAGAGAGCCGACGCGCTCCTCCAGCCCGAGCATGCGCGCGGCCGCGAGCGTGACGCCTTCGAGAGCCTTCTCGCGGCTCATGCCGTAGCGCACCGCGAGGGCCGGCGCGCGCAGCAGCAGCCGGGAGTCGGTGATCCAGTCGTCGGTGTTGAAGCCAACATCGACCCCTGCGCGCTCGAGGATCGCCGGCGCGTCGAGGCGCCAGCCCAGGACCTCCTCCTTGCCGCCGGGCGCGTCGATGAAGGTGATCGACACCGGCACCTTGGCAGCGGCGAGCTGGTCGGCGACCTTCCAGGCCTCCGAGCCGTGCTGGATCACCACGCGGAACCCGAACTCCTGCTGCAGGCGCAGCACGGTCGCGATGTCGTTGTGCCGGTGCGTGTGGTGCTGGACGATGCGCTCGCCGCGCAGCACCTGGAGCAGCGCCTCGAGCTCCAGGTCGCGGGGGGGAGCCTTCTTGGCCGAGTCGGCCGCGGCCTCGTCGACCTTGTGCTGGTACTCCTGGGCTTTCACGTAGAGCGCGCGCACCAGTGCCGCAGACTTCGCTCGCGACCCGGACTGCGGCGGCGGATCGAGCGGGTTGGTGCCGTTCGCCATCTTCATGGCGCCGCAGATGCCGCCGATCGGGTCGTCGCAGAACAGCCAGTCGTCGATGGTGCGCGGGTCGCGACGCAGCTTGATGTAGACGGTCTGGCCGCTCATCAGCAGGCCCGAGCCGGGCATCACGTTGATCGTCGTGATCCCGCCCGCGCGGGCGCGCCAGAACGAGTCGCTGCGCACGTCGATCGAGTCGAGGGCGCGTACCCCGGGATGCAGGGGCGCCGAGCGGTCGCCCCCCGAGACCGATCCGAGATGCGAGTGGGTGTCGACCAACCCGGGCAGGATCACCTTGCCGCCCACGTCGATGACTTCCGCACCCCGAGGGATGGTGGTGGAGCTACCTCCTACCGCGAGGATCCGCCCCCCCTCGACCACCAGCACGCCCTGTTCGATCGGCGGGCCCGCGATCGGGTGGAGTTGGGCGCCGCGAAACGCGCGTACGGGCGCCTGCGCCGCCAGACTGCTCGCCAACAGCACGAGGAGCGGCACCGTGCCGGCGACGCGCCAGGCGCGGGGGATGGGGCACAACGCTCTCGGCATCGTCTCTTCTCCGGTGGCTCGGTCCGGGACCGGTCCAAGGCTGCGGGACAACGCGGTCTGCGTGGCCCGCCAAAGCCCGATGGTGCGCGATCAAGTAACCCGGCGAAGACTACAGGATCGAAGGCTCCTGGGTCCGCGGCAGCCGCGATCGTAGGTTCTGTCTCGCGGCTTGACCAGCGCCAGCCGTTGACAGAAACTGACGCGGTGGACCTCCGCCCCAGGCGAGCGAACATGGCGCGACCAGCAGCCCCCGACGAGGCCCCGAAGCGGGGATCCCCAGGAGTCGCTGCCGCGGCTGGAAGCCATGAAGCCTCCTCGGGCCCGCCCGGAGCCGAGACCTCGAGCAACCGAACGGCGCGCTGGGGGAAGCGCATCGGAACCATAGGCTTCCTCTTCTTCCTGGTGAAGGGACTGCTCTGGCTCCTGATCCCGGCGCTCATTCTCGCTTGGCAATGGGTGCGGTCCACCTGAGCGGAGAGCCGCCTTCTACGATTCACCGGATCGCAGCGTCTACCGGAACCGCGCCAGCTTCACCGCGTTGCCGATGAGGCCGAGGTGCGAATAGGCCTGCGGGACGTTGCCCAGCGCGGTGGCGGTACTCGGGTCGATCTGTTCGGCCAGTAGACCCGTGGGGCCCGCGCAGGCGCACAGCTGCTCGAACAGCTCGAGCGCTGCGCCATGGCGTCCGACCAGGAGGTAGGCATCGATCAGCCAAGAGGCGCACAGGTGGAAGCCGCCTTCGTGGCCCGGCAGGCCATCGTCCTCGCGATACCTGAATACCGTCGGACCCTCCCGCAGCTCACGCTCGACCGCCTCGACGGTTCCGACGAAGCGCGGATCGTTACCGGGCAGGAGGCCGCTGAGACCGAGCCACAGCGCTGCCGCGTCGAGGTCGTCCCCGTCGTAGGCGCTGGTGAAGGCGTGGCGCGTGTGTTTGTACCCGCGCGTCAAGACGTCGTCGGCGATGCGGTCGCGCAGCTCGGTCCACTCCGGACGCTGGCGATCGAGGAAGCGCTCCTCGAGCAAGCTCGCGCGATCGAGCGCCATCCAGCACATGACTTTGGAGTGCACGTGGTGCCGCTGGGGACGGCGCACCTCCCAGATACCGTGGTCGGGCTCCTCCCAGCGGCGCGACACCGCCTCGACCATGGACTCGACCAGGCGCCAGTGTCCAGCGCGAAGTGGCGCGCCCGCTTCGGCGAGCCGGGCCACGAGGTCGACGATCGGCCCGAAGATGTCGAGCTGCACCTGACCCGCCGCCGCGTTACCGACGCGTACCGGCCGGCTGCCTCGGTAGCCCGGGAGCTCGCGGATCTCGGCCTCGGGCCCGAGCTCGCTGCCCGCGACGGTGTAGAGCGGTCGCAGCCGCTCCGGCGACTCGCAGCTCTCGACCACGCTGGTGAGCCATTCGAGGAGCGCCATGGCCTCGTTGCTGCTGCCGAGATCGAGCAGCGCCGCGGCCGCCAGCGCCGCATCGCGCGGCCAGCAGTAGCGGTAGTCCCAGTTCCGCACGCCCTCGAGGCTCTCCGGCAGGCTGGTGGTTGCCGCGGCGACCAGCGCGCCGGTCGGTCCGTGGCAGAGCCCGCGCAGCAGCAGCGCGCTCCGCACTACCAGGTCACGGTGCAGCGGCGGCGCGACGAGAGGCTCCGCCCAGGTCGACCAGAAGCGCGACGATTCCGCCTCGCGCGCGGCGACCGAGTCGCCGCCGCGCAGGCTGCCCGCGCCCCAGCACAGCACCAGCTCGACGCGTCCCGACTCGGCGCGGTCGAGATCGACGACCGCGCGCGCGGTGTGGTGCCCTCCGCGCTCGATCAGCTCCCAGCGCAGCCCGGGCGCGCGCAGCACCAAGGGATCGGGCGCCTCGAGCACGGCTAGACCACCTTCGCGAACTTCGATGCGGGTCGGTACCCGCCCGAAGTCGAGGCGCGGTGCCAGCTCGATCACCGCGCGCCCGCGTCCTTCGAGCACGCGCACCAGGTCGCTACGGCCCGCGCGGTGCCCAGGCCGCCCGTGCGAGCAGTCTAGGAAGTCGACCACGCGCAGGTCGGGCCAGCGGCTCTCGAGCAGCAGGGTGTCGCCCAGGTAGGCCTGCCGCGGGGTACCACCGTCGATCGGCCGCACCGCGAAATAGCCGGCCGACGGCCCGCCGAGCAGCTCGGCGAAGAGCGCCGGCGAGTCGATTCGAGGCAGGCAGAGCCAGGTGACGCGCGCCTCGTCGTCGACCAGCGCTGCGGTGCGCAGGTCGGAGAGCAGGGAGTGGCGCTCGATTGGCGTGGCACCCTCGCCGGTGAGCCAGTCGGCGCGCAGCGTGGCAAGGCGCGCCAGCGCCTGCGCGACCGCCGTCGGGTCGGCAACGCGAAGACGGGCGGCGCTGTCGCCGTCGCCCACCTTGACCCCGAGGTCGGGCCCGGCCAGCGCCACGAACACGTCCTCGTCGGTCGCGTCGTCCCCGAGGAACAGCACCGCGGTCGCACCGAGCCGCTGCCGCACTGTACGTAGCGCCTGGCCCTTGTCCGTGCTCACGACGCCCAGCTCTACAACCTGCTTGCCGTGTTTGACCGTGACGTCTGGGATAGCGCCAGGGCCCCGGGTCACCGCCTCGAGAGCGCGCTCGCCGACAGCGGGGCTTGCGCGGCGGAAGTGGAGCGCCAGGCTGGCTGGCTTTTGCTCTAGGTGCAGCCCGGGTCCCTCGCTCGCAATCGACTCGAGCTCGCCACGGATCCGCTCGCGCAGTGCGACAGCGGCTGGTGACAGCGACTCGGCGAAGCCGGCGTCGAACTCGCTGCCGTGGCTTCCCACCAGGTGGAGAGGCGGCCCCAACCCGGAGAGCTCGGCTAGGTCCGCCAGCGACCGCCCCGAGATGACCGCAACGTGCGTGCTCGGCAGCTCGGCCAGCAGGCGCAGGGCGACCATCGCCTCGCGGAGCGGCGTCGCCGCCGCCGGGTCCTCGACGATGGGCGCGAGCGTGCCGTCGTAGTCCGAGGCCACCAGCAGCACCGGCGTTCGGGCGAGCCGCTCGAGGCTGGTGTCGAGGTCCTGCTCGATCACGCCGCCAGCGCCTCGAGAAACTCGCGACCCCAGCGGTGGACATCGTGGGCGCGCAGGGTACGTCGCAGCTTCCTCATCCGGCGGCGCGCCTCCGCCAGCGGCATCTCGAGCGCGCGATCGAGGGCTTCGACCAGACCGTCGATGTCGTGCGGGTTCACGCGGAGCGCTGCGTTGAACTGGTGCGCGGCCCCGGTGAACTCGCTGAGCACCAGCACCCCATCGTCGTCGACGCGGCAGGCCACGTACTCCTTGGCCACCAGGTTCATGCCATCGCGCAGCGGGGTCACCACCAGGACGTCGGCCGCGAGGTATCCCGCGACCAGCTCCTCCGCAGGGAGGCTCCGGTGCAGGTAGTGCACCGGCGGCGAGCCGAGCTCCTCGAAGTCGCCGTTGATGCGGCCCACGAGCTGCTCGACCGTCGTGCGCAGCTCGGCGTACTCCTCGACCCGCTCCCGGCTCGGCACCGCGAGTTGCACCAGCTTGCAGTCACGATGCTTGCCGCGGTCGCGCGCCAACAGCTCGCCGAAGGCGCGGAGTCGAATGTCGATGCCCTTGGTGTAGTCGAGTCGGTCGACACCCAGAAGCAGGCGTCTCGGCGAGCCGATGCGCTCGCGCAGTTGGCGCGCGCGTTCTTGCAGGTCGGGTCGGCGCGCCAGCGCCTCCCAGTGATCGACGTCGATCGAGACCGGGAACGCCTTCACCAGGGTGGTGTGTCCATCGGCGGCGAGCAAGCGGTGGCCGGAGGCCGAGGCGCCGGCGTGGCGTCGCGCGAGCGCTGCGAAGTTGCGCGCGCCGCCTCGGGTCTGGAAGCCCACGACGTCGGCTCCGAGAAGCCCGTCGAGGAGCGGGCCCCGCCAGGGGAGCTGCGCGAACAGCTCGGCGGGCGGAAAGGGGATGTGGAGGAAGTACCCGATTCGCAGGTCCGGCCGGCTCGCGCGCAGCATCCGCGGCACGAGCTGCAGGTGGTAGTCGTGCACCCATACCGTGCCACCGCGTTTGGCATGCGCCGCGGCCGCAGCGGCGAAGCGCCGGTTGACCTCGACGTACGGGCGCCACCAGTGGCGGTGGTACTGGGGAGGCCGCACGGCGTCGTGGTAGAGCGGCCACAACGTCCGGTTCGAGAAGCCCTCGTAGTAGTTTTCTATGTCGTCCTTCGAGAGGGCAACAGGCACGTTGTGGATGCGCTCGAGCCCGAACGGCTCGGGCGCCTCGCCGGCGTCACCGGACCAACCGATCCAGGTGCAGTCGCGCTCGGCTAGGACGGGCGTGAGGGCCGAGACCAGTCCGCCGGGGCTGATCTCCCAGCTCGCCTTGCCGTCCCGTTCCACGCGGTGGACCGGCAGTCGATTGGAGACTATGACGAGGTCGCGACGCTTGGGCACGGGCCGAGGCTAGCAGCCCGTGGTGGAACCCCCGTGGGCTGCGTTGGGAGCGCCGTGGGGCCGTATGCAAGGCGCGGGAGCGGTGGCGATGCTGGGTCCATCGCTGAGCGAGCGCAACGCCGCAGACGGCCCCACGCCGCCCCCTACCAGAGCCGCGCAGCGGCGACGTCGGTGCCGGCAAGCTGCCCGGGGCAGCTTGCTTGCACCCACCCTTGGGGCGCGGGGGTTTCGTGACCCCGACTGCGTTAGGCCTCCTGCACGATGTCACCGCATCGCGTTCGTCGGCCACGCCTTGCCAGCGGCCGCAGATCCCCGCGCGCAGCCTCACGCGGGTTTCACCACGGGCTGCTAGCAGGGCCGGTCAGGGCGCCGGCAGCTCGCGCACTCTCCCTTCGAGCCGTGGGCTGACCGGGCTGTGCCGCGACAGGTAGGCGATCACCAGGTCGGCAAGGATCGGTCCGTCGTCGTACGGGTCGATCGCACGGTCGCGCAGGACGTCGAAGCCGTCGCCGCCTGTTCGATTGAAGTCGTTGATCACGACCCGGTACGTTCGCTCGGTGTCGACCGGCGCGAAGCCGCCGCGCGGTGTGGTCACCGCGGCGCTCAGGATGCGCTGGCCGACGGGCCGCCCGAGGGTGAACGAGTAGTGGAGCCCGGCGACCTGGAGGAAGCGCCCGGTGCTGCCGTTGGCGGGATCGTCGGCCTGGGACACTCCGTGCTCGAGGACCTCCAGCAGATCGGCTCCGCGCAACCCGAACGTGCTCATGGCGTTGCCGAAAGGCAGGACCTCCAGGACCTCGCCGACCGTGATCGGACCCTCCGCGATGCTCGAGCGGATGCCCCCGCCGTTCTGCAGCGCGACCTCCACTCCGTGTTGCGCGCCGTGCTCCAGTAGCGCGTCGGCGATGAGGTTGCCCATCGCACACTCGCGGAAACGGCACGCCGAGGTTTCTCCCTCGAGGCGCTCCGCGGCCACGCCGATCACCTCGTTGGCGTAGCCCTCGAGAGCGACCGCGTAGGGCTCGAGCAAGGCCGTGACCTGTGAGTCGGGCTCGATCGTCGCGTCGAGCAGGATCGGCTCACCGCGCCACGCGGAGGCGACTCCGCGGTCGAACACCACGTCGAGGCGGCCCAGGTACTTGCCGTAGGCGTAGGCGGTCACCACGAGCACCGGTTCCCCGCGTGGGCTCTCGACTACCAGAGGGTAGGGTCCCTCGGCGCCATCGGCGCTGTTCGACAACAGCGTGTTGGTGTGTCCGCCGATGATGACGTCGACGCCGGCGACCGCGGCTGCGATCTCGCGGTCGCGTTGGAAGCCCGCGTGTGAGAGCGCGATCACGACGTCGATGCCGTCGGCCTCGAAGCGCTCGACCGCGTTGCGCAACGACTCCTCGATGGGCAGGAAGCGGAGGTTCTCCCCAGGGCTCGCGAGCGACGGGGTCTCCTCGGTGATCACGCCTACGACACCGATTCGGTGGCCCTGTACCTCCAGCACGGCGCTTTGCTGGAGCAGCGCCGATAGCTGCGGCTCGTTCGAGGAGTCGACGTTGGTCGCCAGCAGCGGGAAGAGGATCGAGCGCGCGAACTCGGCGAGCACGGGCGGACCGTCGTCGAACTCGTGGTTGCCGACCACCATCGCGTCGTAGCCGAGCTGATTCATCACGGCCGCGATCGGCTCGCCGCGGAAGCGGTTGTAGAACAGCGTGCCCTGGAACTGGTCGCCCGCGTCGAGCAACAGCGCCTCGGGCACCTCGGCGCGCACCTGCGCCACCGCGGTGGCCCGCCGCGCCGCCCCGCCGAAGCATCGTCCGACAGCCGCATCCTCGGGCTTGCAGGTGGTTCCTCGCGCATCGATCTCGAGGAAGCGCGCATGGCCGTCGGTGGTGTGCAGCAACGTCAGCTCGAGAGTGCGCGGGGGCGTGCAGCCCGCGAGCGCCGCGCTGACCAGGAGTAGCCCGAGCCACGGGCGCCTTCGTGACCGTCCGGCCCGGCCGGGCCCAAGGCCGCTCGAAACCGTCGGGTTGGTCCCAGGCCTTCTTTGCACCATTCTGCGATCGTAGCGCGATCCCAGCGAACGCCGAGCGCGACAGAATCCGTCTCTGTGGGAGGAGGATGCGGCTGCGCGAGCGACCCCTCCCGTGTCCCGTCATGACTACCGCCGTCATCGCCGAGAAGCCCTCCGTCGCGCGCGACCTCGCGCGGGTGCTGGAGGCGCGCGAGCGAGGTGAGGGGCTGTTCCGCGGCAACGGCTTCGTGGTGACCTGGGCGATCGGCCATCTGGTGCGCCTGCCGGAGCCGCACGAGATCGAGCCCGACTGGAAGCGGTGGCGGCGCGACCACCTGCCGATGCTGCCGCGAAGCTGGCCGCTCGAGGTGGAGGAGTCGACGCGCAACCAGTTCGAGGTCGTGCGCGCCGTGCTGGCCGACCGCGGGGTACGCGAGGTGGTATGCGCCACCGACGCCGGCCGCGAAGGCGAGCTGATCTTCCGGTATCTGTACGACAAGTGCGGGTGCCGCAAGCCGGTGCGCCGGCTATGGATCTCGTCGCTCACCCCCGAGGCGATCCGCGAGGGGTTCGCGCGCCTGCGACCTGGCGCCGAGCTCGATCCGCTCGCCGACGCTGCCCGCGGCCGCAGCCGCGCCGACTGGCTGGTCGGCATGAACTTCTCGCGCGCGGTCTCGCTGGCCCACGACGAGACCTTCTCGGTAGGGCGCGTCCAGACGCCCACGTTGGCCATGTTGGTCGAGCGCGATCGCGCCATCGAGGCGTTCGTGCCGGCGGGCTACCTCGAGGTCGTCGCCACCTTCGACGCCGCCATCCATCCCTTCCCAGCGCTCGATCCCGCCTCGACCACCGCGCGCTACCGCGGCGTGCTGCTCGACCCGGCTCCTCGCGGCGACGCGAGGCGCTTCCCGCTGGGGGCGCTGCGGCCCGATGGGTCCCCGGAAGACACCGAGCAGGCCGCGCGCGCCAGGGCCGAGGCTGAGGGGATCGCGCGGCGGGTTGCGGCCGGCGCGGGCCAGGTCGAAACGGTGCAGCGCGAGCGGCGGAGCCAGCCGGCGCCGCTGCTCTACGACCTGACCGAGCTCCAGCGCCACGCCAACCGGCTGTTCGGCTTCTCGGCGAAGCGCACCCTCGACATCGCCCAGTCGCTCTACGAACGCTGGAAGCTGCTGACCTACCCTCGCACCGACAGCCGGCATCTCTCCACGGCGGTGGCCTCCGGCCTAGGCGAGGTGGTCCAGGCCGTGCGCGCGCCGTACGAGGAGCTCCTGGCGCCCGGTACAGGGCACAGTCCGCCCGGGAGGCGCTTCGTCGACGACCGCAAGGTCACCGACCACCACGCCATCGTGCCGACGCCGCGGGTGCCCGAGCTCGAGCGGCTGGACGGCGACGAGCGGCGCGTCTACGACCTGGTCTGTCGTCGTTTCTTGATGATGTGGCAGGGCGACTGGCAGGGCGCGACCACGACCGTGATCACGGCCGTGGGCCCGGCGCACCCACCGGATCGCTTTCGAAGCCGCGGGACTACCACCACGAGGATCGGCTGGAAGGCGCTCGAGCTCCAGCGGCGTCGCGGCGGCGATGCCAACGAGGAGGGCGGAGACAGCGGTGGGGCTGCTGGCGAGGGCGCGTCGCCGATCGACCAGCAGGCGTTGCCCGACCTAGCAGGCGGACAGCAAGTCGCCGTGGTGGAAGCTCTGGCCGAGGAGCGGCGCACGCGTCCGCCGCCACGCTTCACCGAAGGCACTCTGTTGACGGCGATGGAAACCGCGGGGCGCGGGCTCGACGATCGGGAGCTCTCGGACGCGATGAAGGAGCGCGGGCTCGGCACGCCTGCCACCCGCGCGGAGATCCTCGAGACGCTGATCCGTCGCGGCTACGCGTCGAGAGAGCAGCGGAAGCTGGTCTCGACCGAGCGGGGACGGCGGCTGATCGACCTCGTGCATCCGAGCGTCAAGAGCCCGGCCCTGACCGGAGAGTGGGAGGCCAAACTGCGCGCGATCGAGCGTGGGCGCGGCGCCCTCACTGCCTACCTGGAGGAGATCGAGCGGTACGTGACCGACGTCGTCGGCGCGACCTTGGGCGCGACCCTGGGCGCGGCGTCCGCCGAACGAAGGACCGCTACCGCCGTGCCGGCCGCGGCTGGCGGCGCTCCTCGTGGCTCGTCCCAGAGCTCGTTGTGGGCCGGCGCACCCCAGAGCGGGGCCGCCACCACCGCGCCGGTCCGCCCCTCCGATGCGCGCGCCCTGCTACGCGAGATCTTCGGCTTCGAGTCGTTCCGCCCGTTCCAGGAGCAGGTCTGTCGCGCGCTGATCGAGGGCCACGACGGGTTGCTGGTCATGCCGACCGGCGCCGGCAAGTCCCTGTGCTACCAGCTCCCCGGGCTGGCTCGCGGCGGCACCACGGTGGTCGTGTCGCCGCTCATCGCGCTGATGGAGGACCAAGTCCACAAGCTCCAAGCGCTGGGCCTGCGCGCCGAGCGCATCCACTCGGGACGAGGCCGCGAGGCCGCCCGCATAGCGTGTCGCGAGTACCTCGAGGGCCGGCTCGACTACTTCTTCATCGCACCCGAGAGGCTGCGTGTGCCGGGCTTCCCCGAGCTCCTGGCGCGGCGGCCGCCGGTGCTGGTGGCCATCGACGAGGCGCACTGCATCTCCCAGTGGGGCCACGACTTCCGTCCCGACTACCGCCTCCTGGGGGAGCGGCTTCCGGCGCTTCGTCCTGCGCCGGTGATCGCGCTCACCGCCACCGCGACACCGCGGGTGCAGGCCGACATCGCCGAGCAGCTCGGCCTGCAGCAGCCGCGGCAGTTCATCCACGGATTCCGGCGCACCAACCTGGCGATCGAGGTGGCGGAGCTGCGACCGTCCGCGCGCTCGTCGGCGGTACTGGCTCTGCTGTCGGATCCCGCGCGCAGGCCGGCGATCGTCTACGCGCCCACGCGCAAAGAGGCCGAGACGCTCGCGGCCCTGCTCGCCGGTCACACCAAGGCCGCGCCCTACCACGCCGGGCTCGCGGCGCGGCTGCGCGACGACACGCAATCCGCGTTCCTCGGCGGCGCGCTCGACGTGGTGGTCGCGACCATCGCGTTCGGCATGGGTATCGACAAGCCGGACGTGCGTACCGTCGTCCACACCGGTCTGCCAGGGAGCCTCGAGGGCTACTACCAGGAGATCGGCCGCGCTGGCCGGGACGGCGAGCCGGCGCGCGCGGTGCTGCTCTACTCGTGGGCCGACCGCCGCACCCACGAGTTCTTCCACCAGCGCGACTATCCCGAGCCCGAGGAGCTCGCCGCGGTGTTCCGCGCGCTCGGCGACCAGCCGGAGCCCGGAGAGGTCGTGCGCAAGCGCGCGCGGCTCGACGCCGAGATCTTCGAGAGCACGCTCGACAAGCTCTGGACGCACGGCGGTGCGCGCGTCGACGCCGAGCAGCGCGTTTCGCGCGGGGGCCCGGGCTGGCGGGAGCCGTACGTCGCGCAGCGCGCCTTCAAGCTCGAGCAGCTCGCCGACATGGTCCGCTTCGCCGACGGCCACTCCTGTCGGATGCTGCACGTGATCCGCCACTTCGGTGACCAGGACGACACCGGGGAGCCCTGCGGGCTCTGCGACGTGTGCGCGCCCGAGCATGCCGTAGCTCGCCGCTGGCGCGGTCCGAACGCGGAGGAGCAGCAGGCGCTCGAGCTCGTGCTGCACGCGCTGCGCCGGCGCGACGGTGCGTCGGCCGGGCAGCTCCACCGCGCGGTGGCGGAGGTGCGCGGCGATGTCGACCGTGGCGAGCTCGAGGAGCTTCTCGGCGGCCTGGCGCGCGCCGGACTCGTCGTGGTGGAGCAGGACTCGTTCACCAAGGACGGTCGCGAGATCCGCTTCCAGCGCGTGCGGCTGACGCCGGCGGGACGGCGTGCCGGGCCGGAGGTAGTCGCGGAGGTGAGGCTCGCGGCAGGTATCGAGGGCGGGGTGAGCGCGGTGCCAGGTCGCAAACCGCGCGCGCGAAAGGCGGCTGCGCGTCGCGCGTCCGAAGCCGGCGGGCGTGGCGGGGCAACCGCGCGGAGAGACGCAACACCGCCGACCGCTCCGCCGCCTGCCCTCGTCGAGGCGCTCCGTGCCTGGCGAGTCAAGGAGGCGCGTCGCCGTCGCGTGCCTGCCTTCCGCATCTTCCCCGACCGCACTCTTCTCGCGGTCGCCGCCGCGCGCCCGCAGACCGAGGACGAGCTGCTCGCGGTCCGCGGCATGGGCCCGGCCCTGGTCGGTCGCTACAGCGCCGACCTCCTCGAAGTCTGTCGCAGGGGGTGATGAACCGCTCACCGGTTCGTCGCGTCGGCGGCAGCAGACCGTCCGCCAGCCCCGGCTAGACTGGACCTTCGCCATTCGTCCCCATCGCGCCGTTCCCGCCGCTGGAGAAGCTCACGCTCATGAATCGAACGTTCCCGCTCGTCATGCTCGCCGCCGCCTTCGTGGTCACGTGGCTGCCGGCCACCGTCGCCGACGCACAGTCTCGTCGCGCCCGCGCACGGCAACAGCCTGCGCCGGCAGAGACCACGGCGCAACCCGCACCAGCGGGGAAGTCCTTCGCCGAGCTGACGACCGGCGCCCTGCACATGCCCGGCTTCTTCGACCTGTACTGGCATGATGCCGAAGGGAAGATCTACCTCGCCCTCGGCGCCGACCGACTCGATCGCGAGCTGCTGTACATCGTCTCGCTGGCGGCCGGCGTTGGCTCGAACGACATCGGTC
>DATLFI010000288.1:0-22581 GCA_035524895.1 Thermoanaerobaculia bacterium | reverse complement strand
CGGGCGGCGTTGTGGGTGACCGTGCAGGTGTTGACGACGTGGAGGTCGGCCTCCTCCAGACGCCGCACCACCTGGTGCCCGTCTTGCGCCAGCCGCCGCGCGATGCCATCGGTCTCGCCCTGGTTCAGCTTGCAGCCGAGGCTGGTCAGGAAGACTTTCACCGCAGCCCGAACTCTACTCGGCGTGAATCCACGGGCGCACACGCCGACCCCGATTCGAGGACGATTGCGTCCTCTCCCGGACACGCTTCTCGTGATCTCTATTCCGGGGCCGCTCCGGGGCTGCCAAGCCAGCTGGTCTTGCCTCGCCTGCTCCGCCGCCGACCGACACCTGGTACCGCGCTTGCTTTCAACTTCTCTTCGACATCTCGATGCATGCCAAGGCTCGGCGGCGTGCCTTCGACTCTTCCAAACCAGGAACCCCAGGAACCAACCCATGTCACTTCGCAACACCCATCGATCTGCGCTCGTCGTCCTGGCCGGCCTCGCCTTGCTCGGCGCCTCGCCAGCGTGGTCGCAGGACCAACCGTCGATCGAGATCACACCCTTCCTCGGCTACGACTTCGGTGGCAACTTCGATGTCTTCGATTTCGAGTTCGGCCGAGTGAGGTTCGAGCTGGAAGACGGCGTGTCGTACGGCGTCATCGCGGACTTCCCGATCAGCCGATCCTTCCAGGTCGAGGCCATCATCTTCCGCCAGCCGACCACCCTCTCGATCGACGAAGGTCTCTTCGGGCCTCGTTTCGAGCTCAGCGACATCGAAATTGACCACCTCCAGGCCGGACTGCTCTGGCAGGGTTGGCGCGGACAGCTCAAGCCATTCTTCTCGGCGGGCATTGGCCTCGCGCGCATGAACCCGGACCTCCCGGAGCTCGACAGCGAAACCCGGTTCGCCTTCAACTTCGGTGGCGGCATCAAGACGTTCTTCACGCCCCACTTCGGCTTGCGCCTGGAAGGGCGCCTGCTGGTGATCACCCTTCCGGAAGACGACGAGGACCTCTTCTGCTGCCGTGGCGACGACAACGGCATCACCCAGGGGCACGTCGCAGTCGGTTTCATCTTCGCTTTCTAGCCGTCGTCCATGGGCCGCCCATGGACGACGGCGGTGGCGGCCGGCCTCTGAGTCGCCGAAGGCCCGCGCCGGAGCTCGCCTCGCCTTCCTAAGCTGCTGATCATGTGGTACTTTGGGGCTTCTCGTGACCCGAGGTGACGCGCCCAGGCGGAGCACAGACGCGAGCCGCGCGGAGTCGGCCCTCACACGGGCGCTGTCGGACTCCCTCGAAGAGCCGCAGGCGGGGAGGCAAGTCGAGCATGAAGATTGCCGTCGTCAGCAAGAAGGGCGGCGTGGGCAAGACCACGACCGCGGTGAGCCTCGCCGCGGCCCTCGCGGGCCGCGGCAAACGCGTCCTACTCGCCGACCTCGACCCGCAGGCATCCTCGTCCGCCTGGCTTGGCGTCCCCCGCTCGGAGCTGGCTCCTTCGGTCGCCGACGTCCTCGCCGGCGGCACTACGGCTGCGGAGGCGCTTCGGCCAACCAACGTTCCGAACCTGACGCTCCTGACCAGCTCTGCCGACCTGGCCTCGGTGGACCGTGACACCGCGCCTCTGCGCGACCGGGAGCAGCTCCTGCGCCGACGCCTCGAAGGCATCGACGACGCCTACGACTTCGTCTTCTTCGATTGCCCGCCCGCCCTAGGGCTGTTGCCGTCGCTCGCGATCGTGGCCTCGGACGGCTTCGTGATGCCGGTGACGCCGCACTTCCTGGCGCTCGACGGCGTCGACAACATGCTCCGCGCGATCGAACGCCTGGCGTTCCGCAACGGTCGTAACTGCCGTTGTCTCGGTCTGCTGGTGACGATGGTCGACTACCGCACCCGGCTGGCGAAGCAGACCGTCGAGACACTCCGCGCGGAGTTCGGCGCCCGTCTCTTTGCCATCGAGATCCGGGTCAACGTACGGATCGCCGAGGCGCCGGCATACGGCAAGACCATCTTCCAGTACGACAGCCACTCGACCGCAGCGCGCTCCTACGAGCTGCTCGCGGACGAGCTGCTGTTGCGCGCGGGCGCCACCGCGAGCCCGGCGCCAGAGCCGCTGGAAGGTTCGTTCCCCGAGGGCCAAGAGGAGCGAGACGAGATCGAGGCGGCATCCGACTCCCCGTCCGATGCGACAACCTCCGGTTCACAGCGCGACCAGGAGCTCACCAGGCTTGCGTCACGCGCTCGGCCGACTTGGATTCCAGGCCTGCCGAGCACCGTCAGCGGCTGAGCGTGTCTCGGCTCGGGCCGTTGCGGCCCACAAGGGGGGGCCCGCACGGGGCGGCCCGCAAGGGGGCTCAGAGCTCAGCGGAACAGCGCTTCGAAGGCGGCACGCGGGTCGTCCTCCCGCTCTGTGGCGCCCATCTCGAGCACTACCTTGGCGGCGAACAGCGCGCACTGGTTGGGCTTCGTCTTGCTCCGCACCGGCGCCTCGACCTCGGCCCGGCACTCCCAGCGAGCGCTCGGGTCGAACGAACGACAGTTCACGCACGCATGTAATGCAGCCCGACACCGCGTGCAGATCGAATCGAGCTCGACCTCGGCGGGGTTCGCGGCCTGCCCGCAATCTCGGCAGCGGAACACTTCGCGCTCGGGCCGGCCGAGGCCTCTGCCGCGAGGAGTCTCGCGCTCCGACTGCGGCGGTGTCGGAACCGTGCGACTCGGCGCGCGATCTCGATCGTCGTCCTGGTATCCGCGTTGACGGTACTTCCGATCGCTCACCGCTCCACCCCTCCGGCGCTCTGCATCCGCGCCAGTGTAGCGCTCTGTAGCTCGTCTGCACGAGCTCCGCGGCTGCACCTGTGCTAGCGTCGCCGCGGGCATGGGGCACCTCCCCGACCCGAGCCTCGGCGCCGCCACAAGCGGCTGCCGGTTCGCGTCGCAGGCAGGTGCCCCTCTTTTTTTTCACTCGGGCGGCGCCCTAGGCTCGGCGATCACCCGATCGCCGCGAGCTCGGCGGAGGCGCGGCGAGCAGTCGCTGCCAGCACGGCTGCTCCCACGAAGATCGCCTCCTCCGCGGCGTGGAAGGTCGGCTGGTGTGCGCCGGTCGGCTCGCCCCCTTCCTCGCGGGCGCCGATCCGCAGGAAGCAGCCCTCGATTCGCTCCAGGTAGCACGCAAAGTCCTCACCGCCCATGTTGGCCGGCCCGAGCGGAACGAGCGAGCCCTTCCCGAGCAGGTCCTCGATCGCGGCGGTGGCCCAGCCAACCGCCCGCTGCGAGTTCCATAGCGGAGGGCTGCCGAGGCGCACGTCGACGTCTGCCTCGACGTGGTGGGCATCGGCCACTCCCCGCACCACCCGCCGCAGCTCCTCCGCCAAGCGAGATCTCACACCTGGGTCGAGTGAGCGTAGGGTGCCGGACAGTCTCGCCGCCTCGGGGATCACGTTCGGCGCGCTCCCGGCAGCGAAGGTTCCTACCGTCAGCACCGCCGCCGCGCCAGGATCGATCCGCCTCGAGACCAAGGTCTGGAGCGCGGTCACCATCTCGGCAGCCGCCACCAGCGGATCGCGACACAAGTGAGGGCGCGCCGCATGACCGCCCAACCCGCGCACCTCGACGGTGAAGTCATCCGCGGCCGCCGCCAAGGCACCTTCCTGAGCCACCACTTCACCTACCGAGAAGCGCCGATCGACGTGGGCACCGAATATCGCGCGCGCCTCGTCGAGCACCCCAGACGCCAGCACTGCCTTCGCGCCCTCCCCAACCTCCTCCGCCGGCTGCAGCACCACCACCACGTCCCCTGCAGCAGGCTCCTGCCGCAGCAGACAGGCTGCCCCGACGGCCCACGTGGCGTGCACGTCGTGGCCGCAGGCGTGCATCACTCCAGGATGGACGGAGGCATAAGGCAGACCCGTTCGCTCGCCGATGGGCAAGGCATCGATGTCGCCACGCACCGCGACCACTGGTGCCCGCGCGTTGCGGCCCTGGATCCGGGCGATCACGCCGGTGGCGGCGCAGCGTGCGAGCGCGGCGGGCGCCAGGCGCTCGAGCTCGGCCTGGAGCCGCGCTGCTGTCCTCTCCTCCTGCCACGACAGCTCCGGATGCCGATGGATGTCGCGCCGCAGCTCTACCAGGCGCCGGCGCAGCTCAGGGTCGAACAGCCGCAAAGCGCGCTCGACATGCTCTGGTGGCCGACTCAAACAGGCCTCCACCACTGCGACTGGAGCCTCTGGGCGAAGCTCAATGGATCCACCCTCCGCTCGGCGGCTCGCCCTTGGCGCCGGGACGTACCAGGCGAAGACCCGCCTTCCGCCGGCGATGCCCCAACCGACGCTGGACCCGGAAGCGATCCCACCGCTGGCGAAGACCACGGAAGGGACCGCCGCGCCAGACGTCGGGCTGCAGCAAGGCCACTGTGAGGCCGACCGCAGCACAGATTCCGAGAAATCCAGGGAGATCCTTCGTCCCGAGAAAGCCGATGAAAGCGATGAGGAGCTCGAGCCACAAGAACCATCGCGCCTGGATCGGCAGCACGAAGAAGAGCAGGATGGTCGCGTTGCGGTGGAGGACAGCGAAGGCCGCCACCAGTACGGTCACCAGCATCCGCTGGCCCTGCATCAGCAGGAAGTCGCTGGGCGAGTCGACACCGAGCAAAGCCATTGCCACGTCGACGCCGATGGCAGCCAACCCGGCACCGATGGTGACGTAGAGCAGCAGCCGCCAGAAGCGGCCGCGCCCGAGCGAGCGACGGACGGCGCCGGCGAACCAGAAGAGGATCAGCAGCTCGAGCAAGATCCAGAGTGAGGCGCCGCCCACGCCGATCCACGGGTACGTTGCCGCCTGCCACACGAGCAGTCGCTGCCAAACCGCCGGCGTCAGCCGCAGCCACTCCAGGGCCGTGGTGAAGAACTGGGCGGAGAAGGTCCCGAACACGATCGCGAGCAAGATCCAAACGTCGCTCGGTGCCGGGGGACCGGAGCCGAGGCCGATCGGAGTGCGGCCCTGTCGCGAGTAGACCATCGAGAATCGTCAGGGGTGCTGGGTGGCAGAAAGAAGCGGGCAACGTACCGTCGCGCCCCATCGGATGGATCGTCGTCTGGCGCGGTGCAAACGCGAGGATTCTATGATCCACGCGCGACCGTCACGCGACCTCGAGTCAGCGGACGGGTTCCGGTGAACTGCGAGGGCGAGCGGATCATGGACAGGACGAGCGGCTGGCATCTGGTGCAGGAGCTCGTGCAGGGCGACAGCCTCCGCAAGCACATGCTGGCGGTCGAGGCGGCGATGCGGGACTACGCCACGCGGTTGGGCGAGGACCCGGACATCTGGGGCCTGGCTGGCCTCCTCCACGACTTCGACTGGGAGATCCATCCGACGCTCGAGGCCCATCCCAAGGCGGGCGGTCCGATCCTGCGGGAGCGCGGCGTCGACGAGGCGGTGATCCGGGCGATCCTGTCGCACAACACCGAGGGCACCGGCGTCCCGCGCCAGGCTCCGCTCGACTTCGCCCTGCTCGCCTGTGACGAGGTCACCGGGCTGATCAGCGCGGCAGCACTCATCAGGCCGAGCAAGGACGTGCGCGACGTGCCGTTGAAGTCGATCCAGAAGCGCTGGAAGGAGAGGGCCTTCGCGGCCGGCGTGGATCGAGAGCACGTCGAGCAGGCTACCGCCGATTTCAGCCGCGAGTGCTTCGGCGGCAACCTGGAGCTCTGGCAGCACGTCGAGAACGTGCTGCGATCCATGCAGGGAGTCGCCGGAGAGCTGGGGCTCGACGGCACGCTCGCAGCGCCCCGCTGAAGCTCACTTGCGGGTCGCGAGCGAGGGCCGTTGCGCTCAGTCGGGCGCCTGCGGCCGGCGCGCGAAGCCGCGCAGGAATCGCCAGATCGTGAGCGCGGCCAGCCGCGCGGTACGACTGTCGAGATCGTGACGCGGGTTGAGCTCGGCAATGTCGATCGAGCGCACCAGATCGCACTTTCCCGCCGCCTCGGCGGCCTCCAGCCAGAGTCTCGGCTCGAGACCACAGGTCGCGGGAGCGCTGACGCCAGGGGCGAACGCTGCGTCGACGGCGTCTAGATCGAAGCTGACCAGCGTGTCTCCCTCGCATTGTCGGAAGGCGCCAGCAACGGCATCGCGATCGACCCGGTCGCTGAAGACGGCCGTTCCACCCCGCTCCTCGATCCACCGGACATGCGCGGCAGCGACCGCGTGACGCTGTAACCCGTAGACACGGTAGCGTCGACAAGCCCGGTCAGGATGCTCGACGGCCTGGCGGAACGGCGACCCGCTGGTCGCCATGCCGCCGGGCAACTCACGCACGTCCGGGTGAGCGTCCCAGTTGATGACCTCGAGAGAGCCGGCCGAGCGGCCGGTGCCGGTATGGCCGAGGAAGTGTCCGTACGCGACCTCGTGCCCGCCGCCCAGGATCACCGGCACGCGTCCAAGCGCCAGCTCCGCGGCCACCACCCTGCCGAGCCGTTCCTGATCCTGCTCGAGATCTCCGGTCACCACGACGTCACCGAGATCCCGCGTCCGCTCGAACAGTCGCACCGACTCTCCAGGACGCTCCGCGTCCCTTCCAGGACGCTCCGCGTCGGGCGTCATCCGGTAGAGGCAGCGTCGCAGCTCGCGCGGGCCCTCGGCCGCTCCCGGGCGTCCGCCGTTCCGCCGGACACCCTCGTCGGACGGAAACCCGATCAGCACCACGAGCGGCCGCTCCGACCGACCCAGGAGGTGCCCGACCCGAGGGTCATCGTGCGCGGTCTGCGGCGGCGCGATCGCGGGGTCGCTGGGGTCGATCCGCCGAAGGTCCTCCGCCACGTCTCGCTCGGTGCCCGCTCAGCCCAGAGCAGCCCGCTCGGCCTCGGTGAACGCTTCGCTCGAGGCGAGCGTCGCGCGGCCGAACGCCCAGCTGCGGATCTTCTTCATCTGCTCGTGCATCGTGCGCGACAGCGGCACGGTGGTCGAGGTGTTGCGCGTCAGGTCGCGCATCGTGAACGGCCTCGTCTCGTTGTACGCGTCAACCCGTGCTGCGACCACCGCCTGCTCGATCTCGGCCCCGTTCCACCCTTTGGTCGCGATGCTCAGCAGCTCGAGGTCGAACTGCTCGAGGTCTGCTCCGTTGCGACCGAGATGGATGCGGAAGATGTCTCCACGCTCTGCGAGCGTCGGCAGATCGACGAAAAAGACCTGGTCGAACCGCCCCTTACGAATGACCTCGGCCGGCAGCGCGCTGATGCGATTGGCGGTCGCTGCCACGAAGATGAGCGGCGGCTTTTCCTGCATCCAGGTCAGAAAGCTCGAGAAGATGCGCGGGTTCGCGCCGCCGCGCGACTCCTCGTCCATGCCAAGCGCGTTCTCGATCTCGTCGATCCACAAGACGGCGGGTGCCAGCCCCTCGATCGCGGAGAGGGCGCGAGCGAAGGCGGCCTCCGGAGTGCCGTAGAGCCCCGAGGCTACGAGGTTCATGTCGAGTCGGAACAGCGGCGCGCCCCAGTGCGACGACACCGCCTTGGCCGCCAGGCTCTTGCCGCAGCCGCTCATGCCCATGATCAGCATGCCCTTGGGCACCGGCATGCCGGCGTTCACCGCCTGCAGGTTGAACAGCCCCTTGCGGCGTGCCAGCCAGGCCTTGAGGTTCTCGAGACCGCCGATCTGGTCGACGCCGATGTCAGGCGGCACGAAATCGAGGTACCCAGCCTGCCGAACCACGGCGGCGCGATCTCGAAACACTTCGCCGAAGATATCTTCCCGCCCGAGCTTGCGGCTGCGGAAGATGCGGTGCAGCGTGTGAAACGCCTGGTTGAGGGTGAGACCACGAAGCGAGGCGCCGAGCTCGACGATCACCTCTTCGCCGAGCGTGAGCCCGCTGTAGGAGCGGCAGAAGGTCTCCACCAGCGTGCGCAGCTCGCTCTCGTCTGGGAGGCCGAGATCGATGACGTGGATGTCCTTCTCGAGCTCCTGCGGCAGCGAGCCCGAGTAGCCGGTCAGAAACAGGTAACGCTCCTTGCCGCGCAGGGTGGCGTATGCCTCGCGCAGGGCGCGCCGCACCTGCGGGCGGTCGAGGAACACTTCGAAGTCGTGTAACACCCAGAAGCCCGGATCGGTACCGTCTCGGACGCGCTCGACCGCGGCGACAGGATCGAGAGTACGTGCATCCGCGGGCTCGTCGCTGAATCCGGAAACGCAGCTCCAGCTCGTCAGGTCGAGGGTCGCGTCCCGCACCAGCCGACTGCGAAAAGGCTCGACCAGGCGCAGGGCGCGCTCCTCGTCCGAGGTGATCAGGTAGAGCAGAGGCGCCCGTCCGATCAGCGCACGACGGACGGAGTCGGAGGGCGAGAGTCGTTCCATTGTTCGGCGGGCCTCGCAGGGAGTCTAGCCCGGACTCCTCAGGGACGGCGCCGCGCTGTGCATACGGCTGTCATCCTGGCGGTGATCCGCGCCGCACGGGCTCCCACACCTCGGGTAGCACCTTCTTTCCCGTGAACGCCTCCACGAGGCTGAAGATCAAGAGGTCCTCCTCCGCTCCCAGCTGCTTGGTGAGCTCGGATACCAGGCGATCGAGCTGCTCGACGAGGGAGGCGAACCGGAACTTCCACTCCCCCTCCTCGCAGACGAATCGATAGCTCACGGTGAGCGCTGGGTCCACCGGTGGCCCCGCAGTCGCATCTCCGCCCGCTGGCGGAGCTGCGGGCACCGGCAGCGCGGTCGAGATCGCCTCGCCAGTCGCCTCGCCGTTCGTCACCTCGACGGTCCCCATGTGGAGCCCCGCCACCGTCTCGGGTTGGATCCAGCCCTCGGTCATCGCGGTCGCGATCAAGCTCTCGAAGGTGAGCTTGGCAATCACCTCGGGCGCAAGGGCGTGGCGCATGCTCACGATGAGCAGGCGGTCGACGAAAGGCCGCCCCTTCACCTCCGCTTCGTCTCCTTCGAGCGCTGTGCGCCGGAGCTCTTCGAAGTAGTGCAGGGTGCTCGCGTCGACGAGCTCGTTGGCGAGGGCTCCGTCGCCGCGAACCAGCGCGTCCTTGTATGCCTCGAACACCTCGCGCACGGCGGCCGGGGCCCGCTCCGGATCGCAGCTCCCATCGACCGGCGCGGCGGATCCAGCCACGGCACCAACGAGCAGACCAACGACGATGCACCGGGCCCGGGCTCTGCTCCGCCGCAAGGCGCCGGATGTCCGCGTCACGGGAGCTGCCCCTCTTTGAACAAGGCGCTCATGGCCCGGAACGCCGGGTGGTTCTTGTCCCCCGCCCACTCGAACCCCACCGACTCGTGGTGGGCGACGACCACCCCTGCCTGTCGAAGCCGTCCCAGAGCGTGCGCGAGGACCTCCTCGCCGCGGCAGCTGGTGCACTCCCAGCATACGAACGTCGGAGTGCCCTGCTCGCGGAGCGCCAGCGCGGTCTGCATCACACAGATGTGCGTCTCGATGCCGGCCAGGACAACCTGGCGCCGGCGGGGCTCCAGCCCCGGCCGCAAGGCGGCCAATGCAGCCTCGAACCCAGGCTCCTCGCAACAACCGAAGGCATCCTTCACCACCTCGCGCCTGGGCACGCTGAGCGAATCGAACGCCGCGCGCACGACGTCGTGAGTCGGACCCAGGCCGCGCGGATACTGCTCGGTCAAGACGACCGGCACGGCAAAGAGCTCGGCCAGTCGCAACAGGCGCACCGTCGCGTCGATCACCAGTCGCGGCCGATGGACCATCTCCATCAGCCTCCCCTGCATGTCGACGACCACCACGATCGAGCGATCGCGGTCCAGACGCAGCGCGGGCGCGTCCATCTTCAAAGTCAGTTCCGCTCCTGGTACGACACCGCGACACCATCCTGGCCGCTCGTGGAGGTGATGGTGATCTGCCGGCCGCTCGCGGCGTCGCCGAACACGAGGTGCTCTGCGAGCCCGCTCACGCTCGAGGAGCTCTCGAGCACGTAGCCTCGGTCGGGCAGCGTTTGCTGGTAGAACGCGAGTACCTCGGCAGCAGTGGACCCCGTAACCGTGAACGTGCCCGACGACTTGCCGTCGCGAGTGCTCGTGTAGGCGGCCTGCGCCTCGACCCCATCGGGCAGCGGCACCCACGCCGGAAGGTCCCCGCCGGCTCCCAGCCTGAAGGTTCCGTCGGCGCTGGTCACCGAAACTCCCTGTTCTCCGTCCGCTTCGAAGGTGGTCGTGCCCTCCGCGCCTTCGAAGGACACGCGTCCCTCCCGCAGCTGGGCGTAGTCGATCGTGATCACTTCGCCGCTACGGCTGTTGCGCAGCGTGACCGTCTCCGCCGCCTCGTCCGCGCTGACGAACTCCAACTCGGGGTTGAGTGCGGCAAAAGCACGGGCGGCGGTCTCGACCGGCCGCTTCTCGATGTTCTCGACGAGCTGTTCGGCCTTGCTCTTGACGAACCAGCCCGCCGCCACGACGCCGACAACCCCCAGCATCAAGAGCACGCCACAGCCGATGCCCACCCACACGAGCGGATGGAATCCTTTTCTCTCGCTCAAGCTCCGACTCCTTACAGAAGATTCGACCGCGCGCGGATCGCGCCTGTCGATGGTAGCCCAGGGCGACTGCGCGGGGTCGGGGAGCTGCTGCGGCCTTCAGTCGCCCAGCAAGCCGAACGCCAAACGCAGCAGGCGCTCCGCCGTCGGACCGTCGAGCGGGGCCTCGGGAAGACAGGCTGCAGGCTCGTCGAGCCAACCGCAGCCGCTCGCTACCTGACAGGCCAGATGGATGGAAGGCCTCGGACTCTCCACCAGCGGACGCAGACAGCTCGAAGGGGCGTTCCCGCGACTCGCCAGGAGCAGGAGGGCCCGCATGGCACGCCCGCGCGACATCGCAGAGTCGGGATCGAAGCGTCGCAGCGCGGCGTCCTCGAGTGGCAGCAGTCCGAGGTTGACCACCCTGACGATGGCAACGCGCTGCGGGTGCTCCTCGGGCACGTCGGTGACGATCGTCGCCGCCTCGGTCCTGCCACCGCGCGCTCCCGGCACCAGCCAGTACAGGAGTGTGGCGAAGTCGCCGCGCGTCAAGGCAGGCGCCGCGGTCAGGTCCTCGACGTCGGCCGGCAGCAGCGTGAGACGAAAACGGAACTGCGCGGCCGCGAGCCCTTCTCGGAGCGCAGGATCGCTGGGGTAGCGCAGGCCCAGCTCCGAGTAGAGGTCGACCGCCACGCCCGCCTCACCCGCCGTCATCTCCAGCTCCGCGCGGCGCTCGAGGAAGTTCCGGTCCAGCGGCAGCCCAGGACGAGCGAATGCCGTGAGGCCGCGCAGAGCTTCGAGCTCGCCGAGCTGGTCCCCTGTAGCGGCGGCGACCGCGCGCGCGGCATCGATGGTCAGCTCTTCGTCCGGTGCCGACGCGGCGAGAAGATCCCGCCAGTGCGTCGCCTGATCGACCCGCCCACGTTCGAGCGCCTGATCGAGCTCGATGCGCGCCCGTTGGAGCGCTGCCGGCCGAACCGCGGCCAGCCGCTCTCCGGCGAGCCGCGAGCCGCTCGCCGCGCGATAGGCCGTCCACGCCGTCCAGGGGTCGTTCGTGAGCTCGGCGACGCGCCCCAGTAGTAGCTGCGCCGCGACGAAGTGGGGATAGTGCTCCGCGACCGACAGCAGCCGTGTCTTGCTCGCGGCCGGATCTGCCGAGGCGAACTCGACCTGGGCCAGCAGCACCAGGGCCGGAGCGAACTCGGGCCCGACTCGGGCCAGCATGGCTCCCGCCGCAGCCCGCGCCACCTCGAGGTCGCCCTGCTCGACCAGTGCGCCGAAGGCGCGATCGAGCTCGGTTCGTAGAGGGTCGTCTAGCGCCTCGGACCAGCCAGTCAGCGGCGGTAGCAAGAAGCCACGAAGACCGGTGGCGAGCGGTCGCGAGACGTCCACCTCGCGCGCGGTACCGCAAGCGACGACCGCCAGTACCGCCGCGGCGAGGATCGCCCACCCCGCCCAAGACCGTGTCAACACACCCCGCGGGTCAGGGCGGTGCCGACGTCTCCTCACGCCGGGGCGTGACCCGAGACCTGGCTGATGGTGGCGATCGCGTGCTTGTACACGAGAAGCTCCTGCCCCTCCAGAATCTCCAACACGATGGCAAACCGGTCGAATCTCCGGAGTCGCCCGGTGAGCCGCGGGCCAGTGATCAGCTCCACCTGGAGTACGTTCGCTTCCTTCAGGTTCTGGAACAGGAACCCATCCTGAATGTTGATCTGGTGCTTGCTCATCATCGCCCTCGGGAAACGGATGGGATGGCAGTCGCGCGGTGTACGCGAACAGGATGGGGTCAGGGTGCAGCACGGCCGGGGGCGCAGCTATCACCTCGCCGGAAGGTCGCACAGCACCGCCTCCACCAGCAGCGGTTGCGCGGCCGAGGCCTCGAACCAGCGCACGCCCTCTTCTTTGCGGAACCAGGTCTCCTGTCGTTTGGCGTAGCGACGCGTCGACGCAACGATGTCCGAAACCGCCGCGGCGAGAGTGGACTCCCCCCTCAGGTATCCGACGAGCTGCCGGTAGCCGATCGCCTGGAACGCGGGAGCCTCGGCCGGCACTCCGCCTGCCAGCAGATCGGCCACCTCCTTCACCCACCCCCGCTCGATCATGGCCTCAACGCGAGAAGCCAAACGATCGTACAGGAGCGTTCGCGGAAGGGTCAAACCAATACGGACGAGGTGACGCCGCGCTTTCCGCTCTCCCACCGGGCGAGCCCGCAGCCATTCCGAGAGCGGCCTGCCGCTGCTGCGCAGCACCTCGAGCGCGCGAACGACGCGCTGGGAGTCTCCTGGCGCAAGGCGCGCCGCGGCGATCGGATCCTGCGCGGCCAGCTCGGCGTGGAGGGTGGGGGTGCCTCGCTGCCGAGCCTCCTCCCGCAGCGCCCGGCGCAACCCGAGATCGACCGGCGGCAGCTCGGCCAGTCCCGAGAATAGAGCTCGCTGGTAGAGGCCGCTACCGCCGACCACGATGGCGGCGCGGTTGCGACGGTGGATCTCTTCCAAGACCACCTCGGCTCTTCGGACGAACTCGCCCGCCGAGTACGCCTCGCTCGGGTCGAGGATGTCGAAGAGGTGATGCGGCACCGAGCGCCGTTCGTCGAGGGAGGGCTTCGCGGTCCCAATGTCGAAGCCACGGTAGACCTGCAGCGCGTCGGCGTTGACGATCTCGCCATCCAGCCGCTGCGCGAGCGCCACGGCGAGCTCGCTCTTGCCGGTAGCGGTGGTGCCCACGATCGACAGCACGAGCGGCCCGTCCACGCAACTGCTGCCTTCGCCCAACATGACCAAACAGTGTAGCGGCCGCAGCGGCCGCGAAACTGCCGAGATGCTCCGGCACCGGACTGGGACGGGGACGGGGACGGCACTACCCTTACGGACGACGCGGAGGCTCGGCCAAGAAGAGCGATGCCGGCCCGTCGACGCCCGCGAGCCGCAAACGATGGGTGCGAACCCGCAGCGGCCGACCACGCTCCCAGCCCAGCGCAACCTGACCGTCGAGGTCGGTGCGGAGGACCAGCGTTTGGTGCTCCGCCAGCCGGGCGATCACCGCAGGTGAGGGATGTCCGTAGACGTTGCGGCGACCGGCCTGGATCACCGCGAGCTTCGGGCGCACTGCCTCGAGAAAAGGCGGTGCGGTGGAGGTGCGGCTGCCGTGGTGGGCCACCTTCAGGACCTCGGCAGCGAGCGGGTCGGCGTGGGCCACCAGAGCGCGTTCCGCACCCGCCTGGATGTCGCCTGTCAGCAGTAGTCGGCGGCCCTCGGCAGAGGCCAGCAGTACCACCGACTCGTCGTTGTGCGTCGCGGCTTCGACCGGTGCGTGCAGGACCTCGAGCTCGAAGCTCCCAAAGCGGCGGCGCCATCCTTGGACCAGCACCGAAGCGCGCGCGCCACGCTCCGACAGCAAGGCTCCTCCACACGGGGTCCGATCGATCGTGGGTCCGACCCAGATCTCACGGATCGGGATCCAGCGAGCCAGCTCGAGCACGCCTCCGCAGTGATCGTGATCCCCGTGACTCACCAAGGCGGCATCGAGGCGGCGGACTCCCAGCCTGGCCAGGGCCGGCAGCAGGACGCGAGTGGCAATGTCGCTCCGCCGCAGGCCGCCGCCGTCGACGAGGACGACGCTGCGTCGGTCGCGAAGCAAGATCGCATCGCCCTGCCCCACGTCCAGGAACACCACCTCGGCGGCACCCAGCGGAGCGCGCCCCGACCCGGCAGCCACTGCGGCGACGACTCCGATCGCCGCCACGACCACGGCGATCCTCGACCACCCGAGACAGATCGCGATCGCGAACGAAGCCGCCACCAAGACGCCGGCCCCGACCGTCATCTGGACTGGCAGTGAGACCCCAGAGACCGGCGGTACGTGCTCGAGCCAGCCGAACGGCTTCGCCAATCCATCGAGCAGGAGCGGGGACAACCCGCTCGGCACTACCGCTTCCAGGGCGCCCCAGGTGGCCGCCACGATCAAGACGACGGCCGTCCAGGGCACGAAGAAGAGATTCCACAAAGGCGCCAGTAGCGGCAAGTTCGCAAAGCGCGCCACCACCAGCGGCGCGGTAGCGAGCTGGGCAGCGAGCGAGACCGCGAGCCCGTCGCGCGCGGCGCCCGGCAGCCGCCGGAGGACCCGGGCCAGAGGCGCCCGGAGCGTCAGGATGCCTGCGGTGGCGGCGTAGCTGAGCTGAAACCCCAGGTCCATGACGACGCCCGGATCGGACACCACCAGCACGGCCGCGGAGAGTCCCAACACACTCCCGGCCGGAGGCAGTCGTCCGACGGACCGCACCACTACGAGGCACCACAAGCACCCCGCGGCGCGGGCCAGCGGCGGGCGCAGCCCGAGAATCGCCACGAAGACCAGGACCGCCAGGGCGGGAACCACGGTTCTGGCGGACTTTGGTCCCGCACCGCACAACAGGAGGCAGAACCCCGCCACGATGCCCACATGCAGGCCCGAGGCCGCCGTGAGATGTGCCAAACCCTGTCGTCGCAGCGCCGCGGAGAGGGCCGTCGGCAGCCGCCCGGAATCCCCCAACAGCAACGCTCCAGCCAGGCTCTGTCCCGAGGTACCGCCGCGGCTGGCGGGCGGCAGCACCGCGTCGAGATGGTCGCGAGCGCCGAGGAACCAGGATCGTGCGGCCGACGCCCAAAGCGGCGCCTCCTCGGGCAGCCGCTCTGCCAAACGCGGGCTCTCGATGCTGAAGAACCAGGTCCCCGACGCTGGCTCGATGGTCCCGTTGTTGAAGCGCGCGGCCGGTCTCAAGTAGCCGCGTAGCCGCAACCGCCTCGAGCTGGACGGCACCTGCCCGCCGGGCCAGTAGAGCACGACGTCGAGCGGCCTGAGGTCGACGACGTCCCGCTGTCGCACCAGCGTCGCTGTCGCGACGCTCTGGAACACGTCGCCGCGGTCGCGCCAGGAGCCCTGACGATCGACCACCAGGACGACCGGTCGCTCCGACTCGAAGCGCGGCGGCTCCCGCTGCGGCAACACCCAGGACGAGCACGCGATGGCCAGGCTCGCGGACACCCAGGCCAGGGCCGCGCTCCAACCGCGACCCAGCGACCACCCCAACGCGGCGAGCAGGCACAGACCAGGCAACCAGATGACGGCCACGCTCGGCGCGAGCAAGGCGCCCACGACGACGCCGACACCGGCAACCAGCGCCCGGCGCCGCAGTCCGAGCCATCGAGACGATGGGACACCCAAGCAGCTCACGTCTTGTGGAGACGTGATTCAGGGTGCTCCCTCGTCGCCGGCCCTCGTCCGCCGCCGGATCGACCGGATCGACCCGATCCGGGCTGCGACTGCGCCTCAGCAGCCCGTGGTGAAACCCGCGTGACGCTGCGCGCGGGGATCTGCGGCCGCTGGCAAGACGTGGCCGACGAACGCGCTGCGGTGACATCGTGCAGGAGGCCCAACGCAGCCAGCGGCCGCAAACCCCCGCGCCCAAAGCGGTTGGGGCGGCGTGGGGCCGTCTGCGGTGTTGCGCTCGCTCAGCGATGGACCCAGCATCGCCACCGCTCACGCGCCTTGCATACGGCCCCACGGCGCTCCCAACGCAGCCCACGGGGGTTCCACCACGGGCTGCTAGGCCTCGAGAGAGCGCGGGACGAGGGCGGGCGGCTCGGACCCGTCAGGGCTCAGCCCTCTCGAATGGCCCCCTCGACCGGGCTCGAGGCACCCTCGACATATTCGCCCGCGGTGAGCTCGAACGCCTCCTCCGCGCGCTCGCGAAGCCGGGTCAACGCGTCCGGGAAGTTCTCCTCGCGCATCTCGTCGTCGCAGAAGGAGCAGCAGCTCTCCCAGTTGTAGCCGAGACCCTCGACCTGCTTGCGGCCACCCGGCGTGACCTCGTCCGTGATCGGGCACCAGATCGTGCTCATGGCGAGCATGAAGTTCTGGATCCACCGCTCCTTCGCCGCCGCGGCCGCGTACTTCTCGGGATCGGCGCTGAACGCCTCCTTGGACCCCGGCTTGCCCGACCGGTAGGTGACGCCATCGTGGGTCCAGGTCTCGCCCCCGGCCGCCGAAGGCTCCAGGGTGACCGGGTCCAGGTCGATCGCTTCCAGCGTCTCGGGGACCTTGACCAGGCCCAGGTCGACCGCATCGGCAGGGAGTTGGGCCAAAGCCGGAATCGCCAGGCCAACCAGTACGGCGACGCCGGCAAGGGCGCGGTACGGTAGCTGGCTCGGGGTGTGCCGAGAGCGAGACGACATCCGAACGTTCTCCTTTGGGAGGATCCCGGAGCTCGAGACGTGCGCTGCGAGGCGCAGCGCAACAGGCCACCGAGTATACCCGGCTCGGGTTCGGCTTCGACCCTGGTCGACCGCCACGAGAGTCTGGCCGTCTCGCAACGGTCCGGCATCAACCCGTGACCCGCCCGGGACGAGGCACGAGCAGCGGCGGACGTTCTATACCCCACAGTGCATCATCCCGGGCCCGCCCGGGACGAGTCCTCCTGCGAGCGGCCCCGGACCGTGCCCCGGTTGGCGCCGTGGCCAGGTTGGGTCTACGCTCCTGGCATGGCCTGCCACCGGCAGCTCTGGAAGACGCGCGGCACAGTGCTACTCCTCGCCAGCCTGACGCTTGCGCTGGGGGGAATGGCCACCGCGCAGTCGCCGCCGGTCTCGACCGAGGCTCCGGCGGCTCCACGACCCGAGCTGGCCTCCTCTTACGTCCGCTGGCTAGACGAGGTGCGCCCGCTCATCACCGGCGCAGAGCTCGCGCTGTTCCTGCAGCTGCGCCAGGACTACCAGCGTGATGCCTTCATCGATCAGTTCTGGAGGGTCCGCGATCCGTATCCAGAGACCGCGCGCAACGAGATGCGCGAGCGCTTCGAGGAGCGGGTGCATCAGGCCCGGACGCGCTTCCGCACCCTCGAGGACGATCGGTCGCGCATCCTCCTCGTACACGGCGAGCCCCATCGAGTGGTGGAGATCCGCTGCACGACCACCCGCATTCCCGCGATCATCTGGGTATATGGCCACAGTGACGAGGTCGATTTCGGTTTCGTCCTGGTATTCCTGCGCGAGGGTTCGGGCACCCGCCCAGCCCGGCTCTGGCGGCCTGCAACGGGCCCCATCGATCCTGCACTCCGTGCTGCACGCCACTGCATGAACGGGAACCTGCTGGACGAAGTGGCTCAGCGGCTCAGCGGCGACGGTGTTGGCTACGACATCAAGCTGGATCGGGTGCTCCAGAAGCCCCGGCCCCGTAGCCTGGAGTGGGTGGCCACCTTCCACGCGGGCTCCACGGACCTGCCTCCGCGTGCCCGCGTCTTCGAGGCCGAGGTGACGGTCGAGTTCCTGGGCCGCTACCAGAGCCGGTCTGTGCTCCAAGGCAGCGTCCTCGTGTCGCCCGAGGAGGTGACTCTCGGCGACCTGGGCGGACACCGCTCGATCGACCTGCAGCTCGTTGGCGAGGTGGTGCGAGACGACCGGCTGCTCGAACGCTTCCGCTACAAGTTTGGCTTCCCCGAGACTCGCAGCGAAGGCGCTCTGGCGTTGCCACTGGTGTTCCAGCGCTACCTGCGTCCCGGCGACTACGTTCTCGTGCTCCGGGTGGAGGACCTCAACGGAGAGAGGTTCTTCCGGCACGAGAGCCCGATCCACGTGCCGCAGCTCGAAGAGCAGTTCGTACCCGAGGCGATCGGGGACAGCGAGACCGCGCGGATCTTCGCCGACGCGGCGGCTGCGATGTCCCGAGGAGACACGTCGCTGCGAATCGTCCCACCAGCCGAAGGGGTCAGGACCGGCTTCGTGCGCCTCGACACGGTGGTGTCGGGAGCCATCGAGAGGGTGGAATTTCACCTCGACGGCCAGCTCGTCCTGACCAAGACTCGTCCTCCGTTCAGCGTCGAGCTCGACCTCGGGTCTTTCCCGCGGCTGCGCGTGGTGCGTGCCGTGGGCTTCGACGAGCTGGGGCAGGCTTCTGCCGAGGACGAGATCGAGGTGAACGCCGGTAGCCAGCGGTTCTCGGTGCGGCTCGTGGAGCCCGCTCGAGGGCGCCGGTACGAGGGTAGCGTGCTGGCACGGGCCGAGGTTCGTTTGCCGGAGGCCGCCCTGCTCGAGCGGGTCGAGTTCTTCGTCAACGAGACGAAGGTGGCGACGCTCTTCCAGGAGCCCTTCCGCCAGCCGCTCGAGCTACCCGAGTCGGGTGCCCTCGCTTATGTGCGGGCGGTGGGGTATCTCACCGACGGCAACACCGCCGAGGACCACGTCTTCGTCAACGCGCCAGAGCTCTTCGAGGAGGTCGAGGTCCAGTACGTCGAGCTATTCGCATCGGTCCACGATCGCAGCGGGCGGCCGGTCGACGATCTCGAAGCGGCGAGCTTCCGCGTGATGGAGGACGGCGTCGAGCAGCGGATCCAGCGGTTCGAGAGGGTCGGTAACCTGCCTATACACGTTGGAATCATGCTCGACAGCTCGGCCTCGATGCAGGGGGCGCTCGACACCGCAAGACGCGCGGCGCTCGGCTTCCTTCAGAGCACGATCCAGCGCGAAGACCGCGCGGCGATCATCACGTTCAATCGCTTTCCTCACCTCTCGGTGAAGTTGACCAACGATCATCGACTGCTCGGCGGCGGACTCGCGGGACTGAGCGCCGAAGGACAGACGGCCCTCTACGACAGCGTCATGTTCTCGCTGTACTACCTCACCGGCGTGAGCGGGCAGCGGGCGATCCTCTTGCTGTCTGACGGCAAGGACGAGGTCAGTCGCTTTTCGTTCGACGAGACGCTCGAGTACGCGCGCCGGGCCGGAGTCACCGTGTACACCGTCGGGCTGGGAGTGGCCGAGGGTGGCGGGCGGCGCGCGCTGCAGCAACTAGCCGAGGTGACCGGTGGGCAGAGCTACTTCGCCCGCCACGTCGACGAGCTGGGGGAGATCTACTCGACCATCGAACGGGACCTGCGCTCGCAGTACCTCCTCGCCTACCAGTCGACCAACAGCGCCCGCACCGACCAATTCCGGGGCGTCGAGGTCGAGGTCGACATCCCCGGCGCCCGCGTCCGTTCGATGAGCGGCTATTTTCCCTGACCCGTAGGGATCGGGCTTGCTGCGCCGGTGAGGGCGGCGGGCTCGGAGGGTGCGCCTAGGACCCGGTAGAAGTCCTCCCGCCTATCCGGGTCGTCGCGGCGGTCGAGCAGAGACACCATCGGGATGACCAAGAGGGGCAGCACGGTAGTGGCGTAGGAAGGGTCGGTCCAGCCGCCCACGTAGGCCACCAAGCCTGCCACGTACCCGAGGGCGATTCCCGCGAAGGCACCGCGCTCGGTCGTGCCTTTCCAGTACAGAACGTAGCCCACTGCGACCGCCGGCGGCACCACCATTGCGAATCCGAGCAGGAGCAGCTGGAGAATCGAGGCGATCTCGGCTTTCCAAGCGATGACGGCAGCGCCGAAGCCGTAGATCGCAGTGGTCCAGCGCAGGGCCGCCAGCTGGCGTCCCGGGGCAAGACGCCGGTAGCCGGGAACCCAGTCGCGCAAGAAGAGGGTCGCGCCTGCGAGCAGGATCGGTCCTCCCGAGGAGATCACCGCTGCGAGCACGGCGGCAAGAGCGAGGCCACCGATCCAAGGATCGAGATCCACCGCCAGACGCGTGATCGCAGCGTAGCTCCTCAGTCCGCTCTCGGTGCCGTAGTAGGCAAGTGTCTGCATCCCCACAAGGCCCGCCAGGATCGGCATCAGGGCTGCCAGCAAGCCTGCGAGAAGAAACGCCGGAACAATGATGCGGGCGTTGCGCGCCGCCGAGGCGAAATTCACGTAGACCGAGGCCGCAGGGGTGTGGACCGTCGCGGCGAAGAACATCGCGATCACGGCACCCCAGCCAGCGCCGACCGGGCTCCACCAGCTCCCCGCATCGACCCCTCCAGCCGCGAGCGCGCTGTCCAGCGCTGCGCGCATCCCCTGGACTCCACCCAGCCGTCCGAGTGCCAGCCAGACCACTGCACCGAGACCTACGACCACCGTGGTGCAGTGGATGACGTTCGCCACAGCGTTGCCCCAGAGCCCGCCGAGCGTGGTGGAAGTGACCAGGACGGCTGCACCGATGAGCACAGCTAGCCCGAACGGTACGCCGGTGAGTGCATGGAGAATGCTGCCGATCACCAGCGGCTCGAGCACGTTGACAATGAGGTACTCCGTCTGCACGCACAGGCTCGTGAGAATCTGGCAGCGCCGGGAACCGAACCGGAGCCAGAAGATCTCGGACACCGTGTGTAGCCCGAGCTTTCGGTAGGCGCGGGCGAAGAACAGGCCCACCAGCGCCAGGGCCAGGAAGGTGTTGACCGCGTACCAGAAGTTCCAGACGCCGGTCCGCATCACGTCGCCGGCGACGCCGTAGGTACCCACCCCGCCGATGCGGGTTCCCGCTACACCTGCCACGATCATCCACAGGCCCATCTGGTTGGAGGCCACGGTCCAGGCTGCGGCGTCGCGGGATCGCCGCGCGAGGGCGCTCGCCGCAGCCGTGACCCCGACGAGGTACACCACGATGATCACGAGTGGGATCACGGCTTGCTCCTTGGGACCGCAACTCGGGGACGGGACTACCGGGGCGGGCCGATCCTAGCCGTCGCAGGAGAGCGGCGCTCTCGCAGCTCTCAGCCGCGAAGCTGCGCGCCGCCGTCGGCGACCAGCACCGAGCCGGTAACGTAAGTCGAGCGCAGGAGCCCCAAGGCCGCCTCGGCGATCTCCTCTGGCTCCCCCGACCTGCCGAGAGGAGCGCGCTGCGCGATCGCGGCGTGGGCCGCCGTCCAGTCGGCCGTCCACGGTGTCTGGATCAACCCGGGAGCTAGAGCGTTCACGCGCACCTCAGGCCCAAGCACGTTCGCCAACAGCAAGGTGAGATGGTTGAGGGCCGCTTTCGAAACAGCGTACGGAATGGAGCTCCCGACCGGACGGATCCCAGCGATCGAGGTGATGTTCAAGATGCTGCCCCGGCTGCTCCGTAGCAGCCCGGCCGCAGCCCGCGACACGTACCAGGTTCCGAGCAGATTCGTGCCGAGAATCCGTTGCCAGTCCTCGTCCTGGACCGCCGCAAGATCGTGGTGCGCGATCACGCGGGTGGTGCCCGCGTTGTTCACTACATGGTCCAGCCGGCCCCACTGCGCTGCCGCACGCTCGACCAAGCTCAGACACTCCGCCTCACAGGACACATCGGCCTGGAGGTATACCGCCGCCGCCAGCTCGTCGGCGAGCGCCTCCCCGGCCGCGACAGAAGCACGCGAGCTCACGACGACACGGGCACCTTCCCTCGCAACGCGCCTTGCGATGGCCGCGCCGATCCCGCTGGAGGAACCAGTGACCAGGACTACCTGCCCCTCCAGACCCCGATCCACACCGCGCTCGAGCGCCGTTGCCGCCATGCCTGAGACCTCCCGCGTTGCATACTGCGCTCGTCGAGCCAAGCGCCTGAAGCCGTTGCCGCACTCAAAAAACAAAGGCCCCGCACTTTAAGTGCGGGGCCTTTCCAAGAACTACTCCCGGCGGCGACCTACTCTCCCACACCGTTACCAGTGCAGTACCATCGGCGCTGAGGGGCTTAACTGCCGTGTTCGGAATGGGAACGGGTGTTTCCCCCTCGCCAAGACCACCGGGAAACTCGATATGACTCGAACCGAACCGAATCCTAATTCCAGAGATGAGCCTCCCTCGCAGGGAGGCCGCTCCTGCCGCGTCCTCTCGACGCGATTCCATACGAGCTATTGAAGTCGACTCAAAAAACCGGCCTGAGCGGAAATCCTCTCAGTATTGGTCAAGCCAAACGGCTGATTAGTACGGGTTAGCTCGAGCTTTTGGCTTCCACCTCCCGCCTATGTACCTGGTGGTCTACCAGGAGCCTTCAGGGACACCTCATCTCGAGGCTGGCTTCCCGCTTAGATGCTTTCAGCGGTTATCCATACCGAACATAGCTACCCAGCGGTGCCGCTGGCGCGACAACTGGTGCACCAGAGGTTCGTCCATCCCGGTCCTCTCGTACTAAGGATGGATCCTCTCAAGTGTCCTACGCCCACATGAGATAGGGACCGAACTGTCTCGCGACGTTCTAAACCCAGCTCACGTACCACTTTAATCGGCGAACAGCCGAACCCTTGGGACCTGCTTCAGCCCCAGGATGTGATGAGCCGACATCGAGGTGCCAA
>DATLFI010000287.1:0-2781 GCA_035524895.1 Thermoanaerobaculia bacterium | reverse complement strand
GAGGACGTCGAGAGGCGGCGCGAGAAGTCGAAACCCCGGCGGTCTCCGCTGGCGCCGGCTCGGCGGTCGAAAGAAAATGAGCGCAGCGAGCTCGGCATCATGGAAACGGATATAGCAGAAGTCGGGACGAGATGCGAATCGAAGGTTCGGCGCGAGTGCCGTCGACCCGGTCCATCCTCCGAGAACCCTTGCACATCAAGGGAGCAGTCCTCTTGGCTCGCTCGATTCGGCAAGGTCGCGTCCTTGCGGAGTCAGCCGTGGGTGTGTCAAACTGAAAAGTTTTCCGATTCGAGATCTCGGTGCGATGTCGAGACTCTCCGAATCCGAATACTTTAAATCTAGACTTTTCGGAGCGGGCGAAGCCGATCGCCCCTTCGCGAGGCTCCGCGCCGGCAGGCTGGCGCGTAAGCTCGTCGCAGCGCATTGATCGGCGATTGCGCGCTCTCTCGTCATCGAATGTCGCGTGGTGCGCGCCGGCCCAGTCCGGTTCGGCGTTCACAGCTCGAGCCTGCAGATCGCGACCCCGGCCTCCTCGCCCATCACCCGTGGACGTGGCGCCGGTGATGCTCGGCGAGCAGTTCGCGCCCGAAGTCTCCGTCGAGATCCTGCCACACCGTGTGGCTGTGGATTTCGAAGAGCGACGACGCGAATCGTCGCGAGCGACCGGGGCGGACGGGAGTTTGCTGGTTGGCGCGAGCCACCGAGAGACGGGCTCGACCGTTGCTATGGTCGCACCACTACGACGGGAATCTTCTTTGCTTTCTCGATGGTCAGAGCTGCTTCCAGCCTTCGACACGCCGCCACCGGAATCCGGGGGTTGGACGAGATGCTGGACGGAGGGATCCCGCGAGGGCGAGCGACTCTCCTGATCGGCGGTCCGGGCTCCGGCAAGACCGTGCTCGCCCTCGAGACCCTGGTCCGGGGCGCCGTGCAGCACGAGGAGCCCGGGATCTTCGTCACCTTCGAGGAGTCCGCGGAGCGCATCGTGTCGAACGCTTCCGGGTTCGGGTGGGACCTGCCAGGCCTGCTGGAGAAGAGCCTTTTCTTCATCGACGCGCGGCCCTCGCCCGAGCTGGTCCAGTCCGGCAGCTTCGACGTGCTCGAGCTCCTGCTCTACGTCGCTGGCGAGGCGCCGAACTCGGCGCTCGCGCGGATCAACCTCCATCGGCTCTGCCGAGAGCATCTACCGGCCCAGCATCGCTTCGAGATCGTCGACGTGCTCACTCACCCCGAGCGCGCGCTGGCAGAGGGCGTGCTACTGGCTCTCGGCATTCCGGAGACCGAATGAGCGCCGAGCGGGCGGTCGAGTGGTCGGAATCCGACCTGGGGAGCCGGATCGACGAGTTGGTGAGGATCCTGCGCGCCGCCGAGCGCGAGCTCCAGGACCTGACGGGCGGGCAGCTCGACGCGGTGGTCGGGACCGCTGACGGCGCGCTCCTGCTGCGCAGCGCCCAGCAGCGCCTGCGCGAGAGCGAGGCACGTCAACGCGAGCTGGCGAGCACGCAGGTGGCCATCTTCGACGCGCTGCCGGCGCACATCGCGCTGCTCGATCGAGCCGGCGTCATCGTCGCCGTCAACGAAGCCTGGCGCTGCTTCGGTGCGGCCAACGGCCTCGCCGGCGAGACCTTCGCGGTGGCGGAGAGCTACCTGGCGGTGTGCGACCGCGCCGAGGGCGAAGGCGCCGGCGAGGCTCACAGCGTCTCGACCGGGATCCGGGGGGTCCTCGCCGGTTCGCTGCCGCAGTTCGCGCTGGAGTATCCCTGCCATGGGCCCGCAGAGCAGCGCTGGTTCCGGCTCACGGTCACGCCGCTCGACCGGAGTCGACCGGGGGGTGCGGTCGTCATGCACGTGGACATCACCGCGCGGCGCCTGGCCGAGGAGGAGATCCGGCGCAACCAAAAGCTGCTCAAGATGGCTTCGCGCCTGAGTCGGCTCGGCGGCTGGTCGTACGATGTCCAGGAGCCTCGGCTCACGCTGTCAGAGGAGCTACGGAGCCTGCTCGGAGTGGGCGAGGGCGAGCTCACCGTCGGACAGTCGATCGACCAGTTCGTCGTCCCCGAGCAGCACGAAGAGATCCGTCACGCTTTCGAGGACTGCGTGCAGCATGGTCGGCCCTACGATGTCGACCTCCATATGAGGACCAGCGAGGGCAGGGAGATCTGGACACGCGTCATCGGCGAGGCGGAGCGCGACGCCGCCGGCCGGATCGTCCGCGTCCAGGGCGCGGTGCAGGACGTCTCCGAGCAGCTTCAGGCCCGTGAGGCGGTGCGGCTCAGCGAGGAGCGTTTCAGGCTCCTCGCCAACGCCACCCACGACGCGATCTGGGACTGGGGAGTGGCAGCGGCACGGCTGTGGTGGAACGATGGCTTCGTGGAGCTGCTGGGATATCCCCAGGAGCGCGCGGAAACGATCACCCGGCGCTGGACCGACCTGGTGCATCCCGACGATCGGCGGCGCGTCGTCGGCGACATCGTCGAGGCCTTCGACGGCGACGCCGACCACTGGTCTCACGAGTGCCGCTTGCGGCGGCCGGACGCGGAGTACGTCTACGTGCTCCACCGCGGTTACGCGATCCGCGACGATCGGGGTCGGCTGATCCGCATCGTCGGGGGCATGACCGACCTCACCGAACGTCACAAAGCGAGCGAGCGGCTCGCCGAGCAGGCGGCGCTGCTCGACGCGGCGAACGAGGCGATCCTGGTCAAGGACCTCGATCGGAGGATCGTCTACTGGAACAAGGGAGCGGAGCGTATTTACGGCTGGACGGCGGAAGAGGCGATC
>DATLFI010000286.1:0-6733 GCA_035524895.1 Thermoanaerobaculia bacterium | reverse complement strand
CTGCGACGGGGGCCGACCGATGACCGTCCTCGAGAGGCTGATCCATTTCTCTCTCCGTCATCGGCTCCTGGTTCTCACGCTGGCCGGCGCGCTCTTGGTCGCCGGTGGCGCCTATGTCGCCACGCTGCCGCTCGACATCTTTCCGGACCTCTCCGCGCCCACGGTGACGGTGATCACCGAAGGACGCGGCATGGCGCCCGAGGAGGTGGAGCTCTTGGTCACCTTCCCGGTCGAGTCGGCGCTCAATGGAGTGTCCGGTGTGCGGCGGCTGCGCTCGGTGTCGGCAGACGGCATCTCGGTGGTGTGGGTCGAGTTCGGCTGGCAGTCCGAGGTGTACCGCGCGCGGCAGGTGGTGGCCGAGCGGCTGCAGCGCGTCGAGCTGCCGGTTCAGGCCTCGCGGCCCGAGATGGGACCGATCAGCTCGATCATGGGCGAGATCACCTTCATCGCGCTGACCTCGGACGAGGTGGGTGGCATGGAGCTGCGCCGGCTGGCCGAGACCGTCGTGCGCCGGAGCCTGCTCGCGATCCCCGGCGTTTCGCAGGTGGTGCCGATCGGCGGCGAGGTGCGCCAGCTCCAGGTCACCGTGGACACGGCGGCGCTGCTCCAGCGGCGCGTGTCGCTGGCGGAGCTCCAGGACGCCGTGGCGAGCGCGGGACGCACGCCGGCCGCGGGCTTCCACGTCGAGGGCGGCCAGGAGTACTTGGTGCGTTGGCTCGGCCGAGTGCGCGGCCCCGAGGACCTCGCCGCGGCGGTCGTTCGTGTCGAGTCGGGGATGCCGATCCGGGTCGGCGATGTCGCGGATGTGGCCTGGGGGCCGGAGCCGTCGCGCGGCCTGGCCTCCTATCGCGCGCGACCCGCCGTCGTGCTCTCGGTGCAGAAGCAGCCGGGCGTCAACACGCTGGAGCTGACCGAGGCGATCGACCAGGTGCTGGCGCGCGTGCAGAGGAGCCTACCCGCCGGCGTGCGCATCGAGCAGGAGAACTTCCGCCAAGCTGACTTCATCGAGGTCGCGATCGCCAACGTGCTCGCGGCGTTGCGCGACGGCGCGATCCTCGTGGTGCTCGTGCTGTTCCTGTTTCTGGGGAGCTGGCGCACCACGCTGATCTCGGCTCTGGCGATCCCGTTGTCCCTGGTGGCGGGCATCCTGGTGGTCTCGCTGTTCGGCGGCACGCTCAACACCATGACCCTCGGCGGCCTCGCGATCGCGATCGGCGCGCTGGTCGACGACGCGATCATCGATGTCGAGAACGTGTTCCGGCGCCTGCGGCTCGAGCGGCTGAAGCCGGAGGGCGAGCAGCGCACGGCTCTCGAGGTGGTGTTCCGAGCATCGAGCGAGGTGCGCAAGGCGATCGTGTTCGCCACCGCGATCATCGTCCTGGTGTTCCTGCCGCTGGCGGCGTTGCCCGGGATCGAGGGGAGGCTGCTGCGCCCGCTCGGGTTCTCGTACGTGGCGGCGCTCGGCGCTTCCCTGCTGGTGTCGCTCACGTTGACGCCGGTGCTCTGCCTTCTGCTCCTGCCACGCACCGCGGCGCTCGAAGCGAGGGAGCCCTGGCTGCTGCGTACCCTCCACCGGGCCTACGCGCCGAGCCTCGACTGGTCGCTCCGCCACCGTGGCGCCGTGTTGCTCGCCTGCGTCGTGCTCCTGGGCACGGCGTTCGCGCTGCTACCGTCGCTCGGGCGCAGCTTCCTGCCGGCCTTCAACGAGGGCTCGCTGACGGTCGGGGTCGTGAGCCCGCCGGGCATCCCTCTCGCGGAGAGCGACCGGCTCGGCCGTCAGGTCGAGGAGGCGCTGCTCGGATACCCGGAGGTGGTCTCGACCAGCCGCCGCACCGGTCGCGCGGCGAAGGACGAGCACGTGCAGGGCGTCAACGCCTCAGAGATCGAGGTGGTGCTCGGTCCGCTCGAGCACGGCCGCTCGAAGAACGAGCTGCTGGCCGAGCTGCGGCGCGCCGTCGCGACCATCCCCGGCGCCACGGTGTCCTTCGGGCAGCCGATCAGCCACCGTATCGACCACATGATCTCCGGCAGCCGCACCAATCTCGCGGTCAAGGTCCTGGGCCCCGACCTCTCCGTCCTGCGCGGCCTCGCGGCCCGCGTCGAGGGAGTGCTGGCGGGTGTCCCGGGCATCGTCGACCTGTCGAACCAGGAGCAGGCGACCATCCCGCAGCTCGTCATCGACCCCGACCGCGAGGCGATGGCGAGGCACGGCCTTTCGCCCGAGGACCTGTCCGTGGGCGTGGAAGCGCTGTTCCAGGGTACCGATGCCGGTGAGATCGTCGACCGCGGCGTTGCGGCCCGCGTGGTGGTGCGCTATCCCGAGTCGCTGCGCGCGGGGCGCGAGGACCTCGCCCGACTGCCGATCAGCACGCCGGCGGGAGCGATCTTGCGACTCGAGGAGGTCGCCGAGGTGCGGGTCGACCTCGGGCCGTCCCTCGTGCGTCGCGAGGATGTGCAGCGGGTGGCGATGGTGACGGCCAATGTCGTCGGCGCCGATCTCGCGGGCGTTGTCGGACGCGCCGAGGCGGCGGTCCGCGACGCGATCGAGCTGCCTTCCGGCTACCTGGTGACCTTCGGCGGTCAGTTCGAGGAGGCGGCGAAGAGCCAGCGCAATCTGGCGTGGCTCGGCGCCCTGATCCTCGCCGGCATGTACGGGCTCCTGTTCCTCGCCTTCCGCAGCCACCGCGAGACGCTGATCGTGCTGGTCAACCTGCCGCTCGCGCTGATCGGAGGCGTGTTCGCCCTCGCTCTCGGGGGCGGCGTGCTGTCGGTGGCCACCCTGGTCGGATTCGTGACCCTGTTCGGCATCGCGACACGCAACGGGGTGCTGCTGGTGACCCACTACCAGCACCTGATCGACGAGGAAGGGCTGCCGCTCGAGGAGGCGGTTCGCCGCGGCGCCCGCGAGCGACTCGCTCCCATCTTGATGACCGCGCTCACCGCCGGGCTCGCACTGATGCCGCTGGTGATCCACGGCGACCAGCCGGGCAACGAGATCCAGAGCCCGATGGCGCGGGTCATCCTCGGCGGGCTACTGAGCTCGACGTTTCTCAACTTGATCGTGGTGCCGGTCCTCTACCTGCGATGGTCGGGTCGCGTGCGCGCGGCCGAGGCGCCGTCCGAGCGGGAGCGTTCGCCCGCCGGCGAGGCGGTGTCGCCCGCCTGACGGCCGAGGCGACGCGGCACAGAGCGCCATGGCCTCCGGTCGCGCACGCTCCGCCCTCGCGTGCCTGGTCGCGGCCGCGCTCTTCGGCGCTTCGACCCCCCTGTCGAAGGCCCTCCTCGAGTCCGTCGGGCCGGTCACGCTGGCGGGTCTGCTCTACCTGGGTGGGGCCGCTGGTGTGCTCCCCTGGGCGTTCCGCGGCGGCTCGCGCGAGCTGCGTGCCGACCGGCGTCAGCGCTGGCTGCTCGCGGGCGCGGTCCTGCTGGGCGGCGGGCTCGGTCCGGTCCTGATGCTGCTTGGCCTCGCGGCGGCGCCGGCGTCGTCGGTGTCGCTCTGGCTCAACTTGGAAACCCCGGCGACGACGCTGCTGGCCTGGGCCCTCTTCCGCGAGCACCTCGATGCGAGGACGTGGATCGCCGCGACGCTCGTCCTCGCGGGTGGCATCGCGCTAGCGGTCGGCGGCTTCGCCGGCGCGTCCGCCGGCCTCCTCGTCGCCCTGGCCTGCGTGTGCTGGGGGTTCGACAACAACTTCACCGCTCTGGTGAGCGCCTTCACGCCGGCGCAGACCACCGCGGTCAAGGGCCTGGTCGCGGGCACGGTGAACCTGCTCCTGGGCCTAGGCCTCGAAGGTGGGCTGCCGGCGGGGCGTTCGATCGCCCTCGCTCTCGCCGTGGGCGCGGTGAGCTACGGCGCTTCTCTCGTTCTGTACATCTCGGGGGCGCAGCAGCTCGGAGCCAGCCGATCGCAGCTCCTGTTCGCGACGTCGCCCTTCGTGGGCACCGCGTTGTCGTGGGCGTTCCTCGGCGAGCACATCCACCTCGTGCAAGTGCTCGCTGCAACGCTGATGGCGGTCGCTCTTCTCGTGCTGCTCCGCGCGCGGCACGCCCACGTTCACGGCCACGAGCGCTTGGCGCACACGCATGACCATCGGCACGACGACGGCCACCACGACCACGATCATCCCGGCGAGCCGCAAAGCCTGCGGCACACTCACCCTCACGTCCACGAGCCGGCCACGCATTCGCATCCCCACGCCCCCGACCTCCACCACCGGCATCGTCATTGAGGGGGGCGGCTCCGGGCCGGTCCTGGGCCGTCGGGTCGACTCGTTGGTCGAGGAGCCAGTAGTCTGGACTGTGGGCAGGCGGCGGAGCGGCTCGAGGAGACCAACATGAGAAGTTCGGGCACGAACGGCAATCTCGTCGCAGCGCTGCGGGGGCCGGTGGTGGGCGCCACGATGCTCTTGGCAGCCAACGTGTCGATGGCCCAGGTGCCGAGCCTCGACGCCGTGAAGATCGGCGAAGCGGCGGGCGTCGCCGCCACCGTCGCCGCCGACGGCGTGGTGCGCGTCGCCTGGGCGCGCGACGACGTGCGGGTCACGGTCGACGGCTTCGTGCTGCATCCCTTCGCGGGGCTCGGGTCGTGGGCGACGCTCCGCTCGTTGCCCGAGCCGCCGGGGCACGCGATGCTGATGGGCGACACCGTGGTCTTCGAGGACGAGGTCGACGCCGCGATCGACGCCGCGTTCGCGCACGGCCTCGAAGTCACAGCGCTGCACAACCACTTCCTGCTCGACGAGCCGCGCGTGTTCTTCCTCCACATCGGCGGTCACGGCGACCCGCTCGCGCTCGCTCGCGGCGTCAAGGCGACTTGGGACGCGGTGCGCGCCGTGCGCGCCCACAACGCCGCGCCGCAGCGCGGCTCGCGCGCGGCGCCGAGCGCCGAGAACCGCATCACAGTGCCGCCGCTCGAGGCGATTCTCGGCCCGGGCGCCGCAGTCACCGCCGGCGTTGCGAAGTGGACCTGGGGCCACCCCGCGAGAATGCACGGTGTCGAAGTCGGCGGCTCGATGGGCATCACCACCTGGGCCGCGTTCTCGGGCACCGACGCGCGCGCCGCCGTCTCGGGCGACTTCGCGATGACCGCCGCCGAGGTGCAGCCGGTGCTGCGGGCGCTGCGCGCCGGCGGGCTCTCGAGCGTGGCAATTCACCACCACATGGTCGGCGAGGATCCGCCGTACTACTTCGTACACTTCTGGGGAAAGGGCGCCGCCGCGGATCTGGCGCGCGCGGTGGAAGGGGCAAGGGAGGCGCAGGCTCGCGTGCAGCTTAGGTAGAGTTGTTCTCGTCATGAGCCCAGCGGTCGTCATCGAGGAACAGCAGCTCCGCATCCCGAGCGGTCTCGACTCGCTCGCGGCGTTCCGCGCGTGGGCGACCTCGGGCGATTTCCCCGAGCGCGGCCGGATCGACTACCTCGCCGGGGAGGTGGAGGTCGAGATGAGCCCAGAAGACCTCCACGCGCACGGCGCGGTGAAGACCGCGATCGCCGCGGCGCTGCACGAGTGGATGACCGCGGGCGATCGCGGCGAGGTGTTCATCGACCGCGCCCGCGTCAGTGCGCCGGCGGCCGCGCTGTCGGTGGAGCCCGACGTGGTGCTGGTGACGTGGGAGTCGCTCGATCGAGGCCGCTGCCGCTACGTGCCGGCGCGAGACTCCGAGCCGGGCCGTTCGCTCGAGATCGAGGGCGCGCCCGACCTCGTCGTCGAGATCGTCTCGCGGGGCAGCCGTGTCAAGGACACCCAGCGCCTGCCCGTGCTCTACGCGCGGGCCGGCGTGCCGGAGCTGTGGCTGGTCGACGCACTGGGGGCCGAGCTGCACTTCGAGGTGCGGACGCTGCCAGGTGGCGGGCGCGGTGACGGCGAGATCGAACCGGGGGCCGGCGCCTATCGCGTGCTCGTGCCCGACGCCGACGGCTGGGTGGAGTCGCCCCGGCTCGGTTGCCAGGTTCGCCTGACGCGCGAGCGGACCTCGCGCGGGACCTGGCGATATCGCCTGGCGCGGAGATAGCTCGTCGACGCCGAGCCGGGCGGCGCCGCCGCGTCAGCGGCACGGCAGGGACAGCAGGCCTCTCGACGGCTCCTCAGGGAGAACGTTCCTCGACCTTCTCCTCGGCGAAGCGCAGGCGGTTGCCGTCGGGGTCGATCACGTTCATCTCTCGAGTGCCCCACGGCGTGTCCTCGGGCGGCTCGGCGACGGGCACTCCCTTCGCGACGATCTCACGATACAGCCCGTCGAGGTCGCCGACGACGATGTAGGCCGCGCCGCCGACTTGGCAGTCGCCGGCGTGCTCCGTGAGGAAGGGGGAGAGGCCGTCGCGGCTGACCTCGGCAAAGACCGGGAATCCCGGCTCGAACCGGTGCTCCCACAAGACGCGGAAGCCGAGCCCGTCCTCGTAGAACGCGCGCGTGCGCGCCCAGTTCGTCGATCGCAGTTGCGGGGTCACACGCTGGCGCATGCTTTATCCTCGCATCCGCTGTTCGGGTCAGCCGGTGGGCCGCACGCGGTTAGGCGCGGCTGAAAGGGCGGGCCGCTTTGTCCACGTCGGACAGGCAACACCGCCCGCTGGGGTTCGTGAGGCGGCAGCGGCACTCGCCCTCGGCCATCCGCCGCCGAATCTCGCGCGGCACGGCTGCTTCGTCGCCGCGTTCGACGGCGCGCCGCAGGTCGCCCCGGCGGATCTCGAAGCAGTAGCAGAACAGCGCGTCGTCGCCGCGCGACTTGAAGCCGGGCC
>DATLFI010000285.1:0-4396 GCA_035524895.1 Thermoanaerobaculia bacterium | reverse complement strand
CAGACGGCCCCACGCCGCCCCCTACCAGAGCCGCGCAGCGGCGACGTCGGTGCAGGCAAGCTGCCCGGGGCAGCTTGCTTGCACCCACCCTTGGGGCGCGGGGGTTTCGAGACCCCGACTGCGTTGGGCCTCCTGCACGATGGCACCGCATCGCGTTCGTCGGCCACGCCTTGCCAGCGGCCGCAGATCCCCGCGCGCAGCCTCACGCGGGTTTCACCACGGGCTGCTAGCGTGCTCGCCGGGGCTCACGGAGCCGCCGGGCGCCGGACCCGCTCGAACTCCGAGTAGGAGTAGCGGTTCCGGCGCGACGTGGCGTTGCCGAAGAGGCTGATCTCGGACTCGACCACGATCTCCACCGGTAGCCATACATCGCCGGTCACCCGTCGTCCCCGGTAATGGACCGCGAGCCGCGGGATGCGCACGAGTCCCCCGGCAAACCGCACGGCCGAAACCGTCTCTGCTTCGGCACGCACCAGGTGCCCCCCGTCCGCGGCCAGCCAGAGAGTACCGGCCGAGGCGCGCGCAATGCGCCCCGCGAAGCCCCCAGGGACCTCGAGAGCAGGATCGAAGTCGAGCCGCAGAGTGCTCACGCCATCGACGCGCTCCTCGCCGCCGCTCGGGAATCGGCTACCACCAGCGAGGCATGGCTAAGATTGCGCGATACGTTCCGGCCGCGACCGACGGTTCGTTCCGCGAAGGAGGCATCATGATCCGTGTGCAGAGGCTGGTTGCTCCTGTCGACTTCTCGGACGCCAGCCGGCCGGGACTGGAGCGAGCGGTGGCGCTGGCCGACGACTTCGGCGCCGAGCTCCACGTCCTGCACGTGGTTCCCGAGCCCGAGGTCTCGGTCTACCCTCCCTTTGGCGTCGCGGCCGACGGCGAGCGGATCCAGAACGCGATCCGCGAGGCTCACGAGAAGTCCTTCGCGCGCGTGCTCGAGAGTCTGCCGCCCTCCCGAGCCCGGCGCGTCACCGAGCTCCGAGGCGGCGTCGGGATCGCTCCCACGATCGTCGCGTACGCAGAGGAGGTAGACGCGGATCTCCTCCTCCTGGGCACGCACGGGCACCGAGGCTTTCGCCGGTTCCTACTGGGGAGCGTCACCGAGGAAGTGGTTCGGCGCGCGCCCTGCCCCGTGCTGACGCATCCGCCCGGGCATCCATCGTCGCCGGCACGCTCGCGTCGCATCCTGGCTGCGATCGACCTCTCGGACCAGTCCCGCGACGTGCTGCGCACGGCCGCAGCGCTCGCACGGGGTTGGGACGCCGAGCTGCGAGTCCTGCACGTGGTGGCTCCGCTAGCCCTGCCGGGCTACCACGAAGCCTTCTTCGGCACCGCGGCAGCCCTGGACACGGCGGCTCTCGAACAGCGCTCGCGCGAAGTCCTCGACAAGCTGGTCGCGGAGGCCTCTCTGCCCTCGACGGCACAGGTCGAGCTGGCGCACGGCGTGACCCAGCACGAGATCGCCGCGGCCGCGGCTCACCACCAGTGCGACCTGGTCGTAGTCGCTTCGCACGGGCTGAGCGGGCTGGAGCACGCGCTGCTGGGCAGCACCACGGCACGGCTCCTTCGGCGCGCACAGTGCCCGGTGCTGGTGCTCCGCGCCGACGGCAAGGACCTCACCAGCGCCGCCTGACCGTCTCCGCGCTCGAACCCCACGTTGCCCCGGCGGGCAGCGCTCGGCCAGCACGGAGGCCAAGCCGCTACGAGCCCTCCTGCAGCAGCATCGCCATGTTCATGAGGTGGGCGAAGGAGGTCGCCTCCATCTTCTCCATCACGCGAGAGCGATGGATCTCGACCGTTCGCTGGCTCACGCCGAGGTCGCTGGCGACTACTTTGTTCGGCTTGCCTTGGACGATCAGGTCGAAGACCTCGCGTTCGCGCGGCGTCAGCTTGCCGTGGCGGCGCACGATCAGGTCGCGCTCCAAGAGCTCGCGCCTACGGTCGCCGTCGCCCTGCAGGGCGCGATGGATCCGATCGAGCAGCTCCTGCTCGTTGTAGGGCTTCTGCAGGAAATCGACGGCACCTGCACGCATGGCCTTGACCGCCAACGGCACGTCGCCGTGCCCGGTAATGAAGATCACCGGCAGGATCGCGCCGATCTCGTTGAGCCGCTCCTGCAGCTCGATGCCGCTCATGCCCGGCATGCGGATGTCGAGCACCAGGCAGCCCGCATGATCCGGCTTGTAGGCGAGTAGGAACTCCGCCGCCGATGGATAGCTCCGATAGCGAAGCCCAACGGACTCCAACAACATGCAGAGCGAGTCCCGGACCGCGTCGTCGTCGTCGACCACGAACACCGTCGCGCCGGTGTCGCGATCGGCGGGCTTGCCTGCAGACTGAGGTCGGTTCATCGAACCTCCTGGAGCCATGTCGACCGAGGTTACTTCATGGCTGGTCCGCTGGCCCGGTGGGGCGCACGGCGGCAGGCAGCCCGAGATGGAAGGTGGTGCCCCGGTCCTCGTTCTTGGTGAACCACAAGCGACCGCCCTGGGCCTCGACGATCGATCGCGACAGCGCGAGGCCGAAGCCCATGCCGGCGGGTTTGGTCGAGAAGAAAGACTCGAACACCCGCTCGCCGATCTCCGGCGGTATGCCGATGCCCTGGTCGCGCACCGAGATCAACACCTGCTGGTCGTCGGGTTGCGACACGGTGACGGTGATGCGGCCGCCTTGGTCCCGCTCCATGGCATCGAGTGCGTTGAGCAGTAGGTTGAGCAGCACCTGCTGGAGTTGCACGCGATCCACGATCACCGGCACGCTCGCCGCACCCAGGTCGAGCTCCAGGTCGATATTCTGGAAGCGGGGGTCGACGCTCACCAGCTGCGCTACGCCGCGCACCAGCTCTCCTGTCTCGAGCAGCGATCGTTCGGACTCTCTCTTGCGCAGGAAGCCGCGCAGGTGCTCGATCACGGCCCCGGCGCGCCGCGCGCTGTCCGTGATCTTCTGGAGGGTCTCGCCGAGCTTCTCGGGCGAGGCATCACCCCGTTCGATCAGGAACCGGCAGGCCTGCGCGTACGACGAGATCGCGGTCAGCGGCTGGTTGATCTCGTGGGCGATTCCTGTCGCCAGCTCGCCGACGGTGCCCAACCGCCCGACGTGAGCCAGATCGTCACGCACTCGCGCCAGCTCCTGGCCGATACGACGGCGCTCGGTGCGATCCTCGAACTGGAGCACCATCATCAGGGGTTCGCCCGAACCCGAACGCACGGCGCTGGCGTGGCTGCGGCCCACCACCAGCTCCCCCCCGCGCCGCTGGTAGTGCCATTCCGGTCCGCCCAGCCCCAACGGCTCCCCCGCGGTCACCGATCGGAGCATCTCGGCCAGACCGGCGCGGTGCTCGGCTACGACCAAGTCGAGGATCTGCTCGCCCGAGAGCTCCTGCGCACTGCAGCTGAAGGCCTCGCCCGCCGCCCGGTTGGCGCGCAGCACCCGGCCGTCCGCGGCGATCGAAAGCGTGGGCAGCGGCGCGTTCTCGAAGGTGGCTTCGATCCCACGGTCGCGCTCCTCGAGCTCGGCCCGGACGGCTCGAGACTCCGTGAGATCCCGGATCACAGCGACGAGCTCGGGGCGAACTCCGGATCCGACGAATCCCACCGCGACCAGGATCGGGAACTTGCTGCCGTCGCTGCGAAGCCCCTGTACCTCGCGGGCAGCGCCGGTCGCCGCCCCAGCTCCGCCGACGAGGTGGTTGCGGAGAAAGGTATCGAGAGCGTTCCGGTACGGTACTGGGGCCAGCATCGTGACGGGTCCGCCCAAAGCCTGTTCGGCCTGGTAGCCGAACATGCGCTCGGCAGCCGGATTGAACACCTCGACGGCGCCGTCGTGGTCGATGACCAGGATCGCGTCGCCCGCTGCCCGCACCACCGCGTCGAAGCGCTGATGCCAGTCGCGAACCGTCTCTCCGGCGCGGACTCGCGCGCCGGTGCTGGAACCAGGGGCGCGCACCGGGTTGCGTGGTTTTTTGGAACGGGAGGACAACGCCGGATTCTAGCCGACAGGCCAGCCCACCCGCTGTTGCAGGGCAAACCGGCGCGGCAGGCGAGTGCGTCGCCTACTCTGCTCGGAGCGCCCCCGCTGCGTCGGTGCGGAGCGCGGCGCGCGCGGCGGGGATGCAAGCGAGCACAGCCACTGCGAGGACACCTCCGACCACGGCGACGTAGGTCGCCGGATCGAACGTCGATACCTCGAACAACAGGCCCTTCATCAGCCTCGTCAGCCCTAGCGCCGCGGCGACGCCGAGGACGGCGCCGGTCGAGACTGGCAGCAGCCCGACGCGGAGCACCAGCGCCACGAGCTGGCTGCCCGAGGCACCGAGAGCGTGACGAAGCCCCAGCTCGGGGATGCGGCGGCCGATCTGGAACGACACCACGCCGTAGATCCCGACGCCAGACAGCGC
>DATLFI010000284.1:0-42954 GCA_035524895.1 Thermoanaerobaculia bacterium | reverse complement strand
CCTCGGTCACGCCGGTGATCCACGGCGACCTGGTGATCGTCGCCTCCGAGCAGAAGCCAGTGGAGGCATACCGGGTCCGCCGAGAAGGAGGGGGGCTGGCGGCGGAGGTTGCGTGGTCCGCCGCAGAGGCCGCCTTCCAGTTCTCGAGCCCGGTGCTCTCGAGCGGGCGTCTGTTCGGGTTCTCGGTGCGCAACAAGGGCCAGCTGGTGGCACTCGACCCCGACACGGGGAAGGTGTTGTGGAGCGGTCCGCCGCGCCAGGGCGAGAACGCCTACCTGATCGGTGCCGGCCCGGTCGTCCTGATGATCCTCGAGGACGCGCGGCTGGAGGTGGTCGACGCCGCTGCGGACAGCCACGTAGTGCTCGCCACCTACGAGGTCGGCGACGACTGGATGTGGTCGCACCCCGCGTTGCTCGAACACTCCCTGCTGGTCAAGGACTACGACACGGTCCATCGCTGGGAGCTGGTGCCCGCGTCGTCGCCCTGACCCTTCACGGTCCTACTTCCCGCCGGAAGCCGTCTTGGCCTTCGCCTCCGCCTCGAGCAGCCGAGCGCCCTTGAGGATGCTCTCCATCGCGTAGTTGCCCTCGTGGCACGCGTACTCGTAGACGCGCTCGTCGCTCCCCCGCCAGAGGTACTCACCGGTCCACGGTGCGGTCCACACCGTCGCGTCCTCGACGGTGAAGTTGTAGAGCACGTCGCCGCCGACCTGCTTGGTGAAGCGCTCGACGACGCGAAGGTTCTCCGAGCCGCCGCGCATCGAAGCCTCGGGATGGAAGTTCGTGGTCTCGATGACCAGCGTGTCGCCTTCCCACCGTCCTATCGAGTCGCCGAGCCAGAATTTCTGGTCCGCCGGCGGATGCTCGGAGTCCATGCGCACGATGCGCGCGTCGTGGACCATCTCGAGGAGGATCATCACGTGGCTGTCGGTCTGCACGATCCGCTTGAAGTTGTTGTACAGGCTGGGAAGGGTCGGCGCGGTGCCGGTGAAGCCGAGGATGCAGCGCTCGCTCACCGCTAGCGACTCGGGGCCGTCGTAGGGGCCTGATCCCTCCTGCTCGAGCCACCATGCCGTGCCGTCGTTCGGGCGGAGGAACGACGAGAAACGCGCCATCATCGCGCCCATCGCCGCCGGGGTCATCGGCGGCATGCGGCCGTTCTTGGGATCGATGAGGATCGAGGTCGGAAACTGGCCGTCGATGGCGAAGGCCTCGCTGCCCCGATCGACCCAGAACCAGTTGTAGCCGCCGACGTTGCCGGCGCCGAAGCGATTGCCTTCCTCCGGGTTCTCCTCGAAGCCGAGCACGGCAGCGCCGCCCTCGGGTGGAGCCTCGCGGTCGGTGTCGGTCTGCCGGTTGGCCTTGGCGGCGAGGGCGCGCTCCTGCTCGGCCAGCTCCCGAGCTTCCTCGAGAGTCAGGAAGGCCTTCTCGCCGAGCGCCACGGGACGCTCCAACGGCGTCAACGTGGCGGCGTCGTAGGTGCCCGACAGGTCCGGTCGCCCGCTCGCCGTGCGAGGAATCCCGTCGCCCTGGGCGGCCACCACCGGCGCGGTCGCGACTATGAAGGCGACGGCCAGCAGCAACTTCGCGGTTCGCTTCCTCATCCTGGGCCTCCTAGCGGCATGGGTTCGACCAGCCTACGCCTCGATGGGCATTGTCGCAAACCTGGCTACCGACTTGCGTGGCGCCAACCCAGCGCCCTCTCTTACCGGTCGCGCGTGGACGATTCTTCCTTCCCTCGAGAGAAGGAGCGTCACAGCGCCAAGCACTTGGCCACGTCTGACGCCGGCACTGGTATTGCACCGTGGCATACAGTGGGGGTCCAGCGCCTAGTCGCTTGGGCCCACCAAGGTCCACCGGGCCAAAGACTTCCCGGCAGGGCGAATCACGAAACGTCTATCGAGGAGGAGTATCCAATATGGCAAACACGACCACGACCTTCCCGCAGGTTCTCTCCGCGACCAGCCTGGTCGGCGACGAAGTCTGCAATTCCAAGGGCGACAAGCTCGGGGACATCAAGGAGCTGATGATCGACCTGGAGCGCGGCCGCGTCGCCTATGCGGTGTTGTCGTTCGGCGGTTTCATGGGTCTCGGCGACAAGCTGTTCGCCATCCCGTTCTCGGCTCTCAGTCTCGTTCCCGAGGAGAAGCACTTCGTGCTCGACGTGCCCAAGGAGCGGCTCGAGAATGCGCCGGGCTTCGACAAGGACAACTGGCCGACGATCAGCGATCGCACCTGGGGCGCCGAGATCCACCGCTACTACAACGCGCAGCCCTACTGGGACGCGCGCTGAAGCGCAGAGGGCTCTTCCGCAGAGAGCTCTTCGCGTCTCTGAAGTTCGAAACGCCCTCGGTTGCCAACGGGCAACCGAGGGCAGCGCTTGATTTCCACGGGCCTGCCCAGCTCGCCCGTCGCCACGCGGGCCATGCCGACGGGGATGGGCCAGGCGCCTTGGTGCTGGTCGAAGTTCTCCTGGAACACCAAGAGCGCTGTCTTGGAATCGCCCTGAGCGAGCACGGACCGGCCTAGCGGGTGCACCTGAAGGGCGTCGGCGGTGGGATGCTAGATCCTCGCGGTCGCCAGGGTCATGTGTCGCTTCGTCGGCACACGACCCAGCCTGGCGAGCACCAGCCCCTTGGTCGAGAGCGTGGCGAAGTTGGCCCGACCGATGAGGGGCATCGATACCGCCGCCTCGGACCACTCGAGCTCTTGCTCGAGGTCGCGATGTGGCGCCAGCAGTCCGTCGTGAAACCCGCGGAGCTGCGCGCGGGGCTCTGCGGCCGCTGGCAACGCGCGGCGACAAACGCTGCCGAACATGGCGCTCACCGCGCTGTGAGAGGAAAAGCGCGCCAGCCGAAACCCTCCAACTGTCTTCGCGTATGGATAGAGTCTGGACCGAAGACAATCCCGCGATGGCCCCCCGAATCCGATCCCGACCTCCCTTGCCGGAGCCCCCCGCCGCCGAGCGCTACCTCCCGCTGCGCCCGGTCGTGTTCGCCGTCCTGCTCTCGCTCGAGCTGCGGCCGCGACACGGCTACGCGGTGATGCAGGCCGTCAACGAGCAGCTCGGCCGCACCGCGCTGGTCGGTCCGGGCACGCTCTACCGAACGCTCAAGGAGCTGCGCGACGGCGGGCTCATCGAGCCGGCGCCTGGGGCGCAGGCGAGTGAAGACGAGCGTCGGCGGTACTACCGGCCGACCGCGCTCGGGCGAGCCGTGGCGCGGGCCGAGGCGCAGCGGCTCGCGGGGCTGGTGGAGCAGGCACGACGGGCCAAGCTGCTGGAGGGGACGTGAGGGTCGAGCGCGGCGCCAAGGACGGATCGACGCACCGCCGGCCGGTCGCCGAGCGGCTCTACCGCCGGCTCCTCGTCCTGCTGCCGGCGCGCTTCCACGCCGAGGCGGGCTCCGAGATGGTCGCTACTTTCGCCGCGCAGCTCGCGGCAGCGCGCCGCCGCGGAGCCCTGGCGCTCATCCGCGCGTTCTTCTTGGCGCTCCTCGACCTGGTCTTGGTCGCGCTGCTCGAGCGTGTCGCTCCGGCACGCGCGCTCTGCCCCCACACGGCCATCGCCGGCACACCCTCCAGAGGAGAACACACCATGTCCCGCATCCTGTTCGACCTCGCCGTAGCCGCGCGCTCGCTGCGCCGCGCTCCCGGGTTCACCGCGGCGGCGGTCGTGATCCTGGCGCTCGCGATCGGCGCCAACGCCACGGTGTTCTCCCTGGTCGAGGACCTGTTCCTGACCGCACCGCCGCACGTCGCTGCGCCGCAGGAGCTGGTGCGCATCGGGCGCACGAACAACGGCGGCGGCTTCGGCTCGCTCGCCTACCCGGACTACGAGTTCTACCGCGACCAGGGCACCGCGTTCGCTGGGCTGCTCGCCTACGATCCGAGCGGTGTGGCGGTACAGACGGCGCGCGGCGAGTTTCGCGAGACGCGCCGCGCGTGGTTCGTGTCGGGGAGCTTCTTCGACGTGCTCGGCGTCGAACCGGCGCTCGGTCGCGTCTTGGCCGCCGACGATGACGTAGTGGACAGGGCGCGCACCGTAGCGGTGCTCTCCCATCGCTTGTGGCAGGAGCTGGGCAGCGACCCGGGCATCCTCGGTGGCGCGGTGAGCCTGAACGGTCAGCCGTTCACGGTGATCGGCGTCGCGCCGTCGGCATTCCGCGGCATCAGCCCGATCGAGAGCCCGCCCGATCTCTACGTGCCGGTGACCACCCAGCCGCTGCTCCAACCGGCCGGCGGCGAGCACCCGCTCAAACGGGTGCCCGACAACGTTTGGGTTTGGCTCTCGGTGATCGGACGCCTGCAGCCCGGCGCCACGATCGACGACGCAAACACCGACCTGCAGCGGATGTCCACGATTCTCGAAGCCGAGTTCGCCGAGTGGAACGACGGCATCGGCGCCATGGCCAGCCCCAGCTACGCCCTTCGCCCCGGCGATCGCAACGGCTTCTTGGAGACCACGCGCGTCCTCATGGCGGTGGTGGCGATGGTGCTACTGGTGGCCTGCGCCAACGTAGCCATCCTGCTGCTCGCGCGCGGCACCGCGCGCCGCCACGAGATCGGCGTGCGCGCGGCGCTGGGTGCGCGTGGCTGGGGCCTGGCGCGCGGCCTGCTAGCGGAGGCGGTGCTGCTGGCGGCGGCGGGCGCGGTGCTCGGCTTTGCGCTCGCGCACGGGGGCGCTCGGCTCGCCACGGCGATGATGCCGTACCAGCTCGGCGTCGAGCTGCGACCCGGCGCGGGGATCCTGGCGGTGTCGATGATCGTCGCGGTAGCGGCGGCGCTGCTGGCCGCCGCGATGCCGGCACTGGAGGCGACCCGCTTAGGTGGCGCCTCGACGCTCGGCGAGCGCGCGGTGGCGCCGGCCGGTAGCCGCGCGCAGGCTGTGCTGGTAGTCGCCCAGGTCGCGGTCTCGGTGGCGCTGGTGGTCGCGGGCGCGTTGTTCGTGCGCAGCCTGATGGCGGCCCGCGCAGTCGACCTCGGCTTCGGCGTCGAGAACCGTCACCTGCTGACGGTGAAGCTCGACAACCACGGCTACGACGCCGAGCGGGGACGGCAGCTCACCGCGCGCGCGCTCGAGCGCTTCGCGGCGTTGCCGGAGGTGGCGAGCGTCAGCGCCACCAGGATGGTGCCCTTCCTCGGCATGTGGAGCGGCGGCTTCGTGCCCGAGGGACGGCAGCTCGTCGAGGAGTCGGTGGTGGATTCCGGGTTCAACGCGGTCGGCCCCGGCTACTTCGAGACCATGGCGATTCCAATCCTGCGCGGCCGCGGCTTCGACTTCCGCGACGGCGCCGAGTCGGATCCGGTGGCGGTGGTCAACGAGGCCTTCGCCGAGCGCTTCTGGCCAGGCGAGAACGCCATCGGCAAGCGCATCTACCGCGACCCCGTGGAGCCGCCGTTCGTGGTGGTGGGCCTGGCGCGCAACGCCCACTACTACGAGCTGGTCGAGGAGGACGAGCCCCAGGTCTACTTTTCGCTGCTGCAGGGGAGCTTCCCCCTGGTCAGCTTCGTCGCGCGCGGTCGCGACGACAGCGATCTCGCGCCCCAACTCCGGTCGGCGCTCGCCGAGCTCGATCCGGATGTGGCAGTGGCTCGCGCGACCACGCTCGAGCAGGTGATCGGCAACGAGCTCGCGCGCTTCCGCAGCGCCGCCTCGCTGGTCGGGCTGTTCGCGGCGCTGGCGCTGGTGATGGCGGCCGCTGGGCTGTACGGCGCGCTCTCCTATCTGGTGGTGCAACGCCGCCGCGAGATCGGCATCCGGCTGGCGCTGGGCGCTGCGCCGCGGCGCGTCGGGCGTTCGGTGGTCGGCCGCGCCGTGATGTTGGTGGCGATCGGCGCCGGGCTCGGCCTGGTCGCCGCGGCCGGGGCGGTGCGCTGGATCGAGAGTCAGCTCTTCGGCATCGAGGCGCTGGATCCGCTCACGTTCCTTGCGGCGCCGTCGATTCTCCTGCTCGTCGGGCTGCTCGCCGCGCTCCTGCCGGCGCGGCGGGCGATGTCGGTCGACCCGATCCAGGTCATGCGCGTGTAGCAGGTCGTCGCCTCAGCGCAGCAACCGCACCGAGAGGTTGGAGTATCGCCAACCGTAGGTGGGGCGCTCGGGTCCGCGCGTGCCGTTGTTCCGGTGCCCGAACGACACGAAGAAGAGGCCGTCCCGGGGCGATTCGATGGCGCGCAGTGGAGCGCGCCCGACGGCGCGTGTCAGGACGCGTCCCCCTTCGCTGACCACCAGCTCGGTTCGTCCATCCCTACCGTCGTACACGTAGCGGAAGTGGTACGTCCTGCCGGCGACTAGACGCGTTCCAGTCGCCTTCGCCGCGTCCATGCGCGCTCCGCGGGGTTGGGTGAGGTTGGTTGCCAGGCGAATCTCGTTGCGGGAGGGGCCGAAGGCATTGACGTAGGCGATCGCGTTCGCGGCAAAGGAGCCGTGGCCGCGATGCAGCCAGAAGATGCTGTGGTTGCGCTCGGGCTCGGCGGAGAACCACCCTCCGTGTGTGACGTCGAGGTCGAGCTCGATTCGACGGAAGGTGCCGTTCGCCTGGATGTCGACCGTCCGATTGTGATCCCCCGGACGGGGCACGTGAACGGTTCCTGGTTGATCGAGGCGAACGCCGGACTCGCCGTCTCTTCGCGAGCCGTGCTCGGGAGGGAGCGGTTGCTCGGGCGGGAGAAGGATGTCCCACGGAATCGCGCCGCAGCCGAGCACCAAGACGAGCGCGGTCAGCAGCGTCGCGCGACCCGCAGCGCGAAGCGGTTCGACAAAGGACCGGCCGCGTTTGCCGCTGACAGCGCGTTGGGGTGGATTGGCTCGCATGCCTCGTGCCTGTCGCTGCGGAACGCCGAAAGTCCCACGATCAGCGGTGCAATGTGAATGCCCGTGAACCCTACCCCGGTGCCCGCTGGTGGTGCTGGCCCCGGCGCGGCGGGCGATGTCGGTCGACCCGATCCCTGGTAGCTGGTCACGTCGGCGCGGCAACCGCGCCGCGAGCACCGCGATCGAGAGCGTCGGACGGCCCGAGGGTCCGCTCCGCCACGGTGTCATCGAGCGCGCTGCCTGCGATCAGCTCCACGACGAACGCGCCGGCGCTCTGCGGTCTCTTGTCGGGTTCCTTGCGCAGGGCGCGCAGCAGAGCGCGAGCCACCGTCGACGGCAGCTCCGGGGCCGCAAGGCGCGGGTCGGCGGGCGGACGCTGCAGGTGGGCGAGCAGGACCGCGGTCATCGTCCTGCCGGGGAACGGATGGCTGCCGGTGAGCATCTCGTAGGCCACCACGCCGAGCGCGTAGACGTTCGCTCGATGGTCGACCTCGTGCGCTCCTCGGACCTGCTCGGGCGCCATGTATGCGACGGTGCCCATCACATTGCCACCGGTGAGCAACGTGCCACCCTCGACCTTGGCGATGCCGAAGTCCGTCAGCACGACCCGCGGCGCGGCGCCGTCGCGGATCTCGAGCAGCACGTTGGCGGGCTTGACGTCGCGGTGGACGACGCCTCGCTCGTGCGCGTGGTCGAGTGCCGCGGCGAGCTGACGAAGAAGGGGCAGGGCCTCGTCGAGCCGCAGGCGCCCCTCCGCCAGCCGCCGCGCCAGGGTCTCGCCCTCGACGAACTGCATGATCAGAAAGCGCCGGTCGCTCGGGCTGCGCGCGGCGCCAAGCTGACGCACGATGTTGGGGTGGTCGAGCCGCTGGATGATCTCGCACTCGCGCGCGAACCGACGCTCCCCGGCGGGACTCAGGTCGACCTGGTGGAGCATCTTCACCGCGACCGGCTCGCCGCCCGCAGTGCTCGCGCGGTAGACCGCGGCCATGCCGCCAGATCCCACCCGGATCCAGTCGCTCAGCGACGCGAGCTCGCTCACCTCGCCACGCCGCGCCGCTTCGAGCAGCTGGGTCACCTCCCCCGCCAAGGGCGCGAGATCGGCCTCACTGCCGTCGGTCATGAGAGCTTGGACTATACCGTCCAGCTCGGCGCTCGCCTGCCGGCTCGGCTGCGCGTAGGCGACACGCACCGCGTCTGCGCTTAGACTGCCCAGGGGTCGCGCGACGAGGATGGCATGAGCTCTGTCGATCACAGGATCGGAGCCCACCGGTGATGGGCCGTCGTCGTACGCCATCGGCTTGCGTCGCCTATTGGCTCGCGTCCCATGTTCGGATCAACGGCCGCCGACACGGGCTGGCGGTTGATGTCTGAGCCAGGGCCTACGCCCGGCGCCGAAGGCGCGCACGTGCTCTACCTGGACAACGACGAGGCCCAGGTCTACCTGGCAAAGCTGTCGCTCGAGCGCCGCGGCTTCCGGGTGAGCGGCTTCACCGTGACCGAGGTCGCGCTGCGCGCGCTGCTGGCCGCTTCCGACCAGTTCGATATCGTGGTCACGGACCTCAACATGCCGGGCCGTTCCGGTATCGATGTAGCCATAGAGCTGGCGCGCCTGTATCCCTCTCTCCCCGTCTTGGTGGCTTCGGCCTACGTCACGGAGAAGCAGAGGCGACAAGCCTTGGAAGCCGGGATCGAGCACTTGATCGAGAAGCCGAGCTCCCCGCAGGAGCTCGGCGCCGCGGTGGAGGGCGTCCTGCGGGTAGCGGCGAGCAAGGCGGCCGAAGGCTGAGACTGCGCCGGCGACGCCGACGGCACGACTTGCCTTCCCCCGTGCAGATCTTGCCGGATATCCGGCCCTGCCGCAGCTTTACGGTGACGACGTCGGGACGGGTGGTCGCGGGTCGTTGCTTGACGCGCGCGCCGCCACCGGGCCCTGCTGCGCCGCACTCCAGAGCAGGTCGCCTACGGCGGTTCGCACCTTGGCAGAGCCATGGCTCGGCAATTGCACTCTCGACCCTTTCGAGGGTCCGTCCACGCGTGGCGTTGCCCTGAATCCGAGCCTGCCGCGGCCCCGCGGCCATTGTTTCCAAGGAGAAACTCAAATGAAACGAATCAGCACTCTCTTGATCTGCGCGCTTGCGCTAGCCTTCGCCGGTGCAGCAACAGCGCAGCAGGCGCAGCCGGCGCAGCTGCAGCCGAGCTCTGCGGAGTCCGCCGCCCTCGAGACCACGACCGAGGAGGCCACGGTGTCGGGCACGGTGGTCTCAGCGACGAGCACCCAGCTGGTGATCAACACCGACGCAGGGACCCGCATGACCTTCGCGCTGGATCCCACCTCGACGACGCGCTTCGCGGTCAATGAGCGAGTCACGGTGGCCTACCACACCGAGACGGGCGGCACCGTGCATCAGGTCGTTAGGGTCGCCGCCACACAGCCGGCCGCGGTCACACCGCGGGCCGATACCGATTCGCGGGACTACGACTCGGCACGCCTACCCGCCACGGCCGGTAGTCTGCCCCTGATCGGGCGTCTGGGACTCCTCGCGGTCGGTGGTGCGGTTGCCGTACGCGTGGCGCGCGCATAGTCCGCGCTTCGTAGACTTGCTCACGAGCTGAGACACCTGAGCCCTCGCTGGGCTCATTCAGTTTCGCCGGTGTCTCTTGGACAAGAGAGCTCGGTCACCCAGTGTGACCGAGCTCTCGGTGCGCCTGATCCAAGGCTGCTTCCAGAGGTACCGCAGTCGCCCTGAGCCGCCCGGGCGCCGGTGCCAAGTCCGAGTCCCGGGTTCCGCTCGCATCGCCGAGCGCGCCCAGGCGACCGCTGGCTCCGCATCGCTCCGGGACGGCGCCGTAGATTTCGCCGCAGAATAGTCGCAGCGCGCGGGCAGGCGGCCGACCTCCAAGTCCTGTGGGGTGCGGGGGGCCCGAGTCGGTACGGCGACGAATCGCTACTATCCGAGATCAGCCAGCTGCTGCGCAATGCGGTAAGTCCGACCAAGGGAGACGAAAGATGGATCTGCTCAGGTTGGACAACCCGTCCTTCGCCACCTACGTGATCGCGGCGAGCTTGATCCTCCTGAAGTACCTCGGCCACGGCTGGCTAACGGTGTTCGCGATGCTGCGCAACAACGGCGGGTTCCTCAATCCCGAGGACGCCAACTCCGGCGCGGCCAATCCCAAGCCACGGCCCGGGCAGCTCGATCCGGATGCCTTCGTCGAGCGGACGCGGCGGATGCACCGTAACGACATGGAGAACGCGCCAGCCTTCCTCGTGGGCGGGCTGCTGTTCGTGCTCATCCAGCTGCCTCTCCTGCTCGTCCAGCTGCTGCTCTACGGCTACGTGGCCACGCGCTTCGCGCACGCCCTCGCCTATGCAACCGGCCGCAGTCACGAGATCCGGGCGACTTTCTACAGCATCGGTTCGCTGATCGTGATCGGCATGGCGGTGGCGACCCTGGTCAGCGCCATCGCGTGAGCGCCCGGCGCCTCTGGCGGCTGACCCGAGGCGCCGCCCGCGCATGACCGCGCTCGAGCGGCTGCGGTCGGAGCCATTCCGGCTCTTCTTTCCGCTCGGCGTGGTGCTGAGCTGGGCGGGTGTCGGTCCATGGCTGCTGTTCGGCTGGGGCCTCACCGAGGAGTACCGGTCGATCTTCCACGCAATGACGCAGGTCCAGGGCTTCCTGATGTGCTTCGCGGCTGGGTTCCTCACCACCATGCTGCCGCGCCGAACCGAGTCGCCGCCGGTGTCCCTCGGGGTGCTCGCTCTCTGTCTGCTGTCTCCGGTGGCGATCACGGTGGCAGCCTGGCGCGAGGCGTGGGCGGTGGCGCAGATGTTCTGGCTGGTCTTTGCCTTTGCGCTGCTCGCCTTCACGGTGCCGCGGCTCGGCCCCATGCTCGGCAAGCGGCGGCCGCCGGTGTCCTTCGTGTGGATCCCGGCCGCGCTGCTCTCGGGCATCGTTGGGGCCGTCGCGACCGGCGCCGGGGCTGCGCTGGGAGACGGCTACTGGACCCTCCACGAGCTCGGCCGCGGCTTGGCACTGCAGGGGCTGTTCGTCGGGCTGGTGCTCGGCGTGGGGAGCTTCGCCATCCCGCTGATGACGCGGGGAGAGGCCGCACCCGACGCCACGGCACGCGGTCGCGAGCTGCGGGTCTGGGCCGGTCACATCTCGGCGATCGTGCTGCTGTTCGCGAGCTTCGCGATCGAGACCTGGAGCTCTGTCCGGCTCGGGCTGGCGCTGCGCGGCGCGGTCGCGTGGGCGGTGCTGCTCTTGGTCGCCCGCATCCACCGGCCGCCAAACCGACCAGGCGTGATCCGCTGGTCGATCTGGCTGGCGGCCTGGTGCGTGCCGCTCGGCTACACCGTCGCGACGCTCTCGCCGCTGGGGGTCAAGGGCCCTCTCCACATCACCTTCATCGGAGGCTTCGGACTGCTGGCCCTCTCGGTGGGCTCCCAGGTGATCCTCGGCCATGGCGGCTACGAGAGGCTGAAGGCCGGCCGGCCGTGGCCGCTGCTCGCGGTCACTGCCGCCCTGCTCCTGGCCGCCACGGCCCGGCTCCTGATGGTCGCGCGGGAGGTGGAGCTCCTGCGCTGGACCGCCTGGGCGGCCGGGCTCTTCCTAGTCGCGACAGTGCTTTGGGTCGCCTACCTCGTGCCCAAGCTGTTTCGGCAGCCGCGCGACGAGGAGCGATAGACCTCGCGGCTGCCGTTGTTCAGCGCAGCTCGCGAATCCAGATGTTCCGGAAGGACACCGGGTTGCCGTGGTCCTGGAGCATCAGCGGCAGTGCGCTTTCGTGGGCCTGGTACGCCGGCGTGCCGATGTAGAGAGTGGGTCCTTGGAGCACTACGTGGTTCTGGACCAGCACGCCGTTGTGCAGCAGGGTGATCGTGGCCTTGCGCTCGACGCTGCCGTCAGCGCGAAAGCGCGGGGCCATGAAGACGAGGTCGTAGCTCTGCCAGGCGCCGGGCGGCCGCGAGGCGTTGACCAGCGGGATGTGCTGCTTGTACACGCTGGCCGCCTGACCGTTGGAGTAGGTGCGGTTCTGGTAGCTGTCGAGCACCTGGACCTCGTAGAGGCCCATCAGGAAGACGCCGCTGTTGCCACGGCCCTGGCCTTCGCCGCGCACGTCCGACGGCGTGCGCCACTCGAGGTGGAGCTGCACGTCGCCGAACGCGGCGCGGGTCTCGATGGCACCGCTACCGGGAACCACCGTCATGGCGCCGTCCGCCACCTGCCAGCGCGCAGCGCCACCCCCGACCGACTGCCAGGAATCGAGCTCGCGGCCGTCGAAGAGCACCATGGCGTCAGAGGGCGGTGCGCTATCCTCGCCGGGCGATACCACCGGCGGCTCCGGCTCCCAGACCTCGGTCGCTTCGGGGTCGCCCTGTTCCTGCGCGTGCAGCAAGATCGCGCCGAGCAGCCACAGTGCCGCGACCCCGCCGGCGCGGGAGCTTGCGCCGCGCGTCGCGGCGGAGGACGGGGAGTTGGTGTGCGCTGGGGTCGCCTCGATCATGACGGACCTCCGATCGTCTTGAAGGAACCTACGGCATCATGCCACTCGCACGAGAGCGCACGTCGCGGTCGAGCGGTCGCGCCCTCCACCGGCGCACGAGCGACGCTCGCCCGGATCCCGAGACCCTCAGCGAAGGAACACGACCACCGCCACTCCGACGTACGTGCCGAGGGCGCTGCCGAGCGATCCCACCAGGATGCCGGGCAGCACCAGATCGCCGCGCCCGAGGCTGCGCGCCAGAGCCAGCGCGGAGGTGCTGCCGCCGATGTTCGCCTGGCTTGCAACTGCGGCGACGTCCGGATCGAGGCGCAGCAGCGCGCTCGCACCGAAGACCAGCGTCGCGTGCACCGCGATGAGCACGAGCACGAACAGGAAGATCCACAGTCCCAGCGCGCCGCTCGATCGCAGGGCCTCGATGTCGCACAACGCGCCGATCACCGCCAGAAACAGGTAGACGCCGAAAAGGCCGAGCACGCGAGGGCCGCGCAAGCGCGCGATCGCCGGAACCTGCGCGAGGATCAGGGCCACCGTCGTCAGCACCAGGATCGCGGGAATCTCGACGCCCAGCGAGGCGGCAAGCCAGGAAGCGCTCCACTCCGAGCCCCAGACCGCGAAAGCACCGATCGCCAGCGCAGCGCCGAGGTCGAGCGGATGCAGGCTCTCGGTGTCGGCCCGGACGTCGGCCGCCAGGTCGACGCTGCGCTGTGAACCGGGCGCGTCGACGCGCGTGGTCCTTCTCATCATCCTGGGGATCACCACGGTGGCCGCCATCCAGACCGTGGTCATCGCCGCGTCGATCGCGTTGGCGCTGGCGAGCAGGAGCCCGTCGGTGACCTGGTACTGGGAAGCGATGGCAATGAAGTTCGCCGAGCCTCCGCTGTAGGTCGCGGCGAACATCCCGGCCAGCGCCGCGTGCACGTCGCCGAAGCGTGCCTCCCCACCGACGACCAGCATCCCGACCACGGCCCCGAGAGCTGTGCCAGCGGCACCCAATACGAACAGCGCGATCATCACCGGTCCCGCCCGCGCCACCTCGCGCAGGCGGACCTGAAGCAGCAGCCAGAAGATCGCCAGCCACGCGACCTGTCGGAACAGAACGCCGTAGAGCGGGACGTCCTCCGTACCGGTCGGGATCACTCCGAGGTTGGCGACCACCGCGGTGACGACGATGACCACCAGCGCGGTCCCCAGATGTCGCAGCCAGGTGCTGCGAGCCAGCCATTCCGACGCCACGACGCAGGCGGCGAGGACGGCGAGGACGAAGAGAGGATCGCGAGGCACGTGCGGTTGGAAGCGATGCCCAGAGAGCCCAGAGAGCCCAGAGAGCCCAGAGAGGATCGACGAGATGGGTCGCGAATATAGCGCTTCGAGGGGCTACCCGTGACTGGTGTGTGCCCGCGTTACGCGGTCGCGGCCTGATGGTGTTCGCCTCGATTCCCCGCACACCTTTCACATAGGCGAAGGCCACGCGAGCCAGACCGGTACCCACGTCATCCGACCGCGGTGAGCGGAGGCGCGTCCTCGGCGGCGATGACCACTGTGGTCGACCGTTCCGCGGCAGAGGGCGCAAGATACCCTCCCAGGCGCCATGGGCTCCGAGCGAGATCACCCGCCCCGCCCGCGTGGGCGCTTCGCACCTTCACCCACGGGCCCGGTGCACCTCGGCAATGCACGCACCGCGCTGGTGGCGTGGCTCTCGGTGCGCGCGCGCGGCGGCGAGATGGTGTATCGCGTGGAGGATCTCGACCCGCCGCGCGTGGTCGCGGGAATGGCCGAACAGCAGCAGCGCGACCTCGAGTGGCTCGGGCTCGACTGGGACGAGGGGCCGAACGCCGGAGGTTCTCACCCACCTTATGTGCAGGCCGAGCGGTTTGGAATCTATGCGGCGACGCTCCGCCGACTCGAGCGGGACGGGCGCCTCTTCCCCTGTTCCCTCTCACGTCGCGAGCTGGAGAGCATCGCCTCGGCGCCTCACGGCCGCGAGGGGTCGCCGTACCCCGCGTCGCTGCGCCCGCTCGACGTCGGGCCAGGCTGGCTCGAGCGCGTGCTGGCCGGGGAAGTCCGCGTCGATGCGGTGCGCTTTCGCGTCGAGCCGGGCGAGGTCCGCTGGAACGACCTGCTGCTCGGACCGCAGTGCGAACGCGTCGACGTCGAGGTCGGCGACTTCGTGCTGCGGCGACGCGACGGGCTGTGGGCCTACCAGCTCGCGGTGGTGGTCGACGATGTCGCGATGGCCATCACCGAGGTCGTGCGCGGCGCAGACCTGTTGTCGTCGACCGGGCGCCAGATCCTGCTGTTCGAGGCGCTCGGTGCGGCGCCACCGAGCTTTGGCCACGTACCGCTGCTGCTCGGCCCTGGAGGCCAAAAGCTGAGCAAGCGCGCCCGCTCCTTGACGCTGGGTTCCCTGCGGGAAGCCGGGATCCCAGCGGAGCAGGTCGTCGGGTACCTCGCATGGACACTAGGCCTGCGCGATCGCGTCGAGCCGGTCCGATCGCGCGACCTGATCGAGAGTTTCTCGTGGGCGGCGATCGCTCGAGAGGCCGTGCTCGTGCCCGATGACCTCGCGCAGCGGCTCGGCGAGTTGCCGGGAGGGATCCCCCCTTGAGAGATCTCCGCTACGCGATCCGCACCCTCGTCCGCAGCCCTGGCTTCTCGTCGATGGTGGTCCTCACCCTCGCCCTCGGCATCGGCGCCACGACAGTGGTCTTCGACCTGCTCAACCTCTTCTTCTGGCGGCGACCCCCGATCGAGCGACCGCAGGACGTGGTGTCGGTCTACACCACCCATCCACAGCCCTTCGTAGGTCCGTACGGTGCGCTGTCGTGGCCCGACTTCGTCGACTACCGGGAGGCGGCCAAGTCCGCGAGGTTGATCGCCTACCTCCAGACCTTCCTCCCCATCGACGCCGGGAGCGGCGCCGCGGAGGGCGAGGTCTACCTGGTCACCGGCGATTTCTTCTCGGCGCTCGGGATACCGGCCGCGGTCGGCCGCACGCTGGGTCCCGACGACGATCGCGCCGGGGCCGAGCCGGTCGCGGTGATCAGCCATTCGCTCTGGCAGAAGCTCGGCTCCGACGCGGACGTACTCGGCCGCGCTCTCGAGGTCGGCGAGCTCTCGCTGCGGGTGGTGGGAGTGGCACCGCCGCGCTTCGGTGGCCTGGTCTCGGGCTCGCGGGTCGAGGTGCTGGTCGCCGCCGAGGTCGGTCTCGACCTACTGGGCGAGAACGAGCGCACGGACCGTTCGCTCCACGCCTGGAGCGTGCTCGCGCGGCTGCCGCGCGCCTCGCAGGCTGCCCTGCGCGCGGAGCTGGCGTTGATCGCCAACGGTCTGGATCGGGAGCACCGTCTGCCGAGCGTCTCCCGCGGCATCACCGTGCAGCCCGCGATCCTCGGGCATCCGATCGACCAGATGCGGATCGGCACGACGCTGTGGATCTTCTCGGCTGCAGTCGGGCTGCTGCTGCTGATCGCCTGCGCCAACGTCTCGAACCTGCTGCTGGCCCGCGCGATCGGCCGGAGGCGTGAGATGGGGATCCGCCAATCGGTCGGCGCCAGCCGTGGACGCCTGGTCCGCCAGCTCCTGACCGAGAGCCTGGTGCTGGCGTTCGCCGGCGGGACCTGCGGGCTGCTGCTGGCGCTCGCCGTGCGGCGGCTGATGGTTGGATACTTTGGCCAAGAGTTCGTCGCCTTCATGCGCTTCGACCACCGTGTCCTCGGCCTGACGCTTCTGGTGTCCTGCGCGGTGACGCTGCTGTTCGGCCTCGCGCCCGCTCTGGTGACATCGCGCGTGCAGCTAGTGACCGCGCTCAAGGACGCCGCTCCCTCCGGTGCCTTGCGCGCCCGGCTCTCGACCCGATCGCTGTTGGCCGTGCTCCAGGTCGCGCTCGCCATGGTGCTGCTCCTCTGCTGCGGCCTGCTGGTCGACGACCTGTGGCGCTCGCGCTCGGCCTACCTCGGCTTCGACACGGCGAACCTACTCGTGACCGGCGTCGAGCTGCCCGAGCGGGTCGAGCCGGCGGAGGGAAGAGCCTTCTTCCGGCGGCTTCGCGAGCACGCGGAGTCGATTCCCGGCGTGCGCGCGGCAGGTACCACGCTGTGGGTGGCGCCGGTGATGCTCGACATCACGATCGGCCTGCACCTGCCCGAGCAGCCCGAAGAAGCGCGACGAAGTCGCTTCGACATCGTGGACTCCGAGTCGTTCGCCACGCTCGGCGTGCCGCTCCTAGAGGGACGGCTGTTCGAGCCCCAGGACGAGCAGAGCCACCGCGGTGTCGCGCTGGTCAACCGCGTGCTCGCCGACCAGTTGTGGCCCGGCCAGCCGGCGCTCGGACGCACGATCCGTCTCGACCGCGCGCGGCCCGGCGACCCCGGGACCGACTACGAGATCGTGGGGGTGGTGGGCAGCGTGACGCAGTTCTCGCTCGCCCGCTCGCCGGAGCCGGTGGTCTACTTCTCGTGGGCGCAGCGCTACCGGCAGTCTCTGCGCCTGCTGTTGCGCACGGACGGTATCGACCCCGATACCGTGTTCGCGACGTTGCGTGACGAGCTGCGCGGGCTCGATCCGACGCTCATCCTGCACGATCCGCGGACGCACGACGAGGCACGCTGGGAGGCGCTGGTCGACCAGCGGCTGCAGACCCAGACGGTCGGCCTCTTCGGCGGCGCCGGGCTGTTCCTTGCGCTGCTCGGCGTGTTCGGCGCGATCAGCTACTCGGTGAACCAACAACTCCGGGAGATCGGCATCCGCATCGCGGTGGGAGCGCGCCAGGCCGACGTGCTGCGCTGGGTACTGCGGCGCGGTCTGATGCTCGCCGGCGGCGGCGTCGCGATGGGGTGGATCGCCTCGACCTGGGCGGTGCAACTCCTGCGCAGCGCGGTGCCCGGTCTCGGCCCGGCGCCGCCGGCACTCTACGCCGGTGCGGCGCTGTTCCTGCTCGTCGCCTCGACCGCGGCGGTGTGGCTGCCGGCGCGCCGCGCGGCGGGGGTCGACCCGCTGCAGGTGCTACGACAGGGTTGAGTCACTGCTCGCGGCGGGCGCGCCACCGACCCGCGAGCATCGGCGAGCGTTGCGGTCACCGCGTCGAGGGCCCCTGCGCGACCTCACGGCAACGCGAGCGCCAGCAGACCTGCCTGCGGACCGCCACCCGTGGCTACCACGATGTACTGCTTGCCGTTCGCGACGTAGCTCATGGGCGTGCCGCTGGGTCGCGCGGGCAGCGGAACGTTGGCTACGACCTGGCCGGTGGCCTTGTCGTAGGCGGTGAGCGTCGAGATCCCCGCCTCGCCGGCGACGCGACTGGCGATCGCGCCCTGACCGAGGAAGAGCAGGGTCTTGGTCAGCAGCGGACCGGTGAAGCTGGCGGCGCCGACCGGGCCGGGGTCGGGCGCCCCGGCCTCGATGATCCGCTGGCGGATGCCGTCGCCGTGGGGCACCTGCCACACGAGGTCGCCCTTCGAGAGATCGAAGGCGGTAACGCGGCCGTACGGCGGCTTGAGGATCGGCAGCCCGCGCGGGCCTGAGATCCCCGTGCGGCTCTCGTGTCCGCCCTGCAGTGCTTCCTGCTGGGGATGACCGCGGATGTAGTCGAGGTTCGAGCGCGCTGGGTCGGGCTTCTGCAGGCCGACCACGGTCGGGTTCGAGAACGAGGGCACGAAGAACATCGCCGTCTCGGGGTCGAACGCCGCGCCGCCCCAGTTCGCGCCTCCCGCCCAACCCGGGTGCTGCACGGTGCCCCACAGCGACTCGGTGACCACCACCGGCGGCGTGTAGAGCGGGCCGACCTTGTAGTTCTTCAGGATCTCGATCGCCTCGGCGCGCAACTCGGGCGTGAAGTCGATGATGGTCTCGTCCGAGATGCCCTGCGACTCGAACGGCGGCGGCTTGGTCGGGAACGGCTGCGTCGGCGAGGTTCGCTCCCCGGGCACGTCGGACTGCGGCACCGCGCGCTCCTCGATCGGCCAGATCGGCTCGCCGGTGACCCGATCGAAGGTGTAGACGAAGCCCTGTTTGCTGATCACCGCGACGCCCTTGCGCTCGCGCCCGTCGATCACCGCGTCGAACAGGGTCGGCGCGGCAGGGATGTCGTAGTCCCAGAGCCCGTGGTGCACGAGCTGGAAGTGCCACACGTACTCGCCGGTCGCGGCCTTCACGCACACGATCGACTCGGCGAAGAGGTTGTCGCCCTTGCGCTGCCCGCCGTACCAGTCGTTGGTCGGGGTGCCGAACGGCAGGTACACCAGCCCGAGCTCGCCGTCGGCCGAGAAGTTGGTCCAGACGTTGGCGTTACCGGAGTACTCGGCGGAGCCGTCCTCCCAGGTCTCGTAGCCGCGCTCGCCCGGCATCGGCGGGTTGTGGAACGTCCAGGCCAGCTTGCCGGTGCGCACGTCGAACGCGCGCACGTCGCCGGGCGGCATCTCCTTGCGCACCGGGCCGTCGAAGATCGACGAGCCCACGACCACGACGTCGCCGACCACCAGCGGCGCCGACATGATGGTGTACTGGCGGCGGCTGGTCTCGCGACGCAAGCTGGCGATCAGGTCGACCTTGCCGCCCGCGCCGAAGCTGGGGATCGGCTGCCCGGTCCTAGCGTCGATCGCCCACAGGAGCGAATCGTTCGAGGGTTGGAACAGGCGTTCCTCCGTGCCATCCGTCCAGTAGGCGACGCCCCGGCTGTTGAACCCGAGATTGGTCGGGCGACCTGCCTCGTAAGCCTTGGTGTCGTAGACCCAGATCGAAGCACCGGTGCTCGCATCGATCGCGGCCACCTGTCCCAGCGAGGTGTTGACGTAGAGACGACCGCCGACCTGCAGTGGCGTGGACTTGTAGCCTCCGGGCATGCGTCGTCGATCAGCCGCCGCCAAAGCGTTGTCGGGCGACTCCCAGATCCACGCGACCTCGAGCGTCGCAACGTTCGAAGCGTCGATCTGGTCGTACGGCACGTACTGACGAGCGCCCAGGTCCCCGTGGTAGGTGGACCAGTCGCGCGTGCTCGACTGGGCGGGCGCCTCACCGGCGGCAAGAGAGAGGGCAAGCAGCAGCGCAGCGCGGTTCATCGTCGATCGCCTCTTCGTCGCGGGCTTGCGCCCGCTGCAGCATACCGGCCCGCGACGCACCGCAGGACGCTCGCGGGCACACCGTCGACGGTCCAGGACACCGGTCGAACAACGGCCCGAGCGTGAAGGGGACCCGACGCAGCGGCTCGGCGCCGCGATGCACCATCGAGCATCCCTCTGAATCCATCGCCTCTCCCTGCCTCTCCCTGCCTCGCTTACACTGGCGTGATGAGCGCGCGTATCGCCTCGCGGGCGCCGTTCGGTCTCGGACACACCAAACCGCACCATTTCGCGGCCATGGCGAGGGTGGCTTGGCAGAACCGCGACCAGGTCCCGTTCGCCTGGCGCATCCTGCGCGACGGCGTGTGCGACGGCTGCGCGCTGGGAACCAGCGGCCTCTCCGACTGGACGCTCGACTCGGTGCACCTGTGCATGGTGCGGCTCGAGCTGCTGCGGCTCAACACCATGCCGGCACTGGATCTTGCGCGACTTTCGGACTCTTCTGATCTCGGCGCGATGGACGCTACGGAGCTGCGTCAGCTCGGGCGGCTGCCGAAGCCGCTGCTGCGCCGGCGGGGCGAGCGCGGCTTTCGCGCCGTCGACTGGGAGGAGGCGCTCTCGGTGGTCGCCGAACGCTTGCGCGCGGTCGATCCCTTGCGCGCGGCGTTCTACCTGACCTCGCGCGGCATCCCCAACGAGACCTACTACGTGGCGCAGAAGGCGGCGCGCTTCCTCGGCAGCCCGCACGTCGACAACTCGGCACGGCTGTGTCACGCCGCCTCGACGGTGGCGATGCGTCGCGCGCTCGGTCACGGTGCGGCCACCGGCTCGTACCGCGACTGGCTCGACGCCGAGCTGATCGTGTTCCTGGGCTCCAACGTCGCGAACAACCAGCCGGTCACCACCAAGTACCTGGTCGAGGCCAAGCGGCGCGGAGCGCAGGTCGCGGTGGTCAACCCCTACGCGGAGCCGGGTCTCGAGCGCTACTGGGTACCCTCGATGGCCAAGAGCGCGCTCTTCGGCACGGCGATCTGCGACCACTGGTTCGCCGTCGACACCGGCGGCGACCTCGCGTTCCTGACCGGCGCGCTCAAGGCGTTGCTCGACATCCCCTGCGGCATCGACCGCGATCTGGTCGCGCTGCGCACGGACGGCTTCGCGGCAGTCGAGGCCATGGTGCGCGGCTGCGGCTGGGACGAGCTCGAGCGAGTGAGCGGCGTCGCGCGCTGCAGCATGGAAGCCTTCGCCAGCCTCCTGGTCGACCGGCCCAAGACCGTGCTGGTGTGGTCGATGGGCCTGACGCAGCACGCCCACGGCGTCGACACCGTGCAGGCGCTGCTCAACCTGGGGCTCGCGCGCGGTCTGGTGGGCCGGCCGCACCGAGGCCTCGTTCCGATCCGCGGCCACTCCGGAGTCCAGGGTGGCGCCGAGGTCGGCTGCGTGCCGGTGACGGAGCCCGCCGTGCTCGACCGCTGGGCCGAAGTGTGGGGCTTCGACCCGCCCCGCGCGGCCGGCCTCGCCGCGATCGGTCAGATCGAGGCGGCGGCCAACGGCGAGATCGACCTGTTCTGGATCGTTGGCGGCAACTTCTTGGACACCGTTCCGGGCCGTGCGCGCAACCTTCGCGCGCTCGAGCGGCCGCGGCTGCGCGTGCACCAGGACATCGTGCTGTCGCCGCAGATGCTGGTCGAGCCCTCCGACACGGTCGTGGTGCTGCCGGCAGCGACCCGCTACGAGACGCCGGGCGGCGTCACCGAGACCACCACCGAGCGACGCATCGTGTTCTCGCCGGAGATCCCCGGACGCCGTATCGGTGCCGCGCGCCCGGAGTGGGAGGTCTTCTGCGAGGTCATGGCGCGAGCCTTCCCAGAACGCGCTGACGAAATCCGGTTCGACGACACCGCGGCGATACGCCGCGAGATCGCAAGAGCCGTACCGCTGTACCAAGGCATCGAGCAACTCGAGCGCAAGGGCGACCAGGTGCAGTGGGGTGGACCCACGCTCTACGCGGACGGCCGTTTCGCGACCGCGAGCGGGCGAGCCCGCTTCGTCCCTGTGCGCCCAGCCGGCGAGACGGCCCGTCGCGCGGACGAGCTGCTGCTCTCGACGCGCCGCGGCAAGCAATTCAACTCGATGGTGCAGGGCCGCATCGACCCGCTCACCGGCGCCGCGCGCGACGACGTGCTGCTCTCCGGCGAGGACGCGCAACGCCTCGGCATCGTCGACGGCGGTGCGATCCGACTGACCTCGCGCCAGGGCGGAGAGCTGGTGGGGCGCGCGCGCATCGCTCCGATCAAGCCGGGCAACGTCGAGGTCCACTGGCCCGAGGGCATGGCCCTGCTCGATCCCGAGGACGTCGACCCGCAATCGGGCGAGCCGGACTACGGCGCCGCAGTGCGGCTGGAGCCACTGGCGCTCTAACGAGCGCACTCCCTTCCGACGGTATCGACGCCCACTAGGGTCGCACACTTTCCCGACGGCAGGCCCGCCGTCCCCATCGACCAACGGGAAGGCAGCCCCACGCGCGCGGCGTTCTACTCCGAGGTCCTCGCGAGATCGGCGGCGCAGGTCAAGGCGCATTGGTCCAAGGTCATCTTCACCGGGCGAGGCAGCCCGCCTCGGGCGGTGGCCGACAGCGAAGCGCTTCGGAAGCTGGTGGCGAGCGATCGGAATAGCATCGGCTACCTGGAGCGTCGCCTGGTCGACGCCAGCCTCGAGATCGTTCGCATCGAGTGATCCGCTCGCTGCGCCTGGGCACAGGAAGGGCTCCGACCGTCATGCCCCTGAGGCAACGTTGGGTCGACGCTGCTGGCGCGGTCCGCCGCCGGCTCGGCAAGCTGACGGAACCGGTCGTGATGTTCCCGCTCCTCGGCGCCCTGCTCTTGGGGCTGCTCTGGACCGCGACGGCCGGCCTGATCCGCGTCGACCGCGCGAACACCGCACGAGCGGCGCTGGCCCAAACGCAGGAGCAGCTCGACACCTACGAGTCTCAGGTGGTGCGAGTCCTGCGCGAGCTCGATCAGACGCTGGAGCTGATCCGTTTTCAGTACGAGCAGTCGAACGGGAGCGTCTCCCTGGCGGATCTCGAGGCCAGGGGCCTGCTGCCTCCGCCGATCATCTTCACCGTCAGCATCTTCGATGACAGCGAGGCGTTGGTCGCTAGCACGCGCCCCGCGGAGGGGCAGACCCTGGGCCTCGACGACTTTCCCGAGCCGTTCGATGGCCACGGCTTGATGGTCGGCCTGCCCACCATCGATCCCGAGACCGGCGCCTGGAGGCAGCGATTCGGCCGTCCACTCGTGGACCGAGCGGGCGGAGCCGCCGGGGTGGTCACGGTTGCGGTCGAGTCGGCTTTTTTCGTCAGCGGCTACGAGCCGACCAAGCTGGGCGAAAGCGGGCTGCTGGCGCTGCTGGGGACCGACGGCGTGTTCCGGGCGCGACGCACCGGTGACACCGCGTCGGCCGGCGACCTGTTGGAGCAGCGACCGGCCGCGGAGGAGGAGGGCGTGGCGGAGGAGGTCCTCCATCGCTGGGACGGCATCACCCGCTAGCCGCCCAGAGAACGCTCTACGAGTTCCCCTTGCAGGTGGTCGTGGGCGTCGCGGTCGATGAGGCACTGGCGCCGGCGGCGCGGCGTGCCCGCGCGTACGCGCTGCGTGCGGCGGCAATCAGCGTAGTCCTGATCGGCATCGTCACCATGCTCGGGCGCCTGAGCTGGCAGCTCCATCGGCTCCGTCGGCGCGAGTACCTCGCGCAGGTCGAGCACACAGAGCGCGTCGCGCACATCGCGTACCACGACGGCCTCACCGGTCTGCCCAATCGCTCGTTCTTCAGCACACTACCAGGCAAGATGCAACGCGAGCAGCGGGTGCGTCACCGGCGTCGAGGCGCTACTGCGCTGGGAACACCCGGACCTCTCCACGGTGCCCCCAACGAAGTTCCTGGAGGTTGCGGAGGAGATCGGTCTGATCGTGCCGCTCGGAAGGTGGGTGCTGCGCACCGCGTGCCGCCAGAACGTGGCTTGGCAGGCGGCAGGCCTGCCGCGACTGCACGTCGCGGTCAACCTCACCCTGCGCCAGCTCCTCGACGAGCACCTGGCTCGCGACGTGAAGGAAGCGCTGGCGAGTGCCGGCATGGATCCGGGGCTCCTCGAGATCGAGGTCCGTGAAGAGCATCTGCTGCGCGACGTGTCCGCCACCCTGCTCGTGCTGCAGAGCCTCAAGGAGCTCGGCGTCCGGATCGTCATCGATCACTTCGGGGCCGGCTACTCGTCGCTCACGCGTCTCGAGCGGTATCCGCTGGATGCAATCAAGATCGATCGCTCCTGCGTCCGCGAGACCGCCACGTCCTCCGGTTTCACCGACGCCATCGTCGCGGTCGGAAAGACGTTGAGCGTCACCGTCGTGGCCCAGGGCGTCGAGACCGAAGAGCAGGAAAGCTTCGTGCGCGACCACGGCTGTGACGAGGTCCAGGGCTTCCACGTGCACCGGCCGATGCCGGCGGATCAGCTCACGGAGCTGCTGCTGGCCTCGGGGAGCAGGCTCGGTAACCCAGCAGGGCCGTTCAGCAGGACTGGTCGACTGCGCAAGACCGGGCGCCCGTGACATTCGCTCCGCCGCCGGGCAACGCCGGAGCCGCGGAGTACAGCTCGAGAAGCTGCGACCGCTCGCGATCCGAGAGCCGAGGGTGTTCTTCGGCAGCGTCCCCTGCCCTCGAGCGACTGCACGGCATGCACATGACCGCGTCGGGATCTCCGCGAAGGTGCCGTAGACCGAGCGTGTGGCCGATCTCGTGTGCCACCACCCGGCGCAATCCGTGGGCTGTCGCGCTCGGATCGCTGTCGACCGCCACGAAGAAGCGCCTGGTTCGCGGCAGCGGCCACGCGAAAGGCATGAGTCTCTGGGCAGAGAGCAGCACGACGACCTCGGCCTCCAGGGCGGCGAGCTCGACCGGCGGGTCGGGCTCGAGCGGGCCCGCCGCAGGCCTTCCCGCGGCGCGAGAGACCTTCCGGGCGTAGTTCTCGAGGGCGCGGGTGGCCGGCGAAGACACCACGACCACCGGCTCGGCCAGCGCAGGCAGCAGCCCGAGCTCCTGGAAGGCGCTGTTCCAGAACGCAACAGCGTCCCGCACCAGCTCGACGCGAGTGTCGTCAAGTGCCGGAGCGAGGACGAGCACGCGGGCCGCGGCCGGCAACTGAGCTCGCGACGGAGGCGGCGGAGTGACGATCAGCGCTGCGAGGACCGCCGCTGCGGCGTAGCTCCAGGCCGGCTCCATCTTTCGGGCAGGCAAGCACGCGACCGGACGCGCACTGTCGGTCTGCGGTCCGCAGTACGGCATCGCGCAACACTAGCGTGGACGCCCCGCCGACAGGAGTAGGATCTGCTGGCTCCAACCCACTTGCTGCGCTGGTGGTCTTGCAAGGCGCGCTGCGCGTCACGCGGAGATCGCCGGTCCGAGGAGATTGCGAATGATCGCGCTCACCGCTCTCTGGCTGCCGATCGTCCTGTCCGCCGTACTGGTATTCGTGGCGAGCTCCATCCTCCACATGGTGCTCCCCTACCATCGCAGCGACTACGCGAAGCTGCCCGCGGAGGACAACGTCCTCGATGCTTTGCGCGATGCCAAGGTCGCGCCCGGCGCCTACGTGTTTCCCCACGCGCCGAGCCCGAAGGAGACGGCCTCGCCCGAGATGCAGGAGAAGTACCGGCGCGGCCCGGTCGGCATGCTCCTGATGGCTCCGAGCGGTCCGCCGGCGATGACCAGGAACTTGATCCAGTGGTTCGTGTTCTGCCTTTGGATCGGGCTCTTCGTCGCCTACCTGACGGGCCGGACCCTCGGAGCGGACGCGGAGTACCTCACCGTGTTCCGCCTCGCCGGCACGATTGCCTTCCTGGGCTATGCCTCGGGCCACATCTTCGACTCGATCTGGAAGTTCCAGTCATGGAAGGTCACCGCCAAGGGCGTTTTCGACGGCCTGGTCTACGCGCTGCTCACGGCGGGTGCGTTCGGCTGGCTGTGGCCGACCTGACCCCGGGACGCTGCGACCCCTGCTGCGAGCCTCCCGGCCAGGATCGCAGGAGAGTGGCCCGAGATCTCCATGACCGCCGGCCAAGCCTTCCTGCTCGTCGTCGCCGCCTTCGCCGCGGGCGTGATGAACGCCATGGCGGGCGGCGGCACCATCCTGACCTTCCCGGCACTGGTGCTGGTCGGGCTGCCGGCAATCGCAGCGAACGCCACCTCCACGGTGGCGCTCCTGCCTGGGACGGTGGCGAGCTTTCTCGGCTACCGCGACGAGCTGCGCGAGCAAAGGCACTGGTTCCGCCGCTTGTTGGTCCCGAGCCTGGTCGGCGGCGCGATCGGCTCCGTGCTGCTGCTGCGCACGCCAGAGCGCACCTTTGCCCTCCTGGCGCCGTTCCTGGTGCTCTTTGCGACCCTGCTCTTCATCCTCCAGGGACTGGTGTCGCGCCGTGCGAAGAGTGGATTCGTCACGGCTGGCAGCGGCGACGAGCCCGCATCCGGGCGCTGGGCGCTCGCGGCGCTGTTGCAGCTGTGTGTCGCCATCTACGGCGGCTATTTCGGAGCCGGCATCGGCATCCTGATGCTGGCGCTCCTCGGCTGGCTCGGCGTCGCCAACATCCACGCCGCCAACGGGCTCAAGAACTTCTTCGGCTTCTGCATCAACAGCGTCGCCGCGGTCTACTTCATCGCGCAAGGAGCGGTGGTCTGGCCGGCGGCGCTTCTGGTGGTGATCGGCGCCACCGTGGGCGGCTATAGCGGGGCGCGTTTCGCGCGCCGTATCGGCCGCGAGAAGGCGCGCGCCGCGGTCGTCGTCATCGGGCTCCTGGTGACCGCGATTCTGTTCTTGCAGGCCGTGCGGCCTGCGGCGGTCGGTTGACCCGTCCGGTAGCTCGACTCGTACGCCCAGCTACGGACGGCTCAACGGTGCTTGCAGGCCGTGCGGCCTGCGGCGGTCGGTTGACCCGTCCGGTAGCTCGACTCGTACGCCCAGCTACGCACGCCCAGCCGACTCGTACGCCCAGATCACACCATCGGACCCACACGGACGCGCTCGTGCTCGCGCTCGGCAGCGGCGTAGAGCAGGCAATCGCTGAGTGCGATCGTCGGGCTCGGCGTGATCATGAAGAACTTGAGCTCTTGCGCGGGGTGGAGCTGACCCTCGTGCTCTCGGAAGTAGGCGGCGAGCACGTCGTCCCCGTCCGCGTTGCGCACGCGGAGCGGGCCGAGGCCGCGTTCCCCGAGCCACCCCAATCGGATCGACGGATCGGCCGTGCCGAAGTTCCACCGCTCCAGATCCGGGCGCAGCGTCAGGTCGGCGCCATCGCGACGCTGCTCGGCCCAGGCGAGCTGCGTGCCGGCAGCCAGCTCGAGCCGCACCGGGTGGTGATACAGCTCGAGCCGCCGGCCTTCCTGTGGAGCGACCAGCACGTCGTCCTCGAGGAAGTACCGATCGAGCCACCGCCGTGCTGTCGCGTCGGCCTCGGCCGACCCGGCAGCTCCGCACTCCAGGGTTACCGCGGGGAACGGCGAGCCCGTCGTCTCCATCAGCGCTCCCAGCCTCAGGTCGGTGATCACGAGCCGATTGCTGAAGCGCGACGCGATGGCCTCGTGCACGGAGTCCTCGCTCGCCACGACCGCGAAGGCAGGGCTGGCACCCGAGGTGTTGTGGAGGTCGACGAGACACTCGGGCTCCGCCTGCGCCAGGGCCTCCAGGATCCCAGCTGCCAGCCTCCCCTCGGCACCCTCGAAGGGCTCTCGAAAGCAGCGATTGAGGTCGCGCTCGCCCGGCGCGAACCGATGCGTGCAGCGCGGCTCGAGCAGCGCGGCATCGACCGCCCCGAGGATGCAGGTCAGCGAGACCCGCGGCCGCTTGCCAGATCGCAGCCAGCCGTGGAGCGCCCGCGCACCGGAGGGTTCGTTGCCGTGGAGCAGCGTGGTCAGCGCGCGGGTGCGGCCACGCTCGATGCCTTCGAGGCGGATCGAAACCGGCCCGCCCAGCTCCCGCAGGAAGTCGACGAAGCCCTCGGGCACGTCCGCAGGAGCGGGCGCCTCGAGGGTTCGCAGGTGCCCTGTGTTCATGGGATGTCGGGGCTCATGGGATGTCCGGCCACTCGCTGACCGGGCGGTTGGCGAGCGCGTGCTCGGCGTAGCCGTCGACCAGCCTGCGCAGGGCGCCGGCGCGACCCAGACGCGGCTGCAGGCGGTCGAGCTGGCGGAGCTGCCAAGCGGCGCCGGAGGTGCGCCGCTCCACCCGTTCGCGCACGACCTCGAGGTAGCGTGCCGCCTCGGCACGGGCGACGCCCAGCCGCACGAGCCCGCGCAACGCCACCGGCAGCAGCTCCAAGGCGAGCTCGGGCGCGGGTCGCCGCTCGAGGACGCCCTCTGCTCCCGGCCAGAACAGCAGCGCCTCGTGCCCGTGCTGCGCGGCGCGATAGAAGTTCTCCTCGGCGATCGCGAACGGGCAGGCCGGCAGCAGATCGTCGATGCGCTCGCGCAGCGCCACGGCCAGCCCAAGGCCGAAGGCCGCGCTCGCGCACATGTCCACCGCGCTGGGTCCGGCCGGCAGCGCGCGCATCTCGATGCGAAGGTGTCCGCCGTCGGACGGGTCGTACACCGGGCGGTTCCACGGCCAGATCGTTCCCTGGTGCAACCGCAGCTCGCGCAACGATGGCACCCGACCCGTTCGCAGGCGAGCGATCGCGTTCTCGCGGGTCGGGATCGGCAACAGCGGTTCGTGGAGGTGGACCGCCGCGGCGTAGAGCTCGTAGACCCCCTCGCGAACCCAGCCGGTGCCCAGGTGGACCCGCGGCGGGAGGTGGAGCGCGCGGCTGTCACGGTCGCGGCTGTCGACCGCGAGCTTGAACAACGGCACGCGGGTCTCGTGCCACAGCCGCCGGCCGAAGAGGAGCGGCGCGTTGCAGGAGATCGCGAGCATCAACGGCGTCACCAGCTGCAGCGCGTTGAAGGTGCGCGCAAAAGCCGACGGCTCGACCCGGAGGTGGACCTGGAACGAGGTGTTGGCGCCCTCGAGCGTCACGTCGTCGGCCTCGAGCGACACCGGCTCCGGGCCGCCGATGCGGATCGCGAAGTGCTCACCCCGCAGGCGCTGCAACGAGCGCGTGAGCGCCTCGTAGCGCGGCAGCGGGGTCATGGCCCCGGGCCCGAAATCGCGCCGGCGGAGGGTCGGCAGGATGCCGATCGGGATCACTCGGCCGCCCAGCGAGGCCGCGTGACGGTTCAGCGACGCCAGCGCGGCGCACAACTCGGTCTCCAGGCTCGAGAACGGGCGCCCGGCCGCGGGAACCGGCGTGAGGTTGTACTCCAGGTTGAAGCGGTTGAGCTCGAGAGCGATCCGCGGATCGGCGGCTCCGGCGAGGAGCTCCTGGTTGCAAGGCAGCGGACACGAATCTCGGCCGATCAGGTAGAGCTCCACCTCGGCCCCGATCGACGGCGGACCGGTACCGAATCCGGGGCGCGCGAGAAGCCCCTTGAGCGCGGCGAGGTTCTCGCGGAGCCGGCGCTGGAAGAGCGCGCGGTGCTCGGCAGAGAACTCGGTCCGGTCGATGTCCTCACCCATCGTTCGCCTCAGCCGCGTCGCCAGCCGGCGGTACGGGTACGGATCTCTGCCGCGACAGGTGCTGGATCAAGTGGGGCATCACGGAAGCCACCTGCTCGTACCCCACGCGCATCAGGAAAGCGCTGTTGCGGCCGTACGACTTGCTGCCGAGCACGAAGAACCCGGGCTCGGGGTTGACCAGCTCCTCGGCGTCGCCGGAGGCCTGCGCCAGGCAGTCGGCGTTGCCCTCGCCGAGCAGCTTCGCGGCCAGCTTGATGGGGCCGCACGTGGCGTAGCACTCGTGGACGTGCAGCTCGGCATAGAGAGCGCGGTCGCCGCAGGTGCCGACCAACGCGAGGACCTCGTCGGCCGCGATCTCCTCGAATCCATCGGCGTCGCCGCGACGCAGACGTACGAGTACCTGGTGCGACGGTTCGGGTGCCGCCGCCATCGACTCGACGGTGGCGCCGAGTCGCGCCTCGACCGCGGGATGCCGCCCCTCGATCAACGCGATCGCGCGGACGTGGAGAGCGCCGCGCTCGGGCAGGGGATCGCCGGCGGGAAGCAGTTGGTCCAAGATCTGGGGGTGAGCGCGCCGCAGCGCCCAGATCACTCGCGGCGGTATGCGGCCCCCGGTCGTCGCACGAGCGGCCAGCGTAGCGAGAGCGGTGGCGGCGGTCTGCGCAGAGTGGCCGGCGCCCGCGAGCAGCACGGTGCGTCCGCACCAGCGCTCCGGGTCGGCTGCGAAGTCGGGCAAGCGGCGGACGATGCGCGATCCCTGCGCGCGCTCCCCCGGCGCCGGTACCCCGCCATCGCCCAGCCAGAGCGGCACCTCGTAGTTGCCGGTGCAGTCGAGCACCGCCCGCGCATGCCACACCGCCTCACCACCAGGCGTATCGACCAGCGCCCGAAAAGGCTGGGCCGCGCGGCGCGGCGTGCCGATCTCGGCGGCCTTGTGCAGTCCCGACTTGCCGATCGCTACGACGCGATGCCCGAGACGCAGCCGCGTCGCCACGGCAGGCAGCCGGGCGAGCGGATCGAGCAGCCGTGCCGCTAGCTCGTCCCCGGTCGGGTTGGCGCCGCCTTCCGGCACCTCGACGCCGCCACGAGCCAGCGCAGCCCGCATGCGCGCCGACACGTTCAGCTCCCACGACGAGAACATTCTCACGTGCCCCCACGACCGCACGTTGGCCCCCGCGCGATCACCCGCCTCCACCAGACAGAACTCGAGACCTGCCTCGGCAGCGGCGAGCGCGGCTTCGAGACCCACCGGCCCGGCGCCGGCGATGAGGAGGTCGATTGGAAGGTTGGCGGACACTCAGGGCCTCACGATCTTCAACTCGCTGCCTCGCTCCACCGGTCTGACTGTCCTGAAAGGCCGGTTCTCATCTACCACCCGCGGAGTCACGGTGGTGGCGATCTCCCGTGCGGCACGCGCGGCCGCACCTTCAGCGTCTCCACCTCAGTATCTCGAGCGGGCGCGCTCTTTCGCCGGCAGGACCTCGAGACAGGTCGTCCACCAGCCGGTCTCGATCGTCTCGACGAACTCTTCTGGCAGCCTCTCGCGCCGCATCTCGGCGGCGAGCGCCTGCCAGTCGTAGGCGAGCTGGCGCCGGTCGACTTCGAGCGCCGGCGCTCCTTCGCGCTCGACGGCCGACAGCCGCGCGTACCAGACCTCGCGGCGGCCGTCGTTCGCCGGCCGGCCGAGCACGCCGACGTTGACCACGTCGCGCCCCGACGGCAGGGGCCGGTGCCAGTGCAGGCCGGTGTGGGTCACCAGGATGCCGTCGCAGGCCCGCTGGCGGCACAGCACTTCGAGGTAGGCGTCGGGCGTCGTGGACTCGAACAGGAACTCGTTGATCCGGCGCGGCGAGCCATGGGCCAGCAGCAGCTCGCGCGTGCCCACACGAACACGGCGCTCTTTGGGGTGGCTCCCGAGCCACTCCTTGAACGCCGCGGAGCAGTTGCTTTCGGTGTATCGGTACGAGAGATCGGCGAAGTGGTTGTCGCGCGGATCGGCGTAGCCACAGTTGCAGTCCTCTCTTCCGGAGGCGAGCGAATCCTCGTAGTTGCCCTGCACGACGCGCACGCCGCCGCGCTCGATCACGGGGCGCACCGCCTCGGGGCTCGGACCGAAGCCGCCGAGGTCTCCCAGACAGTAGATCGCTTCCGCGTCGAACGCCGCCGCCTCCTCGAGCAGCGAGTCGAGCGCGAAGCGGTTGTTGTAGACGCCACCGCAGACCACCACCCGTTCGAACGGCCCCTCCACGGGCGTTCCTTCGCCGCCAACGCGCGGCGCGACGAAGCCCGCGCGCGCCGCCTCGCGAGCTCCCTCGGGCAGCTCGATCCCGGCGCGGCGCGCGGCGTCGCGGAAGTCGCCGAGCGGCACCAGGCGCTCGCCCCAGGTAGCGCGCCCGCGGTGGCGGGTGAGGAGGTCGCGCTCGCTCATGAGCTTGGGCCGCCCGCCCCGGCAAGCAGCCTCACGTCCGGCACGACACTCCAAACTCGTGGCACGTCCAGCACGCCTGGTGTCGCAGCTCGAACGGACCGAGCGCATCGGCGAGAGTCTCTCCCATCCGCGCGCTCGGTTCGTTGACCAGAATCGGGCATACCCAGACGCCCTGGTCCGTGACCATGCGGCAAGCGCTGCACTGGAGGTGATCGAAGCCGCCTTCCGGCGCATCGCTGCCGCGCAGGCGCTGCCAACTCTCGTAGGCGCCGGCGCGCTCTGCCTCGGCGCCGATGCGGAACACCGGCAGCACCTTGAGGCGCGGCTTCGCGATCCCGCGCGAGCGCAACAGGTCGAGGAAGCGCTCCTTGCCGGCATCCGAGCCTAGATCCGAGCGGACCTCGGTCACTGTCACCACCGGGTCGAGCCCGGCGTGGTGGAGCGCCAGGATCGCCGCGAGGATGCGCTCGAAGGTGCCGTCGCCCCGGATCGGGTCGTTGGACGCAGCGTCCCAGCCGTCGAGCGACACTCGCAAGTCGAGCGAGTAGCTGGACTGGTCGGAGAGCTCGCGCAGGCCTCGGCAACGCCGCGCGTCGAGCAGCAGCCCGTTGGTCAGGACCGTCACCGGCCCGACCGCGAGCGTCGCTGCCAGGATCGCCTCCATCTCGGGGTTGAGGAACGGCTCGCCACCGGTGAAGTAGTACTCCTTCACCCCGAGCCGCGCACCCTCCTCGAGGTAAGGACGCACTTGCGCCAGCGTGAGCATCTCGTGGGTGTGGTTGGTCGGCGAGCACGAGACGAAGCAGTGGCGGCACGCCAAGTTGCAGAGGGTGCCGCCGACCTGGAACCACAGCACGTCGAGGCTCGCGAGACGCACGCTCGGTGCGCCAGGCACTGCCGGCAAGGCAGGTCGTTGGAGGATGTGCAGGGGCTCGTTCATCACGACGGACGCCGCGGCGAAAGCCACAGCATGGGTCAGCAGTGTATCGAGCCCACGCGGCGCAGCGGCCCCGGCCTGCCTGCTGCCGTGCCGCTCCCGCAGCCGCGTGGGGCCTGCGCTGAGGACGCGCCGTTTGTTCCCCCGGGCCCACGGCGGTGGGCTATCTCCCGCAAGGCAACGCCCGGCCGGGACGGAGCCCGGCCGCTTCCCGCAGGGTCCATGGACCAAAGGGTCCATGGGACCCTGCTAGCGTGTCCGCATGCGCATCGCGTCGGTGGGCTCCGCGTTGCCCCAGCACTTCTACGACCAGGAAACCATCCTCTCCCGCCTCGAGGGCGCCTGGGCGGAGCGCCACTTCAACCTCGAGCGCCTGCGCCAACTCCACCACAACGTGCTGGTAGGCGGACGCCACCTGGCGCTCCCGATCGACGACTACCAGGGGCTCACGACGTTCGGTCAGTCCAACGCCGCCTGGCTGCGGGTGGGCCTCGAGGTCGGTGCCGCAGCTCTCCTCGCCGCGCTCGAGCGTGCCGGACTCGAGCGCGAACGGATCGCGGCGCTCTACTTCGTCTCGGTCACCGGCCTCTCGGTGCCGTCGCTCGACGCCCGGCTGATGAACCGCATGGGTCTGCCCGTCTCGACCAAGCGGGTCCCCATCTTCGGGCTCGGTTGCGTCGCGGGCGCGGCCGGGATCGCGCGCTGCGCCGATTACGTGCGCGCGTTTCCCGACGAGGTCGCGGTGCTGCTCTCGGTAGAGCTGTGCTCCCTGACGCTCCAGCGCGGCGACCTCTCGATCCCCAACCTCGTCGCGTCCGGTCTCTTCGGCGACGGCGCTGCGGCGGTCGCGGTCGCCGGCGCCGCGGTCGGGCCGACCGGCGACGCCTGGGGTCCCGAGGTGGTCGCGACCCGGTCGGCGTTCTACCCCGACACCGAGCACGTGATGGGCTGGGACATCTCCGAGAGCGGATTCAAGGTGGTGCTGTCGGCCGACGTTCCCGACATGGTGGTGCAACACCTGCGGCGCGATGTCGACGCGTTCCTCGCGGAACAGGGGCTCTCGCTCGGTGATGTCGCCAGCTTCGTGTGCCACCCCGGCGGGCCGAAGGTGCTCGAGGCGATGGAGCGAGCGCTCGAGCTGCCTCCCGACGCCCTGGAGCTGACCTGGCGCTCGCTGCGCGAGGTGGGGAACCTGTCCTCGACCTCGGTGCTGCTGGTCCTCGAGCGCACCATGAGCGAGCGGCGGCCGCCGTCCGGAAGCTTCGGTCTGCTGCTCGCCATGGGTCCCGGCTTCTGCTCCGAGCTGGTGCTCCTGCGATGGTGAGCCTCCCCATCACTCGCTGGCTCTACCTCGCGGTGCTCGTCGCGGTCGTCGCGGAACGCCTCTTCGAGCTGCGCCTGACCCGGCGCAACGAGCGCGCGGTACGGGGGCGCGGCGCGGTCGAGGCGGGTGCCGAGCACTACCTGATCCTGACCGTGCTCCACGGCGCGTTCCTGGTCTGCTGCGTGCTCGAGGTCCTGCTGCTGCAGAGGCCCTTCGTACCGGCGATCGCGGCCATCTCCGGCGCGGCGCTGGTGGGCACCATGGCGCTGCGCTACTGGGCGGTGTCTTCGCTCGGCGACCGCTGGAACACGCGCGTGTTGGTGGAGCCCGGCGTGCCGGCCGTGACTGGCGGGCCCTACCGCTTTCTCGGCCACCCCAACTATCTCGCGGTGGTGGTCGAGATCGCGGCCCTCCCGATGCTGCACACGGCTTGGCTCACTGCGATCCTGTTCACCGTGCTGAATGCGTGGATGCTGCGCTTGCGCATCGCGGTCGAGGAGCGCGCACTGCTCGAGCACGGTAGCCTCTCGCCAGTCGAAGGAGCGAGCCCGTGAGCGCCCCGCGAGCGCTCGGCGACGACGAGGTGCTCGCGGGCATCGTCGCGGTGGCGCGCGAGCACCTCGGCCACGACGGGCCACTCGCGCTCGAGGACAGGCTGGTCGAGGACTTGCAGCTCGACTCGATCCGCCTGCTGACGCTCGCCACCGAGGTGGAGAATCGGTTCCGGGTGCTGCTCGAGCCCGAGGACGAGCAACGAATCGAGACGGTCGGCGACCTGGTCGCTACGGTGCGCCTCAAGCTCGCGCTACCGCAGGACGCCTCGACGCCCGCGGAGGCGCCTTGAGCGACAGGCCCGTGGCGCAGCGCGACGAGCGACCGGCTCGCCTCGCGACACCCGCGACGCCTCGTCCCGCGGGCGCCGCGCGCACCCTGCCCGAGCTGCTGCGCCGTGGCGCCGCGCATCCCGACGCTGATGCGTGCGGCCTCCGCTTCCTCGATCGCCGCGAGCGCGACACCCTGGTCCCCTGGCGGGTGGTCGCGGCGCGCGCCGAACGCTGCGCCGGCTCGCTGCGGGCCGCCGGCGTGCGCCGCGGCGATCGTGTGGGGCTGGTGTTCCCGACCTGCCCCGAGTTCTTCGATGCGTTCTTTGGCTCGCTCTTCGCGGGAGCGGTGCCGGCGCCGCTCTACCCGCCGGTGCGACTCGGCCTGATGCCGGAATACGACGAGCGGACCGCGGCCATGCTGCGCGGCGCCGAGGTGCGCCTGGTGCTCGCGGACGCGCGCGTGCGCCGGCTCCTCGGCGGCGTGCTAGCCGACTACCTGCCGACGCTTGGTTGCCGCACGCTCGACGAGCTGCCGCGCGCCGCCGCGACGCCGACTCCGGCGAACCCGAACGCTCGAGAGCACGACCACGCTCCGAGCTCCGAGCAAGACGAAGACGACGATCAGGCGCTCGCGCTGGTGCAGTTCTCCTCGGGCACGACCTCGGCCCCAAAACCGGTGGCGCTCTCCCATCACGCTCTGCTCGAGCAGGCGCAATTGCTCCACGACCACTTTCCGGACACCGCCGAGGTCCGCCACTCCGGCCTGAGCTGGCTGCCGCTCTACCACGACATGGGGCTGATCGGGTGCGTGCTGCCGTCGCTGATGCGTCCCACTGACCTGACCCTGCTGCCGCCTGAGGCCTTCGTCGCGCGTCCCGCGCTCTGGCTGCGCGCGTTGTCGCGCTTCCGGGCCACGGTCTCGCCGGCACCGAACTTCGCCTATGCGCTCGCGACCGAGCGGGTGACCGACGAGGAGATGCGTGGCGTAGACCTCTCGGCGTGGCGGGTGGCGCTCAACGGCGCGGAGGCGGTTTCGGCCGAGGTGTTGCGCGCGTTCGAGCGTCGCTTCGCACCGTACGGCTTCCGCCCGGAGGCGATGACGCCGGTCTATGGGCTCGCCGAAGCGGCACTCGCGGTCACCTTCTCCGACCTCGGGCGCCGCTTCCGCGCCGAAGCCTTCGACCGCGCCGCGCTCGCCTACGGCGAGGCCGTGCCGAAACCCGGGGACGCGCCGGATCGCTCGACGACGGAGAGGCTCGAGCTGGTCTCGGTCGGCCGGCCGGTGCCCGGCTTCGCCATCGAGATCCGCGACGAGGAGGGCAAACTGCTGACCGAGCGACAGGTGGGCAAGGTTCTCGTGCGCGGTCCCTCGTTGCTGCGGGAGTACCTGGGCCTGCCGGGCGAGACGGCGCGGGCGCTCCAGGACGGCTGGCTCGACACCGGCGACCTCGGCTTCGTGCACGACGCAGAGCTCTACCTCGCCGGCCGCGCCAAGGACGTGCTGGTGCTCGCGGGGCGCAAGCACCCGCCGGAGCCTGTGGAGCGCGCCGCCGGCGCGGTGCCGGGCGTGCGCACGGGTTGTGTCGTCGCGCTGACCAGCCTCCCGGCTGGCGCCTCGCGCGAAGAGCTGTGGCTGCTAGCCGAGCTGCGGCGCGGCGCGGCCAAGTCCGGCGCGACGCTCACCGCTATCGAGGAGCAGGTACGTCGCGCGGTGGTCGGAGCGACCGGGCTGCGCCCGGAGCGCGTGCTCCTGCTGCGGCCCGGCGCGCTGCCGCGCACCTCTTCGGGAAAGCTACGGCGCGCGGAGGCGCGTCGCCGCCTGCTCCTCGACGCCTTCGCGATCGAGCTGTGCACGGCGCCCACCGCGAGTCACCTGGTGCGCGAGCTCGGCTCACGACCGGCGATCCAGGCGGCGAAGGCTCTCCTGCGCTCGAGACGGCTCGAGCCCAAGCCGCGTCCGGCTCGAGGACGCGAATGAGCGCGAGCTCCCGGCGGCGTGTCGAGGACGTGCTGATCGTCGGCGGGGGTCCGGTCGGGCTGGCGACCGCGATCGCGTGCCGGCGCCGAGGCCTCGAAGTGACCCTGCTGGAGTCGCGCTCTCCGCCGATCGACAAGGCGTGCGGCGAGGGGATACTGCCCGAGGGCGTCGAGCTCCTGCGCCGGAGCGGCGTCTCGCTGGACGGCGCGGGCGAGCGGCTCGCCGGCATCGCGTGGCACGACGAGCGAAGCGCCGTGGCGGGGCGCTTCCCGCGGGCACCAGGGCTCGGGGTGCGTCGCACCGCGCTCCACGACCGCCTGGTGGCGCGGGCTGACGCGCTCGGGGCTGTCCTGCGCTTCGGCGTGCGCGTGCGGGAGCTGGACCGTTCCGCCGCGGGCTTCGGAGTGCGTGCAACCGACGGCCTCCACGAGCCGCGCTGGCTGGTCGCGGCGGACGGCCTGGCCTCGCCGTTGCGCCGCGCGGCGGGGCTCGACGGCACGCTTACCCGGCGGCGGCGGCTCGCCGTGCGCCGACACTTCCTGGCCGGTCGCGGCGATGCCGCGGCGGACGACCCGCACGAGCGCTTCGTCGAGGTGCACTGGGGCCACGGCGCCGAGGCCTACATTACACCGCTGGGTCGCGGCGAGCTCGGCGTCGCGATGCTGTGGCACGAGCGCGTCGTAGGTGTGCGCGCGGGAGATGGGGCGCGCGCGGGAGGTGGGGCGCGTTTCGAGCAGCTCCTTTCGCGCTTTCCTGATCTCGCTGCCCTGCTCGAGGGCGCGGCGATCCGTTCTGCGGACCGTGGCGCCGGCCCGTTGCGCCAGCGAGCCCGGGCGTCGTACCGCGACAACCTCGCCCTGGTCGGCGATGCCGCCGGCTACCTCGACGCGATCACCGGCGAGGGACTGTCGCTCGGTTTCCAGCAGGCCGAGGCGCTCGCCGACGCGCTCGCCGCTGACGACCTTCGTCGCTACGCGCGCGTGATGCCGTCGCTGCGCCGGCTTCCCGACGCGCTCACGGAGCTCTGCCTGTTGCTCTCGCGGCACCCGGCGCTGCGCGCTCGCACGCTCGCGACGCTCGCCCGCGAGCCGCGGCTCTTCGAGCGGCTGCTGGCGGTGCACGTGCGGGCGGCGCCCGCACGGGCACCGTTGGCGGCGAAACTGCTGTGGCGGGTGGCAACAGCGCGATGAGCGAGCGCACCGGGCTCGGCATCATCGGCTTCGGCGCCTTCGGGCGTTTCCTCGCGAAGCACCTGAGCGAGCGCTTCGCAGTGGTCGTCACCGACCTGCGCCCGCTCGCGGAGGCGGCGGCAACGCTCGGGGTGCGCTGGGCGGGGCTCGCGGAGGTCGCCGCGCAGCCCAACCTGGTGTTCGCCGTCCCGGTGCAGGACCTGGAAGCCGCGGCGCTCGCCGCGCGGCGGTTCCTGCGGACGGGAGCGCGCGTGTACGACGTCGCGTCGGTCAAGGTGAAGCCGCTGCGCGTGCTCGACGAGATCCTGCCGCGGGACGCGTCGCTGCTCGGGCTGCACCCGATGTTCGGGCCGCAGAGCGGCCGCGACGGCATCCAGGGACTCAAGGTGGTCCTGTGCCGCCCGCCGGGACCGCGGCGCGCCGCCGCGCCGCGAGCGGTGCGCCGCGTGCTCGAGGCGCAGCTCGGCCTGCGGGTCTGGGAGCTGACCCCCGAACGCCACGACCATCAGATGGCGCACATCCAGGGGCTCACGCACTGGTTCGCCCGCGCCCTGCGCGAGATCGAGCTGCCGAGCCCGGAGCTTGCGACGGTGGCGTATCAGCACATGCTGGCGATCGAGGAGAACCTACGCTACGACTCCGACGCGCTGTTCCTCACCATCCAACGTGAGAACCCCTTCGGCGCGGCCGCACGCGCCGAGCTGCGGCGGCGCCTCGAAGAGCTGGAGCGATGGATCGAGGAGGAGAGTGAGGGGGAGGGGGAGGGGAGAGATGGGCAGGGGCTCGACTGATTCGGCCCGTGGGGCCGAGGATGCATTGGTGCCGCTCACCCGCCGATAGGCGTGAACACCAGGTCGCCGAGGACCGAATCGGCAGGCCCCGGTGACTGCCGGGTCTGCTGCACCGTAACGAGGCGCGCCTCGACCGCGGCACCGTCCGGCAGCACCACGCCCGGCCCCACGATCGATCGGCGCACCAGGCAGCGTTCGCCGACACGCGCGCCGGGGAAGACCAAGGACTGCTCGAGGCTCGAGCCTGCTCCGATCACGGCGCCGCTCTCGATGGCCGCCGAGCGCAGCCGCACCCGCGCACCGATCTGGGCGTCCTTCGCCCGGAAGGAACGGCGTGGCTTGCCGACACGCCATCGGCGCAGCCAGGGCGAGCGTGCCCACTCGACCAATGCGTCGAGATAGCGAGCAGGAATGCCCAGGTCGTGCCACGGCGTCGAGCTGCGCAACGCCGCGAACCGCGCGCCGCCCCGGAGCATCGGCTCGTAGACGTCGCGCACCAGATCCGACGGAGCGCGCAGCTCCGCGACGTGCTCGAGCAGGCGCGCCGAGAGCACGTGCGCGCCGGCGAACACCAGGCGCTCCTGGGCACGGTCTTCGCCGGCGCTCGGCGGACGGAAATCCACCAGGAACCCGTCGCGACCGACCCCCACGCCGCCCCCGAAGCGATTGGGATCAGCGCGCCGCGCGAGGAGGAGCGTCGCGTCGGCGCCGCTTCTCCGGTGGCGGCGGAGCAGAGCGCGCAGCGGCCAGCGGCACAGGCTGTCGCCGTTGATGACGATCGCTGCGTCGGCGTCCCGCAGGAAGTCGCACAGCGGCACCAACGCGCCGGCGGTGCCGAGCGGCTCGGGCCCGAGGCGCTCTTCGTGCGAGTAGCGCAGCGGCATCCCTTCGTAAGCGTCGCCGAACGCCTCCTCGACATGGTCTCCGAGATGGTGCAGGTTCACCGCCGTGGCTTCGGCGCGGAGAGCACGCAGCCGCTCCAGGCTGTGCGCCAGCAGCGGGCGACCGAGCACCGGCAGCAGCGGCTTGGGGAGCACCGCAGAAAGCGGGCGCAGGCGCGTGCCGAATCCTGCCGCGAGGACCAGGGCGCGCACGCGCACGCGTCAAACGCCTCCGACCGCGCCTTCCGGCGCCGGTCCGTCGCCGAAGGCCTCGTCCCCGAACACCATGTCGGCCCCCGCTTCGGGATGCATCAGTCGATGTTCCTCCCACAGAGCGAGATAACTGCCGCGGACCGCGCTCGCGAGATCGAGACCGAGCCCCCGCGCCACGCGCTCGGGGGTCTCGCCCTCGATCTCGACGAACGCTCCGATCGGCGTGTCGTCGAGGGCGACATGGCAGCCAGCGAGCAGCCACTCCTCGCGCCGCTTCTCGTAGCGGCGCGCCACCCGATACCCGAGCGCGACCAGGATGCCGAGTATCGTGGCGGCGTCGGCGACGGCGACCTCCCGCTCCTCGCGGACCTTGACGCTGCCGGTGCCTCCCTCGTAGCGCACCGGACCCTTGTAGGTCAGTCGCACGCCACGCCCATCCTGCCGCAAACGCAGCAGCTGTCCCGAGGCGAGCAGCTCCGCGCCAGCAGCGGGACCTGGACCGGATCGATCGAGAACCCAGTTGCGCTCCAGGCTCGCCGGGTGCTCGAGGCGCGCACCCGCACCGGACAGCGCAAGGCGGACCGAGGTGAGCTCCGCGACCGGAATCTTGATCTCGCGCTCGAGTGGCGGGTTCGTGGCCTGGGGCGCGGTCAAGCCTGCGGCTCCGCTCCCTCAGGAAGGCCGCGCCGCGACCAGATCCAGCAATCGCGCGGTGGCGCGGATGCCGCCGTAGAAGTTCGGCAGGTCGAACTTCTCGTTCGGCGAGTGGAGGCGGTCGTCGCTGAGACCGAACCCGATCAGGAGCACGGGAATCTGCAGCACCTCGTGGAGCGTGGAAACGATGGGAATCGATCCGCCCTCGCGCACGAGGAGCGCGCGCTTGCCCCACACATCCTCGAGCGCACGGAGCGCCGCCTCGACGAAAGGACCTTCCGGGACGACCAAGAACGGGGGAGCGCTGTGCCCGACCTCGACCTCGACCACCACGCCGAGCGGCGTCGACTCGTGCACGTGACGGGTGAACGCCTCGGAGATCTTGCGCGGATCTTGGTCCGGCACGAGCCGCATCGAGACCTTGGCGCCGCCCCGGGCGGGAAGCACCGTCTTGGCGCCCGGTCCCTGGTAGCCGCCCCAGATGCCGTTGACGTCGCAGGTCGGCCGCGTCCACACGCGCTCGAGCGTGCTGTAGCCGTGCTCCCCGCGCAGCTCGGGCACGCCGATCGCCTCGCGATAGGACTCCGCATCGAAGGGCAGCTTCCGGATCTCCTCGCGCTCCCACTCTTGGGGCGACCGAACGTCGTCGTAGAAACCCGGCACCAACACCCGCCCGCTCTCCGGATCGCGCAGCCGCGCGAGGATGTGGGCGAGCGCGTCCAACGGGTTTTGCACCGCGCCCCCGAAGGTGCCCGAGTGCAGGTCGCGACCCGGCCCGCGCACCCGGATCTCCGTGTAGAGCAGGCCCTTGAGGCCGTAGAGGATCGACGGCTGGCCGGGGCCGTACATCGAGGAGTCGGAGACCACCACGAAGTCGGCCGCGAGGCGCTTGCCGGCATCCTGCCGCACGTAGGCCTCGATCGACTCGCCGCCCGACTCCTCCTCGCCCTCGATCAGGAACTTGACGTTGATCGGCAGCTCGCCGCGCTCCGCGAGGTGCGCCGACACCGCGGCGACGTGAGCGAACGATTGCCCCTTGTTGTCGGTGGCGCCGCGGGCCACGATTTGCTCGCCCTCGATCGTCGGCTCGAACGGCGGATGCCGCCACTCCTCGAGCGGGTCTGGCGGCTGCACGTCGTAGTGGCCGTAGAACAGCACCGTCGGCGCCCCCGAACGCCCCAGCCACTCCGCGTACACCAATGGGTGCCGGGCGGTCTCGATCAGCTCCGCCGTCAGGCCGGCTTCTGCCATGCGGTCGCGCAAGAACTCGGCGCAGCGACGGACGTCGTTCGTGTGTGCCGGGTCCGTCGACACCGAAGGAATCCGTAGGTAGTCGATAAGGGTCTCGAGGTAGGTGTCGCGCTCTCGCTCGATGCGAGCGAACACGTCAGCGGTGCTGGCTGCGGTGGTCATCGTGAACCCGTCCTCGCGCGCGGCAGTGTAGCAATCGGGCTAGCCATGCCCCATGGGCCCTCTGGGTCCATGGGGCACTGCGGGAGGAGCCATCTTCAGAACACCGCGGCATCCTGCGGCTCTGGAGCGAGCAGGCGGAAGGCACCGTCGATCTGGGCGTGACTGCCCACCAGCACCAGGATGTCGTTGGGCTCGGTCCGGTAGTCGCCGGGCGGGCTCAGGGTTGCCTGGCCGTCGCGGACCACCGCGATGACGGTGGCGCCCGATCGCTGTCTGAGCTCGAGCTCCGCCAGGCTGCGGCCTGCGGCGGGGGTGCCGGGCCCTACCTGGAAGAGGTCGGTCGTCCCGGCCTGGAGCGCCGCCATCACCGCGTCCGAGACTCCGCTGGCGAGCTTGGGCGTGCGCAGCATCTCGTAGGACTCGCCGCGCAGGATCCGCGTCTGCGTACGGATCAGGTGTCGCGGCACGTGGTAGCGCTCGAGCACGCGGGTGAGGATCTCGATGCCGGTCTCGAACTCCTCGGCTACGACCTCGTCCGCTCCCGCCTCTTCGAGCCGCGAAATGCTGTCGAGGGCGCGCGTGCGCACGAGTGCGAGGAGCCTGGGGTTGAGCTCCCTCGCGACATGCAACGCGCGTGCTGCGGCGCGGTCGTCGGAGAGCGCGAGCACCAGCATCTTGGCGTCGCGCACGCCGGCGTGCTCGAGGATCTCCAGGCGTGTGCAGTCGCCGAACACCACGGCCGCACCGCTCTCCCGCGCGGACCGCGCGTACCCGGGATCGAGCTCTACGACCACGAAGGGAATCCGTACGTGGGCGAGCATCCTCGCGAGCACCTGGCCGTTGACGCCGTAGCCGCCTACGACGACGTGGTCGCGACGCGCCGCGGAGGGACCCGCGGACTGCGTGTCTTCCGCACGTTGCCGCGACAGCCAGTCCACGATCGCAGGCGCACGCTGGATGAGGATCGGCGAGGCCGCGAGTGAGAGCACCGACGCGCCCAGCAGGCGCTGGTAGAGCTCAGGCCCGACCAGCGCGTACTGCTCACCCAGACCGAGCAACACGAACGAGAACTCGCCCACCTGCGCGAGCATGAAGCCCGTGACCAGGGCCGGGCGCAGCGGATACCCGAGCAGCCGCACCGCTGTGCCGGCCAGCGCCAGCTTGAGCACGATGATGCCCGCCGCCAGCAAACCGACGCCGAGCCAGTCGGCGGCGACGGCTCGCAGGTCGACCAGCATGCCCACCGATAGGAAGAAGATGCTCGCGAACACGTCGCGCAGGGGCCCGATGTCGGCGTGGATCTGCACGCTGTACTCGCTCTCCGAAACGAGCACGCCGGCGAGAAACGCACC
>DATLFI010000283.1:0-28671 GCA_035524895.1 Thermoanaerobaculia bacterium | reverse complement strand
GTGCTCGAGCCGGTGCCCCACGCCATGTGGACACTCACCGTGCCCAAGCTGCTGCGACCATACTTCCTGCACCATCGCGAGCTGCTCGGCAAGCTCTGCCAGGTCGCCTGGCACACCGTCCGGCAGCTGATGGCCGAGGCGACGGCCGACGAAGACGGCTTCCGCACCGGCATGGTGGCGGTCGTGCAGTCGGCCGGCGACCTCCTCGAGCCCAACCCCCACGTGCACGCCATCGTGGCTCACCGAGGCCCTCGACCCCCTCGAGTTTCTCGCACGCGTCTTGGTGCACGTCGCCGAGCCCAGGCTGCATGGGGCTCGTTACTACGGCCACTACTCCTGCGTGGCGCGAGGTCGGCGCGCGGGCCACGAGCAGGAGCAGGCGAACCGCGGCGGTTCGGCGAAGCAGAGGACGCCCAGGCATCCTCCGCCGAGAGGCGCCGCCTGCGCCGTCAGTGGGCGCAGCTGTGGCAAGACAGCGCAGCGGGGCGTGGGCCTCCCGACGGCGCGCGGCCTGCCCCCAGCCAACGCATCGCATCCTGATCCCTTCCTGCCCGACCCCGCCGGATCTTCAGCCGGCCTCGGCCCCTCCTCACCCGGAATGCCGCCCTGAAACCTCGGCGAGGCATTCAAAGTTCGCCACATCACCCCAGCGGCTGCGCCGCCGGTCGCGAACTGCCGCCGGCGGGCTCTCGGACCGTTCTTGGGCCGGCACCTACTGCGCCCGTTCGGCGGCTCCGGGAGTGCTACGGTGTCGGGCGGAGAAAGGAATCCACTACCCCTTACCCCTCTTCGCCGGCGGCGGTAATGAGCTCGACGATGCGGCTGCGGATGGCCGTGCCCATGGTGGCTGGTCGCGAAGTTACCACGGTGAGGCGTCCTGTGGCGGTGGGCGCGTGGCAGGGTTTTCTCCGTTTCGTCGCACAGTAGAGTGCAAGGAGATGAACATGACCTCGATGACCAATCCCTGCCGCTTCCTCTGCCTCGCCCTCGCCCTGACGGGGGCCCTCTCCCTGGTCGCCACCACGGGGAGCGCCGAGACCGAGCTCGTGCACGAGTTTTCCGTGATCCCCGGCCAGGATGGCCAACCGAACTTCGGGTTCCCGTTCCTGGCCGAGACCACCCCCGACGGCGGGCACCTCTACGTCGTGACCTTTCCTCCCTTTGCGAGCCTGCTGACCTTCGAGCGCGTGGGGCAGAGCTTGGAGCTGCGGGATTCGCTGGATCTACTCGACGCCGGCATGGACCTCTTCTCCGACATCGAGCTCAGCGAGGATGGGGCCTTCCTCTTCGCCGGCGAGGGCGTCAGCGGGACGCTGCGCATCTTCGCCCGCGACGCCGACAGCGGCCAGCTCGGCCTGGCGCAGACGTTCGAGGAGGTTCTGGGCAGCTCCACCGCGGTCGTCGACGGCGTCGAGGTCGGAACCGAAACCGCCGTCGTCTGGGGACGCCCCGGCTTCCCGGAGACCGGAGGCGTCTTCGTGGAGCTGAGCCGCAGCGGTGCTGGCACCTGGGGGATTACGAACAACTCCGTCGAGGTCCAGGATCCAAGCGTCGGCATCGGCCGCCGGGACGAGGGAGAGCAGGTGGGCTGGCTGACGCAGCGGGCAACCACCGGCGATCGGATCCTGGACGTCGCCATCGCTTCCGATCCCGATCCCTCTGCGCAACTGCCTGGGGCTCGTGTCAGCCTTTTTTCCGACCCGGACTCGCCTTCCCTTTTCTCGACGGGCATCTCGTTGTCCCAGTCGGGGACGTTGATGGCTCCTTGCCGACGAACCTTCGTGGAGCTGGGGGTGTCCCTCAAGGATCCCTACAAGATCTACTTGAGTATACAGTCCGCTCCGGCTCCGGACTTCGCGATTCTCCATCAGATCGAGATCGTCTCGCGCGACGGTAAAGCCGTGAGCTTCGTGCTCGAGGCGCCTCGCTGCACGCTCATCTCTTCTTCGGTCGTCGAGTTCCGGCTTTTCGACGCGGAAACCGACCCCGTCGATTCGATCACCCTCCAGCAAGCCGTTGCGGGCCAGCTCGCACGAATTCTCTTCCCCGTCCTCGACCGCGACCAGGGCTTGGGCGCTGTCGGCATATCGACGGCCGCAGATGGGGGGGCCCCACCGTGAGCTTCACCACGAGTCTCATCGATCCCCGGCTCTTCGCGGGCGGGCCACGGGAGGTGACGGTCAGCACCACCATGTCCGTCGATCCCCAGAGTGCCACCTCCTCGCAGGGGACCGAGCGGCAGAACGGGAGTCTCTCGATCATCGCCTACGTCACCATCCCCAACCCCCCCACCATCCAAGCCTTCCGCCTCACCACCGACGAGTTCGGTGGCGGCTGCATCCCCGGCGCCCACACCGCCTGCCCGAGCGGCTTCACGACCACCGTCGACTGGGAGGATTTCGAGGAAAACACCGGGCAGGCCACCGTCGTGCCCGGCGGCACGGCGACCTCGAGTCTCTTCTGGTTCTTCTCCCCCGACAACTGGGAGATGCTGCTCAAGGTCCTCGACGGCTGCGGGATCAACGACCACTGGTGGGTGTTCTTCGCCGCGGCGACGAACGTCGGCTACGAGGTCGTGGTGAGCGACGACGAGCTCGGCAGCGTGACCTACACCAACCCGCTGGGGAAGCTCGCCCCGGCGGTCACCGACATCGGGGCGATCCCCTGCTCGGAGGCGCAGATGGCAGCGGCCAGGGAGCGCCTGGCCCGTGATCCGGAGGGCGTCGTCACCGATCTCGCCCGCGCCCTCGGCGAGCTCGACGACCGGTCGAGCAGCCGGCGCGGCACTCTCCCCCCGAGCTCCCTCGAGCCGGCGGCGCTCGGCGCCGGGCTCGACACGAGCCGTTCGTTCTCGTCAAGCCAGGACTGCGTCGACAGCGCCACCGCGATCTGTCTCAACAACCGCTTCCTCGCCGAGGTCACGTGGACCGACTTCGAGGGCGCGAGCGGCGCGGGCACCGTGGCCCCTCTGCGCTCTGCGGATTCGGGCCTCTTCTGGTTCTTCGGACCGGACAACTGGGAGCTGCTCGTCAAGGTCCTCGACGGGTGCGGTTTCAACGACCGCTTCTGGGTCCTCGGCGCCGCCACGACCAACGTCGAGTACACCCTGACGATCACCGACACCGAGACCGAGGCCGTGTGGACCCGCACCAACCCGCTCGGCGTCTCCTCGCCCGCCATCGCCGACATCGACGCCTTCGCCGGCTGCCCGTAGAGTCCGACCGGTCCCCCCGTCTACTCCGCCGGCCGCAAGCCCGTCGCCTCGGTCAGCGCCAGCGCGGGGGCGCGGATCCCTCCGAGCTCTCCCGAGGGATCGGTCAGGAGGGTCCGCTCGTGGCCGATGGCGGCGACGTGCCCGAGCGCCTGGAGGAGGTTGGTCTCCCAGGTGAGGTCGCGAACTGAGTCGGTACGGCGACCGCCCTCGATGCGACGGCAGCCGCGAGCCACGGCCCGGATCCGCAGTCGTCGCGGCTCGAAGCACTCCAGGCGTTCCAGCCGCCCGATCCAGATCCCGCCGTCGGCGGCGCGCAGCAGGGCGTCCATCTCGGCGTCGCCCGCGGCGAGCGCGAGGTGCTCGAAACGGGCGTCGGCGCCGGCGCAGGCGTGAGGCGTCGCGGTCAATCCCCAGCGGGCGGCATGGAGCTGGTCGAGGGCCGGCGTGCGGGGCACGCCGTGCTCGATGACCGGCACCCGGCGCTTGGGAGTCCCCTCCATGTCGAAGGGGAAGGGGAGGCCGTCGGGATCGGTGGCGTCGTCCACCAGCTCGAGCGAGCGGTCGAAGACCTGGACGCCCAGGAACTCGCGCAGGAATGTGTCTCCGAGCTCGTAGTCCCAGGCGGTGAGGCTGCGCCGGTTGACGACGTCGAGGAGCTGCGCGGTCGCTTCGGGCGCCAGGACGATCGGAACATCCGCAGCCTCGAGAACCCGACCGAGCGTTACGCAGCCAACGAGGGGATCTGGATCGAGGCGATCCGGCGCGAGGTCGCCTCGTGTCGGCTGTAGTCCTATAGCCGCCGCCGCTGAGCGGTGCCGTGAGTCGAGGGGAGCGAGCCGTCGGCGTCTCGCCACTACTCCCGCGCGGCCTCGCTCACGCGCGCTGCGACCTTCTTGAGCACCGTGTTCTGCTGCCCGCGCCGCATCGTGTCGAGCGGCTTCGACGGATCGTGGGCTGCCTGGTAGTCGGCGATCGGCGACTCCTCCCACAGGCTGGCGCTGACGTGAACGCACAACAAGCGCAGCCCGCGTTCGCGGCTCGCGGCGAGCAGCGGTGGCAGCTCGTCGTGGGCGATGAAATCGGAAGCGAGGAACGCGGGGCTGACCAGCAGCACGGCGATGCGGGCCTCGTCGAGCGAGCGCGCGATCGCCGGCCGCCACTGGTCGCCGGCGCGGATCTCCTCGTCGCTCCAGACCTCGACCAGGCCCTGACGCTCGAGCGGTCGCAGCATCTGGAGCAGACGCTGGAGCCATGCCTTGTCCTCGTGGGCGAAGCTGACGAAGACCGGAGCGGCGGAGCCTGAGGAAGTGGCGGCCACCGGCTCCGTAGGCGGCGCTCCGTCGGCCGCCGGCGATCCCGCACCCTCCGCCTCGCTCTCGGCCCCGGCCCGCCGCCGAGCCGAGCGGCGCATCCAGACCGCGGTCCCCACCGCCAGGAGCGTCGCCGCTCCACCGCCCACCGACGACACGTCGAGCTCGATCCACACCAGCGACAGCGCCATGGCGAGCGCCGCGATCAGCGCCTGGAGCCCGATCACCACGCCGGCGAGCGCCAGCAGCTCCCCAGGGCCGGCTCGCTGGCCCAGGCGCAGCGCCAGGAGCAACGACAGCGCGATCACCGCGACCAGTCCTGCCGACCACGGAACGTGACGCACGACGCGTCCCTCGAGCAGGGAGTGCACCGCCATCGCGTGCACGAACACACCGGGCAGCGTGCCGTACGGCGTGCGGTGGTCGTCGCCGACCTCGTCGCCCACCAGCACGATCCGCTCGCGCAGCGCAGCCTGGCGCTCCCGCTCGCTCATCTGGTCCCAGCGTTCTCGCCGCGAGCAGAGCGCGCGCAGTCCTTCGTTGCGCTCGATCGATTCGCCGCCGAGACACACCAGGCCGTGGCGAGGGCGCACGAAGTGGAGCAAGCCACCGGGCCGGTGTGCGCGCAGAGCCTCGCCGTCGCCGGTGCGCCGGCCGGCGAGCACCTGCAGGGCGAGCGCCGGCCAGCGTGCCTCGGCACGGAAGTAGAGCGGGATCGCGCGGGTGACGCCGCCCGCCCCCCGGTACGAATCGAGGTGCCCCTGCGACACGCCCGAACCGCCCAGGCAGTCGGCGGCGCGCAGCCGCTCCACGGTGGGCAGCACGTCGACCGGCGCGCGGCTCTCGTCGAAGCCGAGCCCGTAGACCAGCGAACGCGAGGTGGCGCCGGACCGCGTGAAGTCGCGCACGAACCGACAGAGCTCCTGGTCGATGACCCGCACTGCCGGACCGGTGAGCTCCTCGGAAAAGTGGAAATCGAGGGCGGCCATCTCGGCTTCGGTCTCCGCCAGCCCCGCGAGAACGCTGGCGACCACCCATCGCCGCTCTCGGACGAACGGCGACTCCTCGCCAGCCAGTCCGCTCGAGAGAGTGATCACGGCGATCTCGGGGGCGTCACCGCTGCCGCGCCCGGCGCCCACCAGATAACGCCAGTCGCCGAGCTCGCCGAGCCCGAGCCAGTTGCGAGGCAACCGGTCGTGGCCCTCGAGCCGGACCGGCCGCGCCCCGCTCCAGGCCAGGAGCGCGAAAGCCAGCAGGAACACGCTGCACCCGATCCACAGGCGACGAGGCGCCGCCGAGGCGCCCTGCCAGCGGGGACGCCACCGCCGCTGCAGCGCCACCGCCAGGAACGGCACCAGCAACCAGTTCGCGCACCACAGCCAGCGCTGCGCCCCGCCCGCAGCCAGCTCGACCACCACGAGCAACGCGACGACCAGCGCCACCAAGGCGAGCGCGAGCCACTGCGTCGCACGGGACATGGCGTGGAGCGTCGCGGCGGGGGTTGCGGACTGTTAGTAAAGAGCGCCGACCGAAGTCACGGCGGCACGACCCCGAGCTGCGCCCGCAGCCGGCGCGCCGCCGCGGCGACCGCGTCGTTGCCGGTCTCGTAGCCGCGCAACGACTCGACCACGGCGGCTGCCGGCGCCGCGCCGTGGCGGATCAGGTCGACGGCGCGTGCGGACTCTCCGGTCCTGAACGCACGCACCGCCTCTGCCACGAGCAGCCGCGCGCTCAGGTCGGGGTTCCGCTCCAACGCCTCGGGCGGCACCACCTCGAGCGCGGTAGCCGGCACTAGGAATCCGCCTCGCACCTGCGCTTCCTTGAGTCGTACGCGCGCCTCGGGGTCCTCCGGCTCGCGTAGCACTCCCATGTAACCATCACGCAAGCGAAGCTCGTGCTCCTGCGTCACCTCGGCGCCTGTCGCCCGGGTCTTCTCGACCGCGACCCTCGTGTACAGCGCAGCCGCTCGCCGGTACTCGGTGGCAGAGACCACCTCGGCGCTGATCTCGTTGCCCCGCACCGCCCAGGCCATGCCCTGTTCGACGGCAGCCACCTCGCCGCGCACCTGCATCAGCACCGAGCCCTCGAACACCGCGCACGACACGCGGTCGGCGCCGACACCACCCTCGGGCTCCGCTTCGCGTCGCACCACATAGTGCGTGCGCCCGGTGCCGATCATCGCGTCACCCGCGTTCACTCCCGTGGGGCGGTCGCTCTCGACGTACACCTCGCCCTCGTCGAGCGAGACCACCAGCCGCTCGCCGTCGAGCACCACCATCAGGGTGAACGGGCACGCCACGGTGACCTCGTTGCGCTCGTCGCGAGCGAGCAGCAGCGTGGCGCCCGACTCGCGACAGAACAGCACGTTCGCGGTTCGCACCTCGACGTCACCATCGAGCGCGCGTCCGCCGGGCTGTTCGAAGGTCGCGAGGCGAACGACCGGAGAACCCGGAGGAACCACCGACGCGGTCGCGGGTTGAGCCGCGGCGATGCCCGGCAAACCGAAGGCCATGCCCAGCAAGACCAGCCGTCTGCGCCAAGCCCGGAAGCATCGATCGACCACGTGACCTCCCCTCGAGGTCGGCACACGAGCACACCGTCTAGCCAACGCGATCCTAGCGCCGACCCGCCGAATCGTGGCACTGGCCGGATCGACTCCCGCCACCGGTTCCGAGCCGGTGCCTACCTGTACGGCACCACGAGAACGGCATCGGAAAGCGGTCGCCCGAGGTCCGGCCTGGTCTCCGACGCGCGCCCTCCAACCGACGAAATTTTGTGTCGCGGCGGATCGTCGGATCGTCTAGAATGCCTCGGACTTCGAGTCACACAGCGCAACGCCGAGCCAGCGGGCACGCGCGTCCCGTCTCGAGGGCGGGTTGGCGGGGCTTCGGTTGCGCGGCGTCAACACCGGAGGACGTCCTTGCTCCGACCCGAACCGGGGGGTCTGGAACCCTCGCGGATCGGAACTTCGGGAGCGGTTCCGTCACATATCCAGGAGCAAGGCGCGCGCTCGGTCGCGGGAAAGCTGACGAACCGCGCGCTCACGCGACCGCTGCAGCGCCGAAGCCGCGTTTACCTTCAGTGAAGGCGAGATCTCCAGGAGACCCGCGATGACGACTCACCGGGTGCGTGGCATCGAGGAGCCCGACGCGCCGAGCAAGCTCGAGTCGCTCGGCGCAGACGTCCGGCTCAAGACGGCGGTTCGCATCGACCCGGTCGACCGTGCCGGGGCGCCGTTCACCGAGCTGCCCGACGTGACGGACGAGGACCTGGTCGAGGTCGAGCTCGATAGCGGCTTCGTGCTCTGGACCCGAGTCGACGCCCTACGCGAAGACTCCGACCGGGCCCGCACGCGGAGCGCGAACGACGGCACGCTGCCGACGCATTACCCGCTGGCGGCGCGCGAGCGTGGCGTGGTGGGCGGCGCGATCCGCTTCCTCAAGTTCCTCGACTTCGACCTGCCCGAGCAGGGCGCGCGCTTCTTCGCCGAGCGCATCGAGCGCAAGCTAGAAGGCGGGGGCGGTCTGTTTCGCATCGGCGCGGGCGGCCAGCTCTCGGCCGACACGATCGTCGCCGGCAGCGAACCGGTACTGCTGTTCCTGCACGGTACCGCCTCGTCGACCAGCGGAGCGTTCGGCGCCCTGACGCAAGCCCGGTCCGAATCCTCGGCGACCGGCACAGACGGCGAGGCGGCCCGCCGGCCCGACGCCGACGAGCTCTTTCGACACCGCGCCTGGCGTGACCTCCAGGCACGCTACGGCGGTCGGGTCTACGGCTTCGAGCATCGCACCCTGACCCACAGCCCAGTCGACAACGTCGTCGCGCTGCTGGAGGCGCTGCCGGGGAACGGCGGCCCACCACTCCACGTGATCAGCCACAGTCGCGGCGGATTGGTGGGCGAGCTGCTGGGGCACGGCGCTCTCGGGCGGCAGGCCTTCTCGGACGAGCTCCTCGACGCGGCCGGCGTGCGCGACTCGGATCGCGGCTCGTGGGACCGGCTCAACGAGCTCCTGCGAGAGCGCGCGCCCCGCGTCGAGCGCTTCGTTCGCGTCGCCTGCCCGGCCGGCGGCACCACGCTCGCCTCCAAGCGCCTCGACGTGTACTTCTCGATCCTCGTCCACTTGCTCGAGGGAGTCCCAGGCGTCGGACCGCTCCTGGGCGGGCTCGCCGAGCTTGCCGCCGCGGTGGCCAAGGAGCGCACGGATCCGAAGGTACTGCCGGGCCTCGAGGCCCAGATGCCGAAGTCGCCGTTCATCCGCGCGCTCAACGGCTCGGAGCAACGCCTTGGCACCGATCTGACCGTCATCGCGGGTGACTCCGACGGCTTCGTCAAGAACCTCGCCAACCTCTTCTACTGGCGGGCCAACGATCTGGTGGTCGACACGCGGTCGATGTACGGCGGCGCCGCGCGCGAGCGGCGGCTGTGGTACCGCGCCGAGGGGCGCGAGGTGCACCACTGCAACTACTTCGCCCGCTCCGAGACGGTCGAGAAGCTGGTCGCCGGGCTGACCCGCGCCGACGGCGACGCTCCGGGCTTCCAGACCAACGTGCCGCCCGGCGCGGTGCGCGCGCACGTCGAAGGTGCCTCGCCAAAGGAGGGCGTCGATCGTACGGCGGTGGTGCTGATCCCGGGAGTGATGGGCAGCCACCTGACGGTGGTGCGCGGCAAGAAGCGCAACCGGATCTGGGTCGACGTCTCCGACCTGATGAAGGGCGGCATGCGCAAGCTGGCGATCGGCGCGACTGACCCAGTCGAAGCCGACGCCGTCGTGCCCTCTGCCTACGACGCCTTCGCGCGCTTCCTGCGCGGACACGACCTGCACGTGCTGCCGTTCCCCTACGACTGGCGGCTCTCGCTCTTGGAAGCCGCTCGCAGGCTGGCCGACCTCCTGGAGCAGCGCCTCCGGGCTTCGAGCCGGCCGATCCGCATCGTCGCCCATTCGATGGGCGGCCTGGTGGCGCGGGCTCTCATCGCCGAGCACCCCGACCTCTGGCAGCAGGTCCTCGCGGGCGGCGGCCGGCTGGTCCAGGTCGGTACCCCCAACGGTGGGTCCGGCGTGATCCCCGCGATTCTGTGCGGGCAGGAGCGCATGCTGAAGCGCCTCGGCGCGCTCGACCTGACCCTGTCGCGCAAGGAGCTGGTGGCCCTGGTCGGGCGATTCCCCGGTCTGCTCGAGATGTCTCCACTCCAACCGGAGTCGGCCGGCCTCGACCTGTTCGACCCGGCAGCTTGGCAGCAACTGCGGGCGCTGAGCGTGCCCACCAAGGCCTCTCTGGTCCAAGCCCGCAAGACCCGAGATCGGCTCGACGCGGTCGAGCTCGGCGCCCACACCGGCAACGACCGCCGCGTGGTCTACGTCGCCGGTTGCGCGGCGAGCACCGCGATGGTCGAAGGCTCTGGCACCAAGGCCGATCCCTATCGACTCGGCTCCAGCGCCCTCGGCGACGGACGCGTCCTGTGGTCGAGCGGCATCCCGGCGAACGTGCCTGTCTTCCACATCGAGACCAAGCATGGCGGCCTGCTCGACCACCGTCGCTCGTTCGACGGGCTGCTCGATCTGATCGAGACCGGCACCACGACCCGCCTGGGGTCGGGACCGCCAAAGCCGCGCGCCGCCCCGGCGGAGCGCGGAGCCGGCGAGCTGAGCGACGATGAGATCGAGGTCTTTCCGAGCGAGGAGCTGGTGCTCGCCGCCGCGCTCGGCAGGGATGATGAGATCGAGGCGGAACGCGCCGAGCCCACCGCAGAGCCACGGCTCGAGGTGCGGGTGGTCCACGGCGACCTGGTCTACGCCTCCCATCCGGTGCTGGTTGGCCACTACGCCGGCGACCCGATCGTCAGCGCCGAGGCCGTGCTCGATCGCCACCTCGACGGCGAGCTCTCCTACCGCGCCCAGCTTGGAACCTACCCCGGCCGGATCGGAACCGCCGAGGTGGTGATCCAGGCTGCGCGCAAGAACGCGCGCCGCCCGAGCGCCGGCCCGAGCGGCGCGGTAGTGATCGGGCTCGGCCGAGTCGGCGAGTTGACGCCTGGCGCGCTGACGCGGTCGGTCGAGGTCGGGCTGGTGCGACTGGTGCAGGCCCATCGCGCGTGCGGCGAGCCGGCATCGCAGCTGCGGGTGTCGAGCCTGCTGGTCGGCAGCGGCGAGGCCGGCCTCAGCCTCGAGCAGACGCTCGAGTCGATCCTGCTGGGCGTGAGGCTCGTCAATCGGCGTCTCGCCGACCTGCCTCGCGGCAAGGACGAATCTGCCGCTGCCATCGTCGGCGTCGACTTCGTCGAGCTGTACGAGGACCGCGCGCTCGAGGCGCTGCGACATGCGGAGCGGCTGTCAAGGCAAGTCTTCCGGGAGCTCGAGGTCACGCTGCCGCTCGAGCGGAGCGAGGGCCGACGCCGGCGCGCCTCCTACACTCCGTCGGAAGGCTGGTGGACCCGCCTCGCCATCAAGACGGACGAGCTGGTCGAGGGACGCATGCGGTTCACCGCGCACGGCGGCTTCGCGCGCGCCGCAGAGGAGCCGGTCGACCTCCAGCTCGGGCTGGTCGAACGCCTGCTGGCAGAGTCGGTCTCCTCCTCGGCGTCAGGCTGGGCAGGCCTGCCGCGGACCCTCTTCGAGCTGCTGGTGCCGAAGGCCTTCAAGGGTAACGCCAGCGAGCGCCGCAACCTGGCGTTGGTGCTCGACTCCGGCACCGCGCAGTACCCGTGGGAGCTGCTGGTCGACCGCCTCGCGCGACACGAGCAGCCGATCGGAGTCGGTGCTGGGCTGTTGCGCGAGCTGATCGTGCCGAGCCCCCCACCCGTCGCCCACGCCGAGGTCAACCGGGCGCTGGTGGTTGGCGACCCGCCCTCGCGCCTGGCCGAGCTCCTTGGTGCGCAAGCGGAAGCGAAGCAGGTTGCCGCGACCCTGGCCGGCCGCAACTGGGAGGTCAGGCGTCAGATCCGCAAGGACCCGCAGAGCGAGAAACGACCGGGAGAGGCGGAGATCACCGCCGCGTCGGTGCTGGAGGCGGTGCTCTGTGCCGACTACCGGATCGTCCACCTTGCGGGTCACGGCGTGTACGACCCCGGCTCGCCGCTGCGGTCAGGCATGGTGCTGGGGGAGCTCGATTGGCGGGGAGGTGCGTCTGCGCGAGCGACCGGAAATGACTTGGGCGCCAGGGAGGGAGAGCGCGGCGAGAGCGGCAAAGGACATGCGCTCCTCACCCCGGCCGAGGTCTCGCAGATGCGCCTGTTGCCCGAGCTGGTGTTCGTCAACTGTTGTCACCTGGGGCGCATCGAGGCGACGCCGCCGCACCGCCTGGCCGCCAACCTCGGCACCGCGCTCATCACAGCCGGCGTCAAGGCCGCGGTCGTTGCGGGCTGGGCAGTCGAGGACAACGCTGCCCAGACCTTCGCGCGCGTGTTCTACGAGGAGATGCTCGCCGGTCGCGCCTTCGGCATCGCGGTGCGCGAGGCACGCCGTGCGACCTACGAGGCCCATCCCGAGACCAACACCTGGGCCGCCTACCAATGCTACGGTCCGCCGGGCTTCCGGCTCGAGCTACAAGGCAGCGCCGGTGGCTCGCCCACCCCGTTCCGATACGTCGACCCGTGCGAGATCGCCGTCGACCTCGAGAACCTGGTCGGCCGCGCGCGCGTCGAGGCGGCGGGGGGAGGGTCGCGCGTCGCGAGCGAGCTCGAAGCTCTCGAGCGAGTCGCCGCCGCCAACGATTGGGCGAACCATCCGGCTGTGCTGCGCGGCCTGGCGCGCGCCCATGGCGAGCTAGGGCGCTTCGACGAGGCGCTCGCCCATTACGCACGCGCCCGCACGGTGGAGAGCGACTGCCTGACCATCGGTGACCTCCAGCAACGCGCGAACTTCGAAGCCCGCCTCGGGGCCAGGCTGTGGAAGCAGGCCTCCGACCGCCTAGCAGCCGCCGGCGCCTCGCCGGCAGAGCTGCAGCGCGCCAAACGCGACATGCGCGCCGGCCGAACGCGCATCGACGGGGCGATCCGCGATGCCGAGCAGCTCCGGCAGCTGGAAGAAACCGCCGACGGCCTCGCGATCCTCGCCAGCGCCTACAAGCGCCGCACGATGACCGAGCCCGGCGACAGCGAGCCGTCGCGCCAGCGGCTCGACAAGGATCTCGCAACCATGGTCGAGGCCTACGCGATCGCTGCCGAACGAGACTCCGAGGACCGCGCCTATCCCCTTCTCAACGCCCTTCTCGGTGTCGTGCTCCTGAGCGGACCTTCGAAGACCGCCGAGCGAGACCAGCCTATGCTCCTTGGCGAGCCAGGTTTCCTAGAGGCGCTGGAGACCGCGCGGGCCGATCTGGCGCGCACAGAGCCTCGCGACTTCTGGCAAGCGATCATGCCGATAGACCTCGCGCTGATCGAGTCGCTGGCGGATGGCAAGCTCGCCGCACGATCGGCCGAGCTGGTGGCCTCGTATACGGAGGTGTCCCGCGGGCGCGGCTCGGCCCGCGAGCTCCTCTCGGTGGCCGACACCTTCGACTTCATCGAGTCCACGGTGAAGAGACGACACGGCAATTGGAGGTATGGGCGCCCAGGACACGCGCTCGCAAGCCGCACCCTGTTGCGCGCGGTAAGAGATCTCCGCAAGCAGCTCCTCGCTGCAGCCTGAGCTCGGCGGACGCAGTCGCCCATCTCGTCGGAGTACCGCAAGTGCCACCCAGCCATCGCGCCGCCCGTCCGCTCTGCTTCGTGCTGATGCCCTTCGGCAAGAAGGCGGATCCGGCCGGCCGCGAGATCGACTTCGACGACGTGTACGGACGGCTCATTGGACCGGCGATCGAGGATGCCGGCCTCCAGCCGGTGCGCGCCGACGAGGAAGTCGTCGGCGGCATCATCCACAAGCCGATGTTCGAGCGACTGCTGCTGTGCGACTACGCCGTTGCCGACCTCACGCTCGCCAACGCGAACGTGTTCTACGAGCTCGGCGTGCGCCACGCAGTGCGTCCGTTCACCACGGTGCTGGTCTTCGCAGCGGGGCAGCGACTGCCCTTCGACCTCGCACCGATGCGCGGCCTCCCCTACGACCTCGGCGCGGACGGCAAGGTCGCCCAGCCCAAGCGAGACCGCAAGGCGCTCGCCGGCCTGCTCCGCGCCGCACGCCAGGCGAACATCGACAGCCCTGTTTTCCAGCTCGTAGAAGGCTTTCGCGCGCCGGATCTCGCGCACTTGAAGACCGACACCTTCCGCGAACGCGTCGAGTACTCGCAACGAATCAAGGACCGCCTCGCCGCGGCGCGCGCCGAGGGGGCGGAGCAGGTCGCCGCCATCGAGCGCGAGCTCGGCGAGCTGGCCGACGAAGAGGCGGGAGTGCTCATCGACCTGATGCTGTCGTACCGCGCGGTCAAGGCGTGGCGGCAGATGATCGAGCTCATCGAACGCTTGCCGGTGCCGCTGCGCCGGGTGGTGATGGTGCGCGAGCAGTACGCCTTCGCGCTCAACCGGGCCAGTCGCGGTGCCGACGCCGAGCGCGAGCTGAAGCAGGTCCTCGCCGAGCACGGCCCGTCGAGCGAGACCTACGGCCTGCTCGGTCGCGTCTACAAGGACCGCTGGGAAGTTGCGAAGAAGGAGGGCAAGGACGCGCTCGCGAAAGGGCTGCTCGAGCAGGCCGCCGACGCCTACCGCAAGGGCTTCGAAGCCGACTGGCGCGACTACTACCCGGGCATCAATGCGGTGACCCTGATGGAGCTCATGGAGCCACCCGACCCGCGCCGGGAGGAGCTCGCTCCGATCGTCGTCTACAGCGCCAAGCGCCGCGTCACCGATCGCGAAGGCGACTACTGGGACTGGGCCACGCTCCTCGAGGCACGTGTGCTCGCGAGGGACGAATCAGGCGCGAGAGAGGCGCTCGGCAAGGCGCTGGCGCGGGTGAGAGAGAAGTGGGAGCCGGAGACGACGGCGCGGAACTTGAGGTTGATTCGCGAGGCGAGGGAGGCGAGGGGGGAGCCGCTGGGATGGCTCGGCGAGCTCGAGGCAGTCCTGCTCGATGCAGTGATCGACAAGTCGTAGCCGGATGCGCTCACCACGGTTGACGCGGGAACCCTTAGCCAGCGAGGCACTATGAGCCCATCCATCACCCTCGGCACCAAAGATCAACCGTTCCTCTCGCGCGAGCTCCTGCTCGGCACCAGCGCCTTCGGGATCACCATCACCGGCCCGGAGGACTCCGAGGCGCTCGCTGCCCTCCTCACCAACGGACCGTTCCCCGCCGGCGACCTCTCACTCGGCGAGCTCGCGCTGTCACTCGAGGGCGGTAGCGCCATCCGCCTCTCCGGTGGCCAGGGACAGGGCTCGGTCTCGTTCGCGGCGGACGCGCGCGCCGGTGTCGCCGTCTCGTCCGACGCCGCGACCCTTGTCGACACGCTCGCGCTGGGCGCGCCCTGGGGCGCGACCTGGGCGCCGGCCTCGAACCCGCAATCCCGCTTCGTGCTCGCGACCTGGGCCTACGGGCTCGAAGCCGCGACCCAGCTCCAGGCGCGGCCGGTCGAGCTCGGCGGCGGTCTCGGGGTCTCGTTCGCGGGCGCCGCGCACCTCGGCGGCACCTTCGCCGTCCTGCGCCGCATCGCGGCCGACGCGCCTTCGCGCCACGCGCTCGCCGGGACCTTCGGCGCCTGGCGCCTGCCCAAGCGCCTCGGCCACGACGCGCGATCCCCACGCGCCACCGACCTGCCGCCGCACACCTGGCTGGTGACCGAGGTCGACGGTGGGCTCGACCTCGAGCTCGGCGTCACCGCCGGGCACGAGCTGAGCTGGGTGCGCGAGACCGAGCTCGGCGAGCTCATCGGCGACCTCTCGCTCCGCATCCAGCTCGGCCTCGAAGCGCGCCTGCGCGCGAGTCTCGCGGGCCGCTACGCAGTGGTGCTGGCGCGCGAGTCCGACGCCGAGATCCTGCGGCTGCGGCTCCACAAGCTGCGCAAGCGCGGCTGGGGCTTCGCGCTCGACTTCGCGGCCTCGGTCGAGCCCTCCACCGGCGAGCTGCTGCCGGAGTCGTTCGAGGGCTTCATCGCCGGCGCGCTCGGTCTCGACCCGGCGCAGGCGCTCGAGGATCTCGAAGGCGTCCGCAAGTGGCTGGACCCCGAGAACCTGCCGAAGAAGCTGGCGAGCCTCGGCAGCGAGTACCTGCTCGAGCTGTTCGAGGAGGTCACCGGCGTCGACCCGATCGCGAGCTTCGATCAGGCGCGCGACACCGTCGTCGAGCTGCTCGACCGCTGGGATGCTCTCGACCAGCGCGTCGCCGCGGAGCTGTGGGGCCTGGTCGGCCAAGGCGTGGCCGCCGACATCGCGCGCGTGCGCGCGCTCGCCGACCGATTGGCCGGTCTCGGCGACGAGGACACGCTGCGCGAGGAGCTGCGAGCGCTGCTCGGCCGCGCCGACCTGCCCGACACGCCCGAGGGTCGCTGGCTGGTCGCGGTCGCCGAAGGGCGGCTCGCCAGCCTGCTCGGCGAGCGGCTCGGTGAAGTGGCAGGCATCGCCGGCCAGGTGCGCGACCTGCTCGACCCCGCTCGCCTGCTCGCGCCGTTCCAGCGTCTCCAGAAGTGGATCGGCGACCGCCTCCGCCTCGATCGCGTCCGCGAGGCGGCGAACGAGGCCGACCCAGCCGAGGCCCTCGACAAGTGGCTCGCGTCGCGCCTCCAGCGATTCGTCGGCCCCGACACCCCTGTCGGCGACGCGCTCGGCGACCTCGCCGACGCGATCGACAAGCTGCTCGCCCAGAGCGGCGCGTTCTGGGAGAAGACCCGCAACGCCCTCAACCGCAGCTACGAGCTGTCGCTCTCGGCGAGCTACAACCGCCTCGACACCAAAGACGCGCTGCTCGACGTGGAATTCGACTTCGCACTCGGCTCGGCGCAGGAGCTCGGCGATCTCCTCAGCAAGACGCTCGGCGGCGACTTCACCCCGCTCCTCACGACGTCAACTCCGGGCGTCCGTCTCCTCCAGGCGTTCCTGAGCCACGAGACGCTGCGCGAAAGCCGCGTCGAAGTGAACCTGCCATGGTTCCAGAAGCAGTCGGCCTGGCGGAACCTCGCCACCGCGACGCTCGCGGTCGAGGACGACGGCCAGGGCCGCCTCCTGCTCTACGAGCTCGAGGCGCAGGACGAGATCCGCTCCTCGGCGCGCGCCCGCTTCCAGCGCGTGTCGAGCCTGGCGCTCACCGCGCGCCTGCCGCGCCGCGCCCTGCGCGACGTGCGGGTGCACGACGAGCCGTCCGCGTCGGCATCGGCCGGCGCGTCCTACGCGCTGCGCGAGCTGTGGCAGAACGCCCAGCGTCGCGACCTCGAGGACCGCCTGGAGCTGTGGGCGAAGGCCTACTTCCCGGACACCTTTTCGGGCGTCGGCGACGGATCGATCTCCGACGCCTTCGAGGACTGGCTCGACGAGCTCGACCGTGCTCTCGACACGAGCCCCGCACACGGCGGCGCAGGCAACTTCGGTCCGGCGTTCCTCGCCTCGCTCGATGTCGCGCTCGACTCGAAAGTCGTCGAGGTCTGGTTCCAATCGGGTCTGTCGACCGGCGATCACCAGGCGATGTCGCGCGCCCTCCAGGCCAAGCTCAAGGACCTGGTGTTCCTCGCCCACTTCGCCGACCTCGCCAAGGCCAGCGGCAACGTGACCGACGACGCCGTGCTGCTCTACACGGCTCTGCCTCCGCTCACCGCCTTCAAGGTGGTCAACGGGCAGATCCGCGTGAGCGGCGCTGGGGTCTATTGGGACTACCTGCAGGCCGACCGGCGCGGCCCCCTGGTGCGGTCCAGCGCCACCCACAACCGCCTGCGCGCACGACTGACCGAGCTCCACGTGCGGCTGCTCCGCCACGGTCACACCAAGAAGGCCAAGAACTACGACCCGAGTCTCGAGACCAACCTCGACCGCGTGCGCGGCCGACTCGGCAACGCCAGCGCCCGCAAGCTCTTCGAGAGCCTCGCCGGTTCCGAGAGCCAGCTCGTGCATGCGACGCGCGACGCGCAGCGTGCCTTGGCGAAGTTCGAGGAGGCCTCGACCAAGGATCCGCAGAAGGCGCTCGCCGCCCTCCGCAAGCTAGGCGGCGAGCTCGCGCAGACCTTCCACAAGGACCTCGGCAACGTGCTCGGGTCCCACTTGCGACCGCTCGGCCCGCTGCTCTTCGTCGAGGGCGCGCTCGCGCTCGAGGCGAGCCGCCGCCAGCGCGAGGTGCGCCCGGACGCTCTGATGCGAGTCGCGGTAGCGAAGAGCGCCGACGCGATCGACCCCGCGAAGTTTCTCGCCGGTGAGTGGCCGGAGCGGGAGCAGCTGTTGATCCAGCAACTGGTGTCCGAATAGGGCGCGTTCGACCGACCAACGAGCCCAACGGAATGCTCGAAAGCCGCGGACTCGGATAACGTAGCGTGCAGTATTCCCGGTACCAGCAGCACTGCCCGGTTCGAGGGCGTCCTGCATGACGGAACAAGCCCTATCAGCGAGCGGCGGCACGCTCTCGGCGCCGAGCCGCACCTTGCTCAGCTGCTTGATCGCAGGTGCGACCTTGGTGGGGCTGCTGCCCTACGCGCTGTTCCTGGGCCGACACGAGATCGCGATCGTGGCCATCGGCACGGCGGTCGTGACGGCGGCCGCCGCGATGCGCCTTCGTGGCATTGCTTCCTTTGCCACCGAGGCGCCGGCTGTAGGGGAGATCCTTCTCGCCGCGTGGAATGCCGTGGCCTTCGGCGCCTTGCTGAGCCTCCTGGGCATGACGGTTCACTGGGGCATCGGCACGCTGCTCCGGCTCGTTCGCTGGCTGGTCGGGCTCTTCGGAGGCACCCTCTCGCTCGCCATCGAGACGTGGTCCTTTTGGGGCTCGCTCGCGTTCGCGGCGATGATGGCGCTCGGTGTCGGTTTCGCCGCCGCCGACGAGCAGTCCAAGAAGCTCTATCCGGATACCGCCGGCGTCCGCTCGCCGTTCTTCTCCCTGCTGGCGGAGCCGAAGCGTCTGCTCGTCGCCGGGCTCGTCTCCGCGGCGGCGCTGGCCGCCATCCTGATCTTCTTCGACCACCGGAGCACCGGGTTCTCGGTCGCGCTGGCGGTGTATCTCTTCTACACCGGAATCTCCCTGGAGAGCCTGCAGAAGAGCGGCGGTGGGAAGCCGGGCCGCTCGCGCGCCGTGCAGGCGGTGGGCAAGCTCTTGGCGGCCGCTGGGTACCAGTGGATCTCCTCACCGCGCACCGGCCGCTCCCAGGTGGACCCGCTGATCTGCACCGTCGACCTGCTGGCGATCTCGCCCCGACAGGCGCTCGTCATCGAGATCAAGGGTGGCGACGACGAGAAGCAGCCCGTCGAGTGGCACGAGGCGTCGCGGGTGAGCACTGCGGCGTGGGCCCTGCAGGACGTGTTGCGGGAGGAGCAGCCGTCGTTGCACGCGCAGCCAATGCTGGTGCTCATCGGACGCCGCCCGGGTGAGAGCCTGCACCGCTACCTGCGCGACGAGCACGTCGCCCTGGCCCAATTCCCCGACGCCAAGGCGCTCGACCGAGTGCTCTCCGAGGAGGACTCCGACAGGCTTCGCTCCCTCGCCGTCGAGCACCTCGGCCTCAAGGCCGTCGCGAGCAGCGGAACGATCCCCGCCCTCGGTCCGCCGGTGAGCCGCACATGAGCCACGGCCAAAGGCTCGGCAAGCCGGTGGTCGAGCTGGTGCGGTCGGCGCCGACCACCGAGCGGTCCCTGCTCGACACCCTGGTCGAGAAGATCACACCCCCATCGCTCGATCCACGGGCGCTCTTGCGCGATCACCTCCGGCTGGCATCCGATCTCCGGACCTACCTCCAGGATCACTTCGCTCGCCGCCAGCTCGAGCTGGTCGAAGACAAGGTCACGGACAAGTACGCGCCGATCGACCGCCCGATCACCCTGGTGCGCGGCAGAGGACTGGACGTGCCTCTGCTCCAGATCCCGCGGTGGATCGTCGCCAACGGCGAGAACGTGGGCTCCGTCGACGAGATCCGTACCGCGTTCGAGAACCGGTCGGTGCGCGTCGTGTCACCGGGATGCGACGCGGCCAGTCTCGCCCTCGGTCGGATGTTCACCGACTGGCGGGCCCGCTACCAGATCGGTGCCCGATTCGTCGCCTGGAACCACCTCAGGGAGCTCGAACGCGGGTTCGATGTCCTGGACGTGTTCGATCTGCGACCAGTGGAAGCCGAGGAGGCGCTGCCCGCGGCCGCGCCACCCGGTGGTCCCGTGGTTGTCCGCAACCAGGTCTTCATCAGCTACAGCCACCTCGACTCGCCGTGGCTCGACCGCTTGAAGGTGCACCTCAAGCCCTTGCTGCGCGGCCGGGAGCCGCTGGTCTGGGACGATTCCCGCATCCAGCCCGGCGACGAATGGCGCCGCGAGATCGAAGAGGGGCTCCGTTCCGCCAAGGTCGCAGTCCTGCTGGTCAGCAAGAACTTCCTCGCCTCCGACTTCATCGACAAGAACGAGCTGCCACCCATACTCGCCGCATCCCAGGGTCGCATGCGGATCCTGTGGGCGCTGCTCGGCGCCTGCAACTGGGACGTCTCGCCGGTCGCCAAGTACGAGGCGGCGTACAAGCCGCTCGAGCGGCTGGACGGCCTCGACGAGCCCGACCAGGAGGAGATCCTCCAGAAGATCAGTCGGCTCATCGCGGATCAGCTCGACACGGAGTGATCTCGAGTGAGCCGACGCCGAAGCCAGAACCTCCTTCGCCCTGGCCGCCGTTCCCCTTGACCTGCCACCGCCCTCTTCCGGATGCCAGGCCCTACCTCGACGCGAGCAACCTCCTATCACCGCACCCGCTCATATCTGCCGAAGCCTTCCGGAACCACCAGGTCCGAACACATCTCGGTTCACCGCGCCAGCAGTCAGAGCGTCCTAGCCAAGAGGTCACCAACGGCCGCTCGAAACATTCTCTCGTTGCGCACCAATCGAGCCAGTCCCACCTGCCAACGCTTTCCGTGATCTTGAGACGCCTGACTTCGCCCGCTGGACTGCTTCCGGGTTGAGGTCGAGGAGGACGTGCTCCGGACATCGGTCGGGGCACGCTCATCGCATCAGGCTCACGCCACCGCCTCCTCTGCCTCACCCTCCCGCACCCACGGCTCCGCCGGATTGCAGCAGCCTTCGCGCACGCTCACCGAGTAGTGGATTCGGTCGCCCTCGAGGACGCGCCGCGGTGGGTCGGGGATGACGTCCATCTTCGCACGGCGAATCGGCGTGTCGTGGTCGACCAAGCTGCCGACATCGTCGATCGCCGCCGTCGCGATGGGCAGCCCGGCAGCCACCGCCTTGCGCAACATCCAGCGCAGCGCAATGTTGCTGAGGCCCGCGTTCTCGTTGCCGCCGCCGACGTCGGAGTGGGCTCCGCGGAACCAGACCTCGCGTGCGCCTTCGATGCGGGTGGGGCGGAAGGTCTGGCGCAGCTCGTCGAGCGCCAAGGCGTGGTAGCAGCGCTCGACGTTGTCGGGCAGCTTCAGCCGATAGCCGAGGTTGATGCTCTGGAAGCTCAGCGGTCCGAGGCTGATCGGGATGCCGAAGGAGGCGACGGTGTCCCATAGGCCGAGGAAGCGAATTCTCGGCTGCGGCTCCAGGACTTCGCCGCCCTCGGGGTCGCGAACACCCTTGGCGCGAACGACGTTGGTGAAGTGGAGCGCGAGCGCGGCGCCGCGGGAGAAGCCCACCACGTCGATGGCGCGGTCGCCTTTTCGGAAGTTCTCGGCGAGGTGCTTACGTGCCCAGGCGATCCGGTCGCGTCCGCCGACGCCGAACGCGCCGCCGAAGAACCTGCCGAGCCTGCCGTGGCGCGTGCCGACTCCCTGGTAGATGTGCTTGCTACCACCGTACTGGCCATACAAGGCAACGACGTTGGTGTGGAGACCGTAGAGACCGGTGTCCTTGGCGTCGTTCCATGTGCCGTCGAATGCGTAGAGCGCCATGGCTGCCTCCCATCTGCGGGCTCGTTCGCCGTCAGCCCTCGAGCAACACGAAGGGATCCTTCGCCACCCACTCGACACCCTCGCCGTGGTGGTCGCTGGCCGACAGCCGGATGGTCGCCGAGGCCAGCAACGCGGCACGCGGTGAGGTCGCGACGCTCCCGCTGCCGCCGGCCTCGAAGGCGACGGGACCGACCGGCCGGAGCGCGCCTCCGAGCTTCAGGGGCGGAACGTCGACTGCGTGGATCGCGACGTGATGGATCGGCTTGCCCGGTCGCCGGTAGAAGACCAGGCAGCCCGGCAGGAGATCGGCCACCTGCCGGATGTCGGGGCAGCCGCGCTGGTGGTAGTGCCTGTAGAGATCCGCCGCCGTGCAGCGCTCGCCGTCGTAGAGCCCGGGCCAGCCGCGCGCGGTCTGCAGCAGAGCGATCGAGGCGAACCCCGAGCAGTCGAAGCCACCCTCGTCGGCGTCCTCGCCGCCCCAGGCGTAGAGATAGTCGCCGACCATGCGGGCGGCCATCAGGATGAGGAAGACGCGGGCGTCGAGGGAGCTGGCCACCTCTGCGATCCCCTCCGGTGTCTCCGAATGTCCCCACTGACGGACAAGTGCCGTCGTTTCGCCGCTCGACGCCGCCACGAAGCCGCGACGGACCGGGCCTCCGTCGAGGAAAAGGCGCCGCTGGCGACGAGGTTTTGGGGCGAGGGCGAAACAGTAGAGCGTAGTCGAAGGCGAGCGCGGCTGGAAGGGTCGCGCCGAAGTCGGATCGCCAGGCGCGGCGGTCGGCACCGAGGTCAACGGGAGCGCGAGATAGCGTGGCCCGCGTGGCCCCGCGTCCGGCCCTCACCCCGTCCCTCTCCCGCGATGAGGGAGAGGGCGGCACCGCCCATCCCGGTCACCCGCTGGAGCACGCGCGCGCTCCGCGCCTGAAGGTCGCAGCCTCGAAGAGCTCCCCGACTGCTGGCAGAGCTCGCCGAGGAGGGAGAGGCCATGTAGCCTCCGCGAAGCCACCTCGGACAGACCATCGCGGGGCTGATACCGGCACGTTCGTTCGGGATCGCGGAGAGGGTGTGGGCTCGCTGCTGCTCGGCAGCAAGCCAGGGCGACTACGGTCTGACGCCTAAGGCTCGACGGATCTCCCGATCCCAGTCGAGCACGACGTGAGCCGGGTCGACGACCGCTCTTCGCGGCGGATCATGACGAAGCGACCGTCGGCCGTTACGTCGTAGTTGGGGTTGCCGACGACCTCCTGCATGTAGTCGCCCTCGAAGAGCAGGGTCGGAACGCCGAGCTCGAGACCTACGTCGCCCGCTCGCACGCTCACCGCCATCATCCGCTGCTCTTCGCGATAGAAGAGCTCGCTGCCGTCGTGCGACCAGACCGGCTCGCGTCCGCCGCCGGTCGATACCGTCCAGCGGGAGCCTCCTCGCGGGAAGCTCTCGACGTAGACCTCGTCCCGGCCCGACTCGTCGGAGACGTAGGCGAGCCAGCGTTCGCTCGGCGACAGAGCGATGCCTCGCTCGTTGGTAGCCGTCTCGCGGAACGGCGTGGCCGTGTCGGCCTCGAGATCGAGCACCCACAGATCGCGGCTCGTCTCCGGATCCACCTGGTAGAAGACCAGCTTCGTCCCATCACGGGTCCACGCCCCCAGCCACTGCTCGAGCGGAGCGACCAGCAGCGGTCGGACCGCTCCCTCCGGCGAGAGCGCGTAGAGATCCCAGTCGCCGGCCCGATCGGATGCGACGGCGATCTCGCGACCTCCCGGGTGCCACGTCGGCTGAGCGTTCCTCCCGGCGCTGGCGACGAGCGAGCGCGTGCCTCGCTCCAGATCGAGGATCTGGATCTGGCGGTCACCCAGCTCCGCGCCGATCTCGACGGCCAGGCGCGAGTCGTCGGGCGACAGGGAGGGGTGAGCGAACCAGGCGGAGTGCTCGGAGAGCGGCTCCTCCACGCCTGCGCGATCGACCCAGGTCAGCCTGGCCTCGGGATTGGCGCCCGGCGCGTAGATCAGGGTCCCCGACGGCGAGACCTCGAAGGCCGCGCTCCCTGCGACCGAGAGCATCGAGACGCCGGTGACCAGGGAGACCGCAGGCCCGGTCAGTCGTCGCTCCTCGGGGTCGAAGCGCGCTCCGAGGAGCTCGCCCTGCTGGGCGACCACCAGCACGCCGTCGGGCAGGTAGCGAGCCTTGGCGACCGCCTGGAGCCCCGGAACCAGGTTCCAGTGCCCGCTGTCGACGTCGACGAGGGCGAGCCTCGAGCCCTCCCTGCGCTGCAGGGTCAGCAGGACCCTGTCGCCGTCGGGGAGGAACTGCGGCCAGCGAACCTGCGCCGAGTCGAGGTCTGCGGCTCGCGCGACGAGCTCGGGCTCACCTCCGGACTCGGGCACCGTCCACAGCCCGCCGGCGTAGACGCAGAAGGCGATCACGCCTCGGTGGCTCCAGGTTCCTCCGAGGTTGTCGAGCGGAACCGTGGCGACATCGACCGGCGCCCCGCCGGCAACCGAGATCCTCTTGAGCAGACCGCTGGCGAAGTACGCGATCCAGCGACCGTCGTGCGAGAAGAACGGGTTGCTGGCGCCGTCGGTGCCCTCGAGGACGCGGGTCTCGAGCTCGTCGAGTCGGCGGACGTGGAGACGGAACGGCTGGTCGGGAGCGCGCGCGACGTAGGCGAGCGTGCGGCCGTCGGACGAGACCGCGAGCGGATCGGAGCGGCCCCTGATGTCGAGCTGGCCGTCGGCGAGGATGTCGACCTGAAACCTGCTGGTGGTCCCGCCCTCTCGCTCCGAGCTCCCCTGTCCTGCCCAGAACATCGCCAGGGCTCCCAGAGTTGCGCCGACGATCAGGGAGAGAGGGGCGACCCACCATCGCGTCGGAGCCGAACCGACGCTTCCCACCGGAATCCCTTGCTCGCCCTCGAGCGCAGCGGCGAGCTCGAGACGCGCGTCGGCGGGATGGTGGAGCCTGCCGTCCGGGTCCTTGACCAGGCAGCGGCGCAGCAGGCGCCGAACCGACTGTGGGGTCTCTCCGGGAAGCACCAACCAGTCGGGCTCCTGGTGCAACACGGCGGCGATCGTCTCGGCGGTGGTGTCGCCGACGAACGGACGCCTCCCACTCACCATCTCGAACACCAAGCACCCGAACGCCCAGAGGTCGGTCCGGCCGTCCACCGGGCGTCCCCGCGCCTGCTCCGGGCTCATGTACGAGACGGTTCCGAGGACCTCTCCGGCGCGCGTCTGCGCAGCGGTGAGGGTGGGAGAGTCCGTCGTTTCGCGCGCTGCTCCGGTGCCATCCTCGGGCGCGAGCGCCTTGGCCAGGCCGAAGTCGAGGACCTTGACCTCGCCGCTTTCGAGCAGCATCACGTTCCCGGGCTTGAGATCCCGGTGGACGATGCGACGAGCGTAGGCGGCCTCCAGCGCCCGCGCGATCTGGAGGGCGATGCCGACGGCGTCGACGAGAGCTATCGGGGCGCGGGCGATGCGATCGGCGAGGGTCTCGCCGGGGACCAGCTCCATGACCAGAAAGGGTCGTCCGTCGTGCTCACCGATCTCGTGGATGGTGGCGGTGTTGGGATGACTGAGCCTGGCGAGGAGCTCCGCCTCCCGGCGGAAACGGCGAAGTCGTTCGGCGTCGCCCGAGATCCCGACCGGCAAGACCTTGATCGCGACCTCGCGACCGAGGATCGAGTCCGCTGCCGCGATCGAGACGCTCACGTCGACGAGAGGGGCCTACGCCAGGCCGCCCGGACGGCCCCGCACCAGGAAGACGCTGGGGCGGCCGCGGCGTCGGCCGGGGCTGGGTGGCAACGTCCAGCGCCGATCACCAGTGTCACCAACTGGTGATACACTCACCATATGAGACGCGCCACGATCACCCTTCCCGACGAGCTCGACGCCCGGGTCGCAGCGTTCCTGGAAGGTCAGGAGCCCGAGCCAAGCCTCACCGCGCTCGTGCAAACTGCGCTCGAACGCTACCTGGACCAGATCGAATGGAACCGACGGGGCTTCAAGAGGCCGGCGGGTTCGCTGAAGATCACCCCAGCGCCGAAAGGGAGCGGGCACCGTGACAGTTCGGTAGACCACGATCGCGTCCTCGCCGAGCGCTCGTGAGAGCGGTCCTGGCCGACACCGGGCCGCTCTACGCTCTGGCCGATCCGGACGACCGGCATCACGACAGGGCCCGCGAGGAGGTGACCCGTCTCGAAGCCGACGGCTGGATGATCTCGGTGGGGACGCCCGTGCTGTTCGAGGGCTACTCCCTGGTGCTCCACCGGCTCGGAATTCCCGCCGCACACCGCTGGCTCGGTGAGACCCGAATGGGAACAGCGGAGGTCGTCGTCCTAGCGGAAGACGTCGACAAGGCATGCTCGCACGTGCGACGGTACACCGATCAGGCGCTCACTCTGGTAGACGCTGTCGTCCACGAGTTATCGAAGCGGCTCGATGTCCCGGTCTGGTCGTTCGACCATCACTTCGACCTGATGGGAACCGAGGTGTGGAGGTAGGCCCTCTCCCCCAACCCTCTCCCAGGGGGAGAGGGCGGTTGCAGCGCTCGAAAATAACCTGCCTTACGGCAACTCCAGGCGGTCTTCGCCGACGAGGCGTGGTCACACCACTGCGACGCAGACCCGACGGGGCGCCTCCGCGAGCGCGCGGTCCCACCGCAGGAGATCCAGTTTCCAGGCGATCAGGGCTCGACGACCTCGAGCCAGTCCATGCGACCGAAGTGCTTCTTGTCGAAGGTCACGATCTGCGGTGCGTCGGCCCTTCGGTACAGGACGCCATGGTAGGCGTCGATGAAGTCGACGTTCGCGTCGACATAGAGATCGAGCGCGGCGAGAATCGTGAGGCTCGTCTCGCACGAGAGGTTGGGAGTGTTGAGGATCTTGCTGACCTTCTCGGCGATGTCACCCTTGGCCAGACGGTAGAACGACTCCAGCGTCCAGACGATCTCGGCGATGACCAGGAGACTGGTCTCGAGCATCACCTCGCCGGCGACCGCCTTCTCGAAGAGCCGCTCGGCTCGTCTCGCCTTGGCGGGATCGTCGTCGGTCAGGAACCGGAGGAAGACGTTCGTGTCGACGAACAGGTTAGCCATCTCTCGCGACTCGGGATGCGATCTTCTCCTTGGTCTCTTGACGGATCTTCTCGAAGCTCTCCGGTTGCTTCGAGGCCCTCACCGACCCTCGAAGCTGGAGGATGTTCCCACGGAGCACCTTCAGCGTGATCTCGTTCCCTCGGCGAACGAAGAAGACACGGTCTCCCTCTCGGAGGTCGAGCTCATCACGGATCTGTTTCGGGATCGTGACCTGACCTTTGCTCGTAATCGTCGACGGGGACATTCTTACCAGCTTTCATGATTCTTACCGAGCATTGGAGATCATACTAGCACCCGAAAGTCTGTACCTCTTCGACCACGGGAGAGCGCGCGCGAGCGGCGCGCCGCGATCCTCGGTTGGACGCTAGGCCTGCTCTGCGGCACCGCGGGGCTGCTGCTCGGCATCCTGCTCTGAGAGCCCCCGGTGGGGTAACCTCCGCTGCCGCGATCGTGACGCTGGCGTCGACGTAGAGGGCCTACCCCAGGCCCCCCGGACGACCCCACCCATCCAGAGCCGCGCACACGGCACCCACCATGATCTTCACCTTCCTCAAAGGACTGCTCATGGGCGCAGCGGACATCGTGCCGGGCGTGTCGGGCGGCACGATTGCGTTCATCACGGGAATCTACGACCGGTTGATCGGCGGCCTCGGCAAGATCTCGACCGCAGGAAGACTCGCCCTGCAGGGGAAGCTCCAGGACGCGTGGAAGCTCGTCGACGTAAGGTTCTTCGCTCCGCTCGCCCTCGGCATCGGGATCGCGTTCCTCATCGGGTCCGCGTTCATCCCACACCTCATGGAGACGCACCCGAGCGAGGTGTTCGGGTTCTTCACGGGGCTCATCCTCGCCAGCGCATGGGTCGTGTACTCGCACATCAAGGAGCACACCTGGCGAGGTCTCCTCGCGGGCGTCGCGGGAGCAGCGCTCGGCTTCGGCGTCGCAGTGAGCCCTGTCATCCCGACCGCGCCGTCGTTGCCTTGGATCGGGCTCCTCGGGTTCGTCGCGATCAGCGCGATGCTCCTCCCGGGGATCTCCGGGAGCTACATCCTCCTCATCCTCGGGCAGTACGAGTACATGCTCGAGCAGATCCACGAGCGGAACGTGCTCGTGGTCGGGACGTTCGCAGTCGGCGCCGTGCTGGGGCTGCTCATCTTCTCGAAGCTCCTTGCGTACGTTCTGAAGCACTGGCACTCGGTCACCTTCTCCGCGCTCCTCGGGATCATGGTCGGGGCGCTCTACGGGCCCGGCAAGATCGTCGCCGAGGACGCCTCGTGGCTCGCCCTCACCCTGGCCGTCGCAGGCGCCGGGATCGTCATCCTGATCGAGCGGCGGGCACGACGAGCCTGACGTTCGGTTCGTCCAACGGCACCTGGGGAAACCACCGCCCCGCCGACTGGATGGAAGGGCTCACGCCGCAGCGATGACGCCCAGCGATCTCGACACGCCGCTCGCCGCCGCGCTCGAGATTCGGCCAGGCACCGCCGTCTTGGCGGATCACCAGCAACACCAGACCGGGTACGTGGAGCAGGGCAGTGAGAGTGCCTGGGAACCATCCTCGTGGAACCCCATGCCAAAGTCTGCGCCCAGCCACTGGTCCGCCAGCCAGCCGAAGTGCATGTTCGCGTTCCAGTCCACCGCCGCGCCCGTGCACGACCGTCCATCGGCGGTCGTGTCGGGTCGAGCGGTATCGCAGGCCGCCACATCGGAGCGCCTACACACCCAGGTCCCGGCCGGACAGGCATCCGCCGCCGAGGCCCAGTCCACGGTGATGCGCGAGAGACCGAACTGGACGCCTCCCGCGGCGAAGTTGATGCAGTACTCGCCGCTGATCGGACGAGGGTAGACGGTGACATTGGGCCGTCCCCGGCCCCACAGCCACGGCTGGAGCTGGGGCGCTGCCTCTGGAACCTGGGGCGCCGCGAGTAGACATCGGTCGCCGTGGTCACCGACTGGCCGCGCACCTGCTCGGGGCTCGCGTAGCGCGGCGTGAACACGCGCTGGACGGTCCCGGTGAGCAGGACCGTGCCCCACTGCGACGGCGGAGGCGCGCCGAGCGATGCTCGACCGGCTGGCTTCTCCGCGCGCGCTCCGGGCTCGTGAAGGTGCAGGTTCTCCTCGTCGCCGGGCTCCTCCCCCGCGTCTCGC
>DATLFI010000282.1:0-5343 GCA_035524895.1 Thermoanaerobaculia bacterium | reverse complement strand
CAAACTGTCTCACCCGCAGCTCCCGAGGTCTCCAGGATGTCAACAATGTCCGTCACCCAGAGCGAGACGGTCCCGACCGGCGATAGTCCGGCCCGCGACCCCTCGGACCTTCCCGCCGCCGTGAAGGCCACCATCCGCGTGCTCATCATCGATGATGATCGCACGCTGCGCGAGGGGTGCGCGAGCGTCCTCCAGGTGGACGGCTACAACGTGACCACGTGCGCACGCGGCGATGAGGCGGTCGATCTCGTCAAGCGCCGGCGATTCGACCTCGTGCTGGTCGATCTGTACATGACCCCGGTCACCGGCTCCGAGATCCTCAAGGCCACCCTCGATGCCAATCGCGACACCATCGTCGTCGTGATGACCGGCAATCCGAGCGTCCAGTCGAGCATCGAGGCTCTCCGCGACGGCGCCTGGGACTATCTGCCCAAACCGTTCTCCGCCACCCACCTGCAGGTTCTGCTCGGCCGCGCCGTCCATGCCATTCTGGTCGCCCGCGAGACACAGGAGATGCGGGTCAATCTCCTCCGCCAGAACGGAAACAGCGACAAGATCACACTCCTCGGTATCTCACCGTCGTTCCGTAAGGCGGTCGAGCTCGCTCGCAAGGTGGCTGCAACCAACGCCTCCGTCCTCATCTCCGGCGAGAGCGGGACCGGCAAGGAACTGATCGCCCAGTTCATCCATCACCACTCGCGCCGCGCCAGCCGCAAGCTCGTACCGATCAACTGCGCCGCGCTGCCCGAGCCGCTGCTCGAGTCCGAGATGTTCGGCCACCGCAAGGGTGCCTTCACCGGTGCGGACCGCGAGAAGCCGGGGCTCCTCGAGACGGCCAACGGAGGAACGCTGTTCCTCGATGAGCTGACCGAGATGACGCATGCGCTCCAGGCCAAGCTGCTCCGCGTGATCCAGGACGGCGTCGTCCGGCGCGTCGGCAGCGAGCAGCAGGATGCGGTCGTGGATGTCCGCTTCATCTCGGCCACCAATCGCGAGCCACAGGAGGCGGTGCGCCAGGGCACGCTGCGCGAGGACCTCTTCTACCGTCTCAACGTCGTACCGATCAGGCTCCCGTCGCTGCGCCAGCGGTACGAGGACATTCCGCTCCTCTCGCACCACTTCCTCGCCCACTACTGGCACCGGCATCGGCAGCCCTCCGACCGGATCCCGCATTTCAGCCCGGCGAGCATCGAGTACTTGCGCTCGAGGCCGTGGCGCGGCAACGTGCGTGAGCTCCAGAACGTGATCGAGCACCTGGCGGTGCTCGCCGAACCGGGTAAGGAGATCGAGCCGGACGACATCCCGATCTACGAGGGCGCGGAGGGTACGACCGCCTCGGCCGCCGGCGCCATGCCCAGCGGCATCCTCGATGATGCCTTCCACCCGGCGAAGGATCGGCTCGTCGCCCACTTCGAGAAGGAATACCTGGCAAGGCTCGTCACCCGCGCCGGCGGCAACATGTCACGCGCCGCGCGTCTCGCCAGCATCGACCGGACTACGCTCTATCGTCTGATGGAGAAGCACAGCTTCCAGCGAGTCAAGCTCTCCGGAACCTTCGAATGAACCCCGAGAGAGGTGAGCCACGCCCGGTCAACCCAGGCCGGGTGGGCGGCCGGCGTCGCCGCATTGGAGGTGTCCCGCCGATGACGTTGACGCCGAGCACGTTGACGCCGATCCGCGAGCCGTCGGCGCGAGCCGGCGACGCGCCGGTGTGGCGCGCGTTACTCCGCGCCGCGCAGCACGTCGGCGATGCCTTCGCCGGACCTCAGCTCGCCGATGAGGCTCCGGACGATGCGCGTGTCTCGCTCCACGCAATCTGCGAGATGGTGCGTCAGGCAGCCTTCGGCGAGACGCTCGAGAATCGCGAGCTCCGTGCATCGGCACGCGCACACCGTCTGCTCGGCGAGCTCCGTCGAGCACTGCTCGGCGAGCTGAGCAGCGTGACAGATCGCTGCGATACGGGCACCGTGGTCCGGGTCCTCCGCGCAATGGACGACGTCGAGCGAATCATCGAGCAGGACTGCACCCAGCGCTTCACCGGCCGCCTGACTGCGCCCGATGGGCCGACCATGGTGGTCGAGGTCGCGCACGACATGCGCTCGCCGCTGGCGTCGATCCTCTTTCTCGTCGAGACGCTGCGCAACGGGCAGAGCGGGCCGCTGACGCAGGTGCAGGACCGCCAGCTCGGACTCGTCTACAGCGCGGCGTTCGGCCTCAGCTCGCTCGCCAACGACGTGGTCGAGCTGGCGCGGGGCGGCGAGCGCCTCCTCGGCGGCGAGCCCTTGCCGTTCTCCCTCGTCGAGATCTTCAACGGGGTTCGTGACATCACGCTGCCGATCGCCGTGGAGAAGGGGCTCGTCGTGCGCCTGCTCCCGCCCGAGGCCGACTGGCGCATGGGTTGTCCCGCGGCGCTGCACCGCGTGCTGCTCAACCTGACCACCAACGCGCTCAAGTTCACATCCGAGGGCACCGTCGAGGTGACGGGACGCCAGCTGTCGCGCACCAGCGTCGAGTTCACCGTCACCGACACGGGCCAGGGGATTCCCGCCAGCGTGATGGAGCAGCTTTTCGACGCCTTCCGCAGCCGTGGGCGGCGTGGCACGTCTCGCTTCTCCAGCGCCGGCCTCGGGCTGTCCATGTGCAAGAAGCTCGTGCGCGGCATGGGCGGCGAGCTGTTCGCCGAGAGTCAGGAGCGCGGCGGAACGCGAATCGCGTTCACGCTCGATCTGCCGCTCGCGCCGCGACTCTGAGGTCCGGCCACCGCGCCGGCGGATGCGAAACGGCGCGGGAGGGTACTTCCCTCACGCGCCGTTGCAGTCGGGTTTCGACTCGTCAGTACGCGACCGCGTACGTTCCCCGCTCCAGAACCTCGACCTCGACCATCGCCTCGACCGGATCGTCGGTCCCGCCAACTTCGACCAGGTCCTCCTCCGCCACTGCGACCACGCTCACCTCACCCTCCGCCGCCTCCTCCCCGACCAGACCATCTTCCGAGTCGCCGGTGCTGACCACCGTCAACCGGCGCCCGCCGAGATCCTGGCGAGGACAGCGGGCGTAGCTTATCCTAGCCACCACCGGGCGATCGAGGCCGGTCGCCTCCCGACCAGTGAACTCGAGTTTCAACGCTCGCAGCGGGCCCGCGGGGACCGTTGCGGTGAAGGTAGTCGCCTCTCGGACGGCGCCGGCAGGAATCCGCAGTTCGTGTGCGCCGATCCTGAGCGTCCCACCTTCCTCACCAAACGTGGCGGTCACCGAAAGGGCCGGTTCCGCCGGACACATCAACAGCCGAGGCGTGCTTTGCGGGAACCGCGGCAGAGAGGGGTTGGCGACCAGACCCGGAGTGGATTCGACCCCGCCGTCGTCGGACAGCATCGTAGGGCCGTCCGCGCAGGCGAACAGCGCGGGCACGAGCATCAACGCCAGCGGGCTTGTCATTCTTGGCAGACGAATCACGACGCCTCCATTATGCGTTCATGAGGCGGACGGAGCCACGCGATCGCTCGCAACGGGTCAATATTGGTTGTACGCTGCGTCACGTATAACGGTTGTACGGCACTTTGCCAACATGTGGCGGCGGTGCCGCAGTGACCGACCGAGAGGCCGATATGCCGGACGCCCGAACACACATCGATGAAGGGTTGCGCTTCCAGAAGCTGGGCATGCTGGACCGGGCCCTGAAGCAGTACGAGGCCACGCTCGACTCGACGATCGATCCGGCCCTCACCGGCGAGGCGTTGTGCCGGCAGGCGCACGTTTATCGTGCCTGGTGTCGCTGGGATGAGGCCGTGCGCCTCGCGCGCCGGAGCGCAGCGATCGCCCGCGCGTCACGAATGCATCCGCTCGAGGCCGAAGCGCTGAACGCCGAGGCGATCGTGCTGCTCGAGCAGGCGCGGTTCGATGAGGCGGTGGTCATCTTCGAGCGCATCCTGTCGCTCGAGATCGATGACCGCATGCGCGGGATCGTCTATCAGAACCTCGGCTCGATCGCCGCGCAGCGCGCCGACTTCGACCGTGCCGAGCAGTACTACCAGAGCTCCTACCGGAGCTTCAGCCGCGCGGGCTATCTGTGGGGTGAGGCGTTCACGCTGACCAACATCGCCGCCGCATCCATCGACGCCGGAAAGGTCAAGCCGGCCGAAATCATCGCTGGCCAGGCGATCCGCGCGGCGAAGAAGGTGGGCGACCTCGAGCTGGTCGGCATCGCCTCGCTCAACGCCGCCGAAGCTCTGGCCGCGCAGCTTCAGCTCGAGCGGGCGCAGGAGCTGGTGAGCGAGGCGCTGGGCTACTTCCAGATGGAGGAGAACGACCTTCGTCGTGCCCAGTGCCTGCGCGTGCTCGGCGATGTGCGCATGTTGCAGGGACAGCGCGAGGAAGCCCGCAAGCTCTACGGCGAGGCGCTTCGGTTAGCCGACTCGGTGCGCAACGATTTCGAGGTATCCCGGCTGCAGGACTGTCTCGAGCTGGCGACGGCGGTCGAGTAAGTGCCGCGGCAGTCCACGCACGCCGGCACTGGCTCGTCAAGTCCGAGCTGCGCGATGACATGCGGAAGGGCAGCCTCGTGCTCTTCGACCACTCGAATGCCAACGGCAGAGGAGTTCGAGGTCATCAGAAAGCTCGGCGGTCGCGGCTGAGCGGACGAGTTCATCAGGAGGTTCGAGTGATGCGAGGCGATAGCCCATGATCGAGCTCACCGATCGCCTGATGGTGGCGGTCGGCGGCCGCTACCTCATCGAGAAGGAGCTCGGCCGGGGCGGCATGGCGGTGGTGTTTCTGGCGACGGACACGCGGCACGACCGGCGTGTGGCGATCAAGGTGCTTCAGCGGGACGTGGTGGGTGGCGGGATCGCGGCCGAGCGGTTCTTGCGCGAGGTGCGGATCGCGTCGGGTCTGAGCCACCCTCACATTCTGACGGTGCACGAGTCGGGGGAGGCGGGGGGGCTGCTGTACTACGTGATGCCGTACGTGGAGGGGGAGTCGTTGCGGGACCGGCTGCGGCGGGAGGGGCAGCTCGGGGTGGAGGAGTCGGTGCGGATCGCGGGCGAGGTGGCCGAGGCGCTGGCGTACGCGCACGAGCGCGGAGTGATTCACCGGGACATCAAGCCGGAGAACATCCTGCTCATGGGCGGCCACGCGGTGGTGGCCGATTTCGGTATAGCGCGGGCGCTGGATGAGGCGGGGGCGGATCGGCTGACGTCGACCGGCCTGTCGGTGGGGACGCCGGCCTACATGAGCCCGGAGCAGGCGGCGGGTGAGCGGACGCTCGATGCGCGGACGGACGTGTACGCGCTGGGGGCGGTGCTTTACGAGATGCTGGCTGGGGAGCCGCCGTTCACCGGACCGAGC
>DATLFI010000281.1:0-5003 GCA_035524895.1 Thermoanaerobaculia bacterium | reverse complement strand
ACGCGCACGCTGCAGCTCGAGCCCCACCGTCGCGAGCAACCGCTGGTAGTCGGGCAGCTCGGAGCCGAACACGTAGCGCTCGAAAAGCTCCTCCGCCCAGCGCTTGTCCCCGCTCCACTCGGCCAGCGCGCTGCGCAGGTCCTCGTTGGTATAAGGAGTCTCGTCGCGGCCGAAGCGCCGCCACAGTGCGGCCATGAAGTCGTCGAGGCCGGTGGCGCCGCGCGCGCGCAGCTCCAGGTCGAGGGCGAGACCCAACGCCGCGCCGTACGAGTAGTAGGAGAAGAACGTGTTCGCGACGTTGGTGGGGTCGACCCACGAAGCGGCGTCGACGAACGAGGCACGCAGGCTCATGTCCACGGGCCCGCCGTAGGCGCGCGCCGGCGAGGCGGTGATCGAGCGCACCAGGCCCGAGACGCGTTCGACGAAGCGCTCGAACGAGATCGCGCCGGCGCGCCGCAGCACCACGTCGTCGTAGTAGCTGGTGAAACCCTCGCCGAACCACAGCTCGCCGGACGGGTTCTCGCGCTCGAAGTCGAACGGCTCGAGCGAGCGCGGGCGGAGGCGCTCGACGCTCCAGGCGTGCACCAGCTCGTGGGCGAGGGTACCGAGGTTGTCGACGGCACCCGTGCTGAGCGGTCGCGTGCTGGTGAGCACGGTCGAGTTACGGTGCTCCATGCCGTCGCCGTCGGCCCACGGCAAATAGTCGGCGAGGAACGTATAAGTGCCGTAGTCGAAGCGCGGCGCCTCGCCGAAGACCGCGATCAGCTCGGCGGCCACCGCCTGCGCGAGCTCGACGAACGCGCGTGCCTCCTCCGCGGTGCCGAGGTGGTGTAGCGCAAGGCGCATCGTCTGGCGCCGCTGCGGCTCCTCCCACGGCCCGGGGACCTGCCACTCGTAGACCTCGTGGTCGCTCGCCTCGACCGGCGAATCGAGCAGGTAGGCCAGATCGGGCGCCATGACGGTACGGCCATCGTCGCCGACGGCGGGGAGCTGCGACGACACCCGCCAACCGCGCGGCAGATCCGCGAAGATCAAGCGCACGGGCCTCCCCTCCAGGCCGCGCGCCCAAACGAACGTCGCGGGCGCGTTGAGATGCGCGTGGCTCTCGTCGATGCCGGCGTAGGTGCCGTCGACGAGATCGCCGTAGAGCGTGTAGGCGAACACCACCGTGCCGCCGGAGCCGTGACCCGTCACGCGCCAGCCGTGCGGGTCGGGACGCTGGACCCCGAGCGCGCCGCTCCGAGGGCCACGCGCGCTCACCGAGTAGACGTTCTTGGCGAACTCGTGGAGCGCGTAGCGTCCCGGCGAGGTGCGGCTCACTCGCACCTCGAGCGGGTCGGGAGCGTCGGCAAAGGTGACCTCGATGCGCGCCTCGTGGTGCTCGCGGTTCTCGAGCGACACGCGGTACTCGACCGCCGTACCAGCCTCGCTCGACCGCGCCCAGGCTACGGAAGCGGCAAGTGCAAGCGCCGTCCACATCGCCGTTCTACCAATCGCACTCGTCACGGTTCTCGACCTCCAGGCGCTTCGCTCCCGGCTTCGTCCTCGACGCGCTGGTAACGCTCCGGCAAAGCCGGCGCGAAGTACGGGCCGTTCGACGCCATTGCGCCCTCCAGGAACAGCAGGCGCGTCTCGAGCGTGAGGCTCCGCCGCAGCTCGAGCGCGCGCCGGCAGGCCTCCCAGTCCGGACCGTTGCCGCCCAGCCGCTGCGGGTCTCGCGTCGCCTCCCAGTGCGCGACGCTGGCGTAGCGCGTCATCAGGTAGACCTCGTCGAAGCCCGGCTCGCCATCGTCCGCGCCGGCGTCGTTGTCGTTGTCGTTGGCGGCGGCCGGGCTCGCTGATGCGGGCGGACCGTTGCGACCGTTGACCCGCCACATCCCGACCACGCGCGCGCCCAGCTTCTCGTAGAACGGCCACACCCCGTCGACGCTCGCGGCCAGGAACTCGTCGAAGCTGCCGTCGCGGATCTTGAAGTAGCGCAGTGTGACGATCTCCGCTCCCGGTTGATGCGCGTCGTGACGCACTGGCAGCACCGCGACCTCGTCGCTCTCGCGCAGCCCGCCCACGAAGCCGGCGCTGCGTGCGGGTTCGCCACTGGTCGATCCCGGTGGCTGCGGCGACGCGGGCTGCGGCGGCGGCCGTCGCGGCGACGCCTGCCGTGCCGAGACCGGGACCACGTCGCCCAGCACGAGCAACGACACGAGCACGAGAGCCGCCACCACGCAGCGGTGATGCCTCGGTCGGCGGTCGCCTCGCGCGTCTGACGATATCGGGCCAGTCATCATCTCCGCCTCCAGGATTCGCCGCCTCCCGGTCGTCTTGCTCTGCGACTCCAGGCTGGTCATCCTCCGCCTGTATCCACCTCTATACCGGCATCTATACCGGCACCCACTCTCGACCAGTCTTCCACAGCCGCCGCCGGTCCTGGTACGCACCAAGTTGTGCGACAGTCCCACGTGCGAGCCCGCTCCTGGAACGACGCGCGTGACGAAGGTCTCATCCCACCTGCCGCGGCCACCGGTCCTGGTCGCGGTGCGCCTTGCCGACGCGCGCGGGACCAACGCCGCGAGCACTCTGCGCGATGTCGCGGCCGTGTTCCGACGATTCGGCCTGACGCCTGCTGTCGAGCTCGTGCTCGAGGCCGGAGAGCCGCCGCCCGCGCCGACGACCGGGCTCGACGTCGCGGTGTGGGGCCTGCGAGCACACATCCACGAGCTCGTACAGGAACGGGAAGCTCTCGATAGTGGGCCCGCCGACCCGACCGTGGAGGACCCGCCCGCCCGACGGATGGCGTACCTCCGATCGCTGCACGCGCGCCGACTGGTCTACGCGCTGCCGGCCGATGCCGCAGAGCTCGGGAGCGCCGCGCGTGCGCGCGAGCTGGGGCGGCGTCTCGACGGCGTCGCGGCACGGTTCCAGGGGCAGGGCTTCCGACTCGGTCTGGCCCTCGCCCCGCACGCGGTCGAGCGAGTCGACTCCCTGGTGGCCCTGGCCACCCAGATCACCTCACCCGCCTTCTTCCTCGAGCTGCGAAGCGAGGACCTCCCGGACCTGCTGTCGGATGGCTGGGGGCGCGCGCTGGCGCCGCTGGTGCGCCAGCTCCGCGTGGAGGTCGCTTCGGAGGCCGGCGGACAGACGACCGCCGTCCTCTCCGGATTGCCGCAGGCATCAGGGGCGCTACCGCTCCTGGAGGCACTAGTGCTGGTGCCGTCAGGGTCCGCAACGACTGCAGCGCTGCAGGAGACCCTCCAGAAATTGCTCGCAAGAAACTGCGTCCAGGGGCTTTCGCCGCGGCCTGTGTTGCCGTAGCATCGGGCTTCTGGCATCCTAAGATGCTCATTCGTCTATCTATTGACGTCGAGGGCGGTTCGCAAGGCGACGCCGAGGACCGCGCTCGACCCTGAGACCCCAAAGGAGGAGCCCCCATGTCGATGTGGAAGAAGCCCGACGGCCGCCCAGACGAACCGCACACCCCGTTCGCCGAGCCACCGCGACAGGCTCCGGCGGCAGCGCAAGTGACGCAAGCCCCCGCGCAGAACCCTGCCCCATCCCAAGGCTCGCGCCCCACGGGTGCCGCGGCGGTGATCGGACCTTCCATCACCGTCAAGGGTGACGTCATCGGCGAGGAGGACCTGGTGGTCGACGGCCGCGTCGAGGGCGAGATCAAGGTCAACCGCCACTCCGTGACGGTGGGACGCAACGGCCGAATCAAGGCCGACATCCACGCCAAGAGCATCCAGGTCGAGGGCGAGGTGCTCGGTAACCTGTGGGGCGACGAGGCAGTCGTCATCCGCCGCACCGGCAAGGTGCAGGGCAATGTCACCGCTCCCCGCGTCACCCTCGAGGACGGCTCGACCTTCCGCGGCTCGATCGACATGCAGCCGCCGGAGAACAGCGAGTCGCGCAAGCAAGCTGCAGCGAAGGCCGACGCGGCTGCCCCCGCGGCGGCCCCTGAAAAGCCCGCAGGCTCCGGCGTCCCCGGTGCGATCGCGCAAGGCGGCCAGACGCACGGCAACCAACGGAGGGAGCGGACGGCTTGAGGCTGTCGCTGCGGCGCCGCGAGCGCGAGCGCGACGACGAGCGCGAGCGCAACGTCCAGGCAACCCTAGCGCTGCCGGTCGTGCTGGATTGGCTCGGCCGGCAGCATCACCCCCGGGTGCTCGACCTCGGGGGTGCGCACGGCGACAACGTCGCGTTCCTGTCGCGCTTCGGCTGCCGGCTCGAGATCGTCGACCTCTTCGCGCAGCTCGCCGAGGGCCAACCCTCCGGCGAGACGCTGTCGGCGACCCACAGTCACACCAGCCCGCGACCCCGAGCCGGAGCGCGCGACCTGGAGCAGATCTTGGCGCAAGCCATGGCGAGCTCGGACGCCGGCGGACCCGATCCTGTCGAGCCCCTCGACCTCGTGCTCGCGTGGGACCTGTTCGACTACCTCGCCCCGGCGCAGATCGAGGCGGCTTACCGCGGTCTCAGTCGCCACCTTCGGCCCGGGGCGAGGCTGTTCGCGCAGGTCTCCTACGTGGGCAACGTCCCCCTCCGACCGCGCCGGCTGCGCATTGCCGACGCTCGATCGTTGGTCTGGGACGCCGAAGCCCCGCGCGTACGCCCGAGCCCCCGTTACACCGAGCGCCAGCTCCTCAAGCGTCTACCCGGCATGCGCGTCGAACAGAGCTTCCTGCTCCGCAACGGCTACCGCGAGATCATCGCCAGCGCGGTAGCGCCGGCCGCAGTCGAAGCCGGCTGACTTTCCGACGGGCGCTCCGTCGCTTACACCGACTTCTCGAGTGCCGGACGTGGTGGTCGCGGCTATCGGTACCATTGAGACGGGCCGAGGCGCACCGACCTGAAGGATCAGGTCCACGGGATCGCGATCGCCCGCAGGGATACCAGATGGACCCGATCGAGATGAGAAGCCGGATGGAGGCGCTCGCCGAGGAGCCCGATCGGCTCAGGCGCCGCCTGATAGCGCTCGGGCTCTTGACCGCGGCGCTTGCACCTCATGG
>DATLFI010000280.1:0-3993 GCA_035524895.1 Thermoanaerobaculia bacterium | reverse complement strand
GACGGCGTTCGCAGTCGCCGGCGCCGCCGAGACGCCGATCCATGAGCTCTTCCGTCTGCTCGTCGAAGACGAGCAGCGTCGCGCGCTCGTCTGCCGCGACGTGATCGGCGCGCTCGCCGAGGGCAGGCGCTGCCTCGCGCTCAGCCAGTGGAAGGAGCACTGTGGCCTGCTCGCGGACGGGCTCCGGAGCCAAGGCGTGTCACCGCTCGTCCTCGAGGGCGGCCTCGGCAAGCGTGCGCGCGCCGCCCTCCTCGACCAGATCGAGCGCACCAATCCCGATGAGCCACTCGTCGTCGTCGCCACCGGCCAGTACCTGGGCGAGGGCTTCGACTGCCCCCAGCTCGACACGCTCTTCCCTCGCCTTCCCCGTCTCATTCAAGGGCCGCCTCGTCCAGTACACCGGCCGGCTGATGCGCGCCCACGAGAAAAAGACGACCATCCGCGTCTACGACTACGCCGACGTCCGCGTCCCCGTCCTGCGCGCGATGCACGCGCGCCGGCTCGTCACCTACAAGACCCTGGGATTCACCCGCGAGCGATCACCAGCAGCCGCATCGTCAGCCCAGCTCGCCGTTCCTACACTTGCTGCATGACCGTCACGATCGACCTTCCCGAGGATGCGCTCGCCCGGCTGCAGGCCGAAGCAAAGCGGCGCGGCGTCAGCATTGATGTCGTGGTCGCCGAGTTGGCCCGCGCACTCCCCACGGATGCCTCGGCTCCGAAGTTGTTGTCGTTCATCGGGCTCGGCTCGTCGCGCTCCGGACGGTACGCACGCGACGCCGACGACCTCCTCGCCGACGGCTTCGGCCGAGACTGACGCGCGCCCTGGGCTGCGTCGCGGCGTCGTTCGGTCTCCCCCGCTTTGTTCTGGAGCGCAAGTCTATGCCGTAACGTTGCGATCGTTGCTCATGTTGCGCTCGTTGTGGTACCGTGTGAGCAGGAGGACTGACTGACGATGCCGAGCACCCGTAGCGCCGCCACAGCTCCCCGCAAGCGCGAGGAACACGTGCCCGCCGGGCTTCTCGCCGCCTACCCCACCCTTCGCCAGGCCGCGCGCATGATCGGAGTACACGCCTCAAGCCTCTCGCGCCGCGACCTACCCGTGGAGCACGCCGGCCGCGAAGCTCGGCTTTCACCTCGGCTCGTCCTCGAGCTCGCCGCCCACTACCGGCGGCGAGACGAATACGAGGTTGGCGGCGCGCTCCTCGACTACGCGCTTGCACGCGCCCCCGATCGTGTCGGTGAGGTCGAGGCCGAGATCGAGCACTACTTCCAGGAGACGGGCGAGCGCGACGCTCCGCTCGACAGAGAGAGCTTCCTCGAGGAGGCTCGCCGGCACCTGTCACCGGCGCTGTACGCGCAGGTCGAGCGCGCGTACCGGGCGAACCAGCGCTAATTGGGAGGTCGGAAGGCCCAGTACGGAGAGTGGTACGCAGCCGGTGCTGATGCTGCGCGGAAGCCGATCGCTCTGAAATCGTCGGCGTTCGGCTGTGTGTCGATCTCCACGCCGATCTCGCCCGGGCGGCCAGTCCGCGCGGCAACTTCGAGCAGGTAGGCGAGCATCCACGCGGCCGCTGCGAGACTGAGTGCCCGCGCGTCGGCGCTGTCGCCGCGGATGACCAGGTTCGTGATCAGAATCGGTGCTTCTGTGCGCTGGTCGACGTGCCAAGAGAGCGCCGCCAGTACCTGCCCGCGCGCCTCTGAACCATGTTCGGCGGCCGAGACGCAGTAGAGCGCCCGCCCACGCGCCTTCTGGTCGTTGTACGCAACCCCACGCCGCGCCGTCTCGTTCGGGAAGTGGTCACGGCGGAGGAAGTGCGAGGTCGTCGTGATCCGCCAGCCACGGCCACGCCTTCGAAAGGGTGCGCGCGGGATCGTGTCCTCGATCGTGATGCTCGTTCCGCCGTTCGCCTTGACGCGAACTGCGGCCGCCAGTCCGCGCGGCCGGACGTAGTTGCGCCAGAAGAGGACGATCTCGGACCGGACGTTCCTCGGCACGGTGAACTTCTAGCTGCGAGATCGGCCGGGACTCGCTCGACTGAGCGTTGTCAGGAGCGGCACCGGAAACGAGGGAACACTGAGGGAACACCAGAGCGACCACGCCCGACCAACCCCGACACGACTCCATCGTCGGATCTATCCGATTTGCAGCCTTTTCGTGGTCGCCTTGGCCCTCACGGTGCCGCCCTTCCCACCCCTAGACCTCGATGGTAAGGAGGGGGTCGACGGTTCGAGTCCGTCAGAGGGGCTTTCGTAGAATTCCCTGCAAATCAGGCTTTTGTCGTAAGCGTTCAGGTCCCCTGCCAGGTCAGCCGAGTGCGGGGATGGGGTCGCCGCGGATGTTGGCGTGGAGGACGTCGGTGAGGTAGGCGAAGAGCGAGCGTCTCTGCAGGCGGCAGGTGATCGAGGCGGAGAGGAGCCGCTCGATGGTGCGCTCGCCGCGTTCGGATTGGCTGCCGAGGGAGAGCTTGCGGTAGATGACGGCACCGCGAAGTCCGCGTTCGGCGTGGTTGTTGGTCGGCTCGACGCCGTCGAGGTGGGCGAAGGTCCACAACGCCGGCCAGCGCTTGAGCAGGCTCTTGGCGAACAGCCGGTGGTACTTCGTCCTGGTGCTCTTGCGGGCCGCGTGCTCGAGCAGCGCTCGCAGCTTCGCCTGCAGCGGCGCGATCTGCGCTTGCAGCCGGGCGCGGTCGCCGTCTTGCTGGTAGCCCTCCCAGGAGGCGAAGAGGTCGCGGGCGATTTGGAGGCCGTCGTCGCCGAACCTCTTTTGTTCGCCCATGCCTTCGCTGTGGGCGGTGAAGTCCCTGAGTAGATGCGCCCAGCAGAGTTGCCGTTGGTTGGGGTCGAGGTAGTCGTAGCCGCGCCAGCGGTCGGAGCAGACGATGCCGGCGAAGCGCTCGCCGAGCAGCGTCCTGGCCTCGAAGCCGTGGCGGCCGGCCGCGATCCGGAAGACCGCGCTCTGGCTGGTCAGGGCGCCCCACAGCGTGCGGTTGCCGCCGGCGGTCTTCCAGCCGGTCTCGTCGATATTGACCACCGATGCCCTCTTGAGCTGCTGCTCGAGCCGGGTGTACGGGCCGGCGAGCGCCTCCCCGGCGCGGTGGATGATCGTGTCGACCGACCCGGTCGCCAGCTCGACCCCGAACAGCTCCCGGGCGAGCTCGGTCGTGTCGCGGCGGGAGACTCGGTTGCGCACAGCGAGCGTCACCACCGCCGCCTGCAGCCGTGGCCCGAACGCCGACCGCGGCACCCCGCGGGGAAGCTCGGCCCGGGTCGCGGTGGCACAGTCGGGGCAGCAGACAGCGTGTAGCCGGTGCTCGCTCACGCGCACCGCGATCAACGGCAGCTCGGCGACCTGGTGTCGCCACGGCTCCGCCGCGTCAACCAGCTCCGGCTCGGCGAAGGCGCGCGCGCACGAACGGCAGCGCTCGGGCCAGTGGTCGACGATCTCGTCGATCTGCTCGAGCGGAAGCAGCGGCCGGTTGCTGCCCTCGTGTCCGGGCTGGCCGCCGCGCGTGCGGCCCGAGCCCGGCCGGCGCGACCGCGGCGGCGCCGAGGGCGGATCCTGCGACGGCGGCAGTGACGAGTTGCGCGAACTCCGGCTCAGCCGCCGCTCGAGCTCGCCGACGCGGGCCTCGAGCCGCCGGTTCGCCTCGACCAGCTCGCCGACCTGCAGCAGCAGCGCGACTGCAGTCTCCCGGTCGCCATCGAGGATCGCCTCCGCCTCGGCCCGCTCCATACCGGCCAAGTTCGCCGCGCCGAAGTGGGTCCCTGCACCCCGGGTGAACGCTTACAGAGTATGTTGTCCGTCTAGACGTCAGATCGCGGCCGACTACACACGCTTTGAATCGAGGCGACCCGAAAACTCGCAAAAACGGGCCAGAACCGTCCCTCGGCGGCCCGATTTCAAGCCGATTCAGGCCGAGGTCGGACCGGTCACGAAGGCGGCGTGCAACTACACGAAATGACCGGAGGTCACGGACGGTTGGAACGTGC
>DATLFI010000279.1:0-2410 GCA_035524895.1 Thermoanaerobaculia bacterium | reverse complement strand
GCCCGGAGAGGCAACTCACGCGAGCTGCGCATGCAAAAACCCCGACTAGAAGCGGGGTGGGATGATGCGACGAAGGCTATCGTCTGGCGCTGGCATTCGGACACTGAACCGCGAGGCCATTGGGCACCATGTCGAAGATCGCCGCGGCCGAGGTGTGCGTGGTGGTGATCTCAGATCTCAGCAGGACTTCAGGACTTCCCTACGGGGGTAGGAGGCGGCAGCCGTCAGAAACCTAATATTGGCGTGGATCCTTGCGAATAGCTTCGGTACCTCCTGTACCCCCCTTTCCAAAGTCCTAAAGTCCTGGGGATGTCCTCAGAAGGCCTCGCCGGCGGCCGGGTCGCCCTGGAGGCCGTACTTCTCGTAGAGCTGCTCGAGCTTCGGCCGCTCGGACTCCGGGATCACGTAGGTGCCACCTCGCCGGACGGTGCGGAGGCCGAGGCGCCGCCGGATGACGCCGCCAATCCATTTGGGGGTGACCTTGCGGTCCATCTCTTCGGCATGGTGCTGGATGAAGCGGCTCGTGATGTCGCGGAGGCTCAGCTCGGCGCCGTCGAGTCCCTCGTGGACCTCGCGGATCACCTCGACGACTTGCCCCTCGAACTCGAGACCGCGGTCGGCGACGAGCTGGCGCTGGTACTCGTGGAGCACCCGGTTCAGATCCTCTCTGGCCGTGGCATCTGAGATGACGCTGAGGAGTGGCACGAAGACCTGGTTGAGTCGCGGCTCGATCGTCGGATCGACCAGCGCGGGGTTCGCGAACGGGCGGCCGTAGTTGACGAAGCGAAAGGTGAGGAGCTTGTTTCGCAGAGACCGGGCGTCGATCTTGAACGCCATGGGCAGGTTGATCGGGATGTCGGCGCGAAGTCGTCGGTTCCCGAGCTCCTCCGTCAGGCAGCGGGACTCGAGGGCGCGGTCCTGGAAGGTGGTCCTCGTGGCGACGAGCTTGGGGCCATAGACCTGGTAGGCCCGTGGGCTGAATTCCCGCTCGCGGCCAACCGCCTCGCTGCGGAGGACGGGGAAGCCCCGGGCGTTGCCGTTGTTGAGGATCTTCACGACCTCGGCCTTCTCGTCCGACAGCCGAAAGTCGCCCTCGTCGATCACGAGTGTTCCCCGGAAGAGATCGAGGATGCGGAAGAGCGGCGAGACCGTCGAGGCCCCGCTCGCAAAGGTCGGTTTGTAGCAGAGCGATCCCACGGTGAGGAGGTAGCGCGTCTTCCCCGATCCGGTATCACCCTTGGCCCGCAGGTACGGCAGCTCGTTGAAGCTGTCGTAGAGCCAGGTGAAGAGGACGTAGTAGGCGCTCAACTGCTCGAAGAGCGGGCTGAGGTCGACGTAGCGGTGGATGAACGCCTGGATCTCGGCCACGAGCGCCTCCTCTGATTCGTAGGCCTCAGCCTGAGATGGCAGGAGGACGATGTCGTTCTTGATGAGGCTGTTCTCGGGAGAGTAGGGCCTGAAGACCCTCTCCTCGCCGAGGACCAGGAGATCCTCGTACTCGACACGATCGCCACGCGCCACGGCAAACTGCGTCCGGCCTTGCTCAGGGTCGTAGATCATCTCCGCGAGGCCGCCCTCGGGAAGTGCGACAAACGACGCCGGGATGGCCCGGCGTTCCTTGGCGTTGTTGACGATGGTGTCGAGTGATTCGTTCATGGAGAATTTGCGAGCTGCTTGAGGACGCCGAGCACCTCGGGGAAGGTCAGGCGCTCCACCGCCATCAAAAAGGTGATCACGTCCCCGTGCTTCTGGCAGCCGAAGCAATAGAACGACTGCGTCTCAGGGAAGACGGCAAGCGAGGGCTGGTGGTCGTCGTGAAAGCAGCAGCGGGCCATGAGTGCCCTGCCCGATGGGCGGAGCGGCACGTAGTGGCTGACCACGTCCTCGATCCTGACCGCCTGCTTCAAGCGCGCGATGTCGGAGGGTGCGGCGCGACCGTTCGCGCGACGCGGTTGGCCGGACTGGCGGTCGGACGCGGCCGGCAAGGGCCGAGCCTCATTGAGGAGGGTCAGGAAGTCGCCCCGCGTCCGCTTCAGGCGCACAAAGAAGTCGGTCACATCGCCCGACTCGCCGACATCAGCGGGAAGCGTGATGATTCTGGCACCGGTGAGGCGGGCGACCCGCTCGGCCCCGGTGCAGCCGGCTTGGTCGTTGTCGAAGCAGACGTAGACGCTCGGAAGCGTGCGGAGCTCCTTGGCCCACTCCTCCTTGAAGACCCCCGCTCCGCTGGTCCCGGTCACGGCCGGGAACCCGTGGGCCTCGAGCACAAGCCGGTCGTATTCGCCCTCGCAGACGATGACGAAGGCCGGTTGCTTGCGGAGGGATTCCCAGCCGTAGAGCTCGGCGCTGACGCCGGACGGCTCGTAGAGCATTTTGGGCGAATCGGTGGAATCGTCAGGCGCCTTGCCGA
>DATLFI010000278.1:0-7798 GCA_035524895.1 Thermoanaerobaculia bacterium | reverse complement strand
AGCGGCTGCTCGCGCGCGAGCAGCTCGACATGCTGCAAGCGATCCGCGGCATCGGTCGCAAGAAGCTGGTGATCGTGGATCTCGACAACACGCTGTGGCCCGGCGTGCTGGCGGAGACCGAATCGCCGTTCGGCGGCGGCGCGCTCAACCACGGACGCGTCGACCTCAGCCCCTGGTTCGGCATCCACGAGGCGCTGCGGGCGCTCCAGCACCGCGGCTTCCTGCTGGCCTGCTGCAGCAAGAACGACGAGGCCGTGGTGCGCAAGTACTGGCGCTACCCGGAGCGGAGCGCTTCGTTCCTGCTCGGGCTCGACGACTTCGTTACGCATCGCATCGACTGGAACGAGAAGGTGGACAACATCCGCAGCATCGTTTCCGAGCTCGACCTGGGCCTCGACGCCGCGGTCTTCATCGACGACAACCCGGTGGAGCGCGACAAGGTGCGCCGCTACCTGGCCGAGGTGCTGGTTCTCGGCGACAACCTGTTCACGGTGCGTTCTCGGCTGCTGACCGGACCGGAGTTCCAGGTGCCGTCGGTCACCGTCGAGTCGAGGAACCGCACGCGGATGATGAAGGAGCAGGTCGGTCGCCGCCGCGTGAGGGAGGAAACGATCGACGGTGACGACTACGTGCGTTCCCTGGAGGTGCGGGTCGAAGTGGGGCGCGTCAACGACCCTGCGCTGCTCGACCGTATCGCCGAGCTGGTGCAGCGCACCAACCAGTTCAACACCACCGGGATCCGCTTCGGCAAGGACGAGCTTCGCGCCCTGCTCGCCGGTGAGGAAGGCAGGGAGCTCTTCGCGATGCGCGTCGCGGACCGCTTCGGCGATCACGGGCTGGTCGGCGCGTGCGTGGTGCTCGGCGCGCGCGTCGAGCTCTTCGTCATGAGCTGCCGGGTGATCGGTCTGGGCGTGGAGCGGATCCTCCTCGGAAGCGCAGTGGAGTCTGCCTTGGAGCGGTCGCCGACGGTCACCGCGAGACTCGTCCCGACGGACCGCAACACCCCGGCCCGGCACCTCTTTCGCGACGGCGGGTTCGTCGAGGTCGCAGGCGGGGACGAGTGCGATAGCGGAGTCACCGAGTGGGTCCTCGACGGGGCCCGCTTCGCGACGGATGGAAGGGCGTTTCCGTGGCGCGAGGTGGAAGGCCTCTACCACGTGGCGCCGCTCGAGCCGGAGTCGGTCACGGCCGGAGCGGCGACCTCGTAGCCTCGCCGCCGCAGGGCCCCTGCCGCTCAGCCCGCGCGGGTCAGCTTGACGCCGCCGTTCGTCGTCATGGCCCGCACGGTGGGGCCACCCCGACCGAGGGTGCCGCGGACCTCGTTGCGCAGGGCGCCCTCCACGGTCACCGGGAAGCCCAGGTGGAGCTGACCGTTGACCGTTCCCGTGACCAGCTCGGCGGAGTAGTCGGCGGGCACCGAGAGATGGACCCCGCCGTTCGAGGTTTCCACGTCGAGGCCGTCGCCGTGCCAAGTGTCGCCGTCGAGAGCGACGGAGATGCCGCCGTTGGTCGTTCGTCCGCGAACTTCTCCAGCCATCGATGCGAGCGTGATCCCCCCGTTCGTGGTCTCGAGTCGCACCTGGCCGTCGACGCCCGCCACCCGGAGGCCGCCGTTGCGCGCGACGAGGTCGAGGTCGTAGCCGTGCGGCACTTCGATGCGGAAGCTGACCGACCAGTCGCCACGCTCCGGTCCCTGTGTCTCGACGTGCCCGGCGCCGAGGTCGATCGTGACGTCCTCGAGCTGTGCACCGCGTCGTGTCTCGACCTTGGCGCGGATGCGCACCTCGCCCGCGTCCGTGCCTTCGACCGTGATGCCACCGTTGGCTCCGGCATCGACGGCCAGCGCTCCGCTGGCGGGAAGAGTGGTGATCCGGATCTCGCACTGCCGGTCGCGGTCTCGGTCGCGAGGCCGGCTATCGCGGCACCAGGAGTCGTCGGTCGAGGTCGCCCACTCTTGGGCTGCGGCGCCCATCGAGAACGGGGCCAGCAGGACGAACGCGGCGGCGAGGAGGCGGGTTCGGTGGAGTCGGGGCATGGCTAGGTCTCCTGCGTCGGAGGGAGCGGCGGGAACGCCGGATTGGTAGATACGTAGACCCGACGCGCGGGGTGCAGGTTACAAGCCACGCGCGGTCTCCGATGTTTCAGGGACCCAAATGGAGATCGCTGCTGGCAGCACCTCGAGGCGCCGCGGCACGAGCTCGAGCACCTCGCCGTCGAGCATCACCGGCCGGCGCCCCGGATCGTGGAAGGTCACCCGATCGCAGCGGTGGACATGCACCTCGGGCACTGCGACGTGGCTGCCGTCGAAGATGCGGGGGAAGAGGCGCAACACCCGCAATCGGCGAGCCTGGTCGACGATCACGAGGTCGGCCAGCCCGTCGTCGGTGCGGGCTCCCGGTGCCATTCGCATGTTGCCGCCCACCCACTCGACGTTCTGGATGGCAGCGAACAGCAGGCGACCGCGCACGCTCTGGCGTGTGCCTTGCGTCGCGAATGTCAGGTCGGATTCGTAGAAACGGAGGCGCTGTAGCTCGCGGAGGACACCCAGCGTGTATCCGACCACGCCAAAGGCCTTGAGCTTCCGGTTGACGAGAGCCGAGACCTGAGCCGCGAAGCCCACGCTCACTGTGCCGAGTGCGTACTGCTCACCCGTTTCGTGTTGGAGCCGCATGACGTCGCAACGCCTCGACTGGTCTTCGAGGATCGCTGCGACCACCGTTGCGGAGCCGCTGCCGCCTTCCCGTTCGAAGTGCCGCGCGAAGGAGTTGCCGGTGCCCACGGGCAGCACAGCGAGCCCGGTGTCCTGGCCGTCGTCGAGCGCGGATGGCAGGAAGCCGTTGAGCGTCTCGAAGGCGGTGCCGTCGCCGCCGATCGCCAGGAAGCGCCTGTGCCCGCGGGCGTAGCCCTCACGCGCCAGCCGTACGGCCTCGCGTGGTCCGCTGGTGGTGCACAGCTCGATGTCGACACCTCGGTCCCGCAGGGCCGCCAGGTGCGGTCGCGCGAGCCGCGGCGCGGCGCCTCGCCGCGCGCGCGGGTTGAGGATGGCCAGCCAGGAGGAGGCGGCGGTGGAGTGGATCAAGGACGACGCGCGGAGAGTGGTCGGAGCGTGCGCCGCGCCATCCTATGGGACCGGGAAGGCGTCGACCGACAGAGTCGGCCGACGCTCAGAGACTCAGTCGAGCTCGATCCAGCCGACGGCGTCCCAGGGTATGTGGACCGGATCGCCGCTGCCTTCGAAGACGAGGATGCCGTCGTTGTCGTCGGTGACGTCCTGGGTGTCGCTGAGCACCAGCTCTTGGCCGTTCTTCAGCCGCACCAGGGCGGAGCGGGTGCCGCGCGGCTCGATGCGCGCCACCATGCCGAACGGGATGGAGTAGGCGATGTCGTCCTTGAAGCCATCGAGCATTTCCCAGCCGTAGGCCTCGTCGAGGTCGAACACGATGCGCCCGGTGCGCGTCTTTCCGTTGGCCGAGACGCGCCCCTGCAGCTCACCGTACTTGCCGAACTCGGAGTAGGCGCGACCGCTCCCGGCGTCCCTACGGAACTCGACGCGCTCGAAGGCCGACCACGGCACCTCGACGCGCCCGAAGCGCTCGTCCTCGACGAGGATGCCGCGGTTCGAGTCGTCGACGTCGTTGGTGCCGTCGAGGATCATCGTCCGGCCGTCCTGGAGCGTCACGCGCGACGCAGCACGGCTGTGTCGCTCGATGGTGCGGATGTTGCCCATCGGCAGCGACAGTCTGATGCCGTCCTCGTCCCCATCGAGCTTGTCGATGGATAGACACTCCTGCTTGTCCCACTGCACGAAGCCCTCGAAAGTGCCGGCAGTGGTGCGCACGGTGCCCGCGAGGCGAAAGCCGGGAAGCTCCACGTCTTTCGGGGCCTGCTGGAACTCGACGCTCTTGATCCGCTTCCACGGCACCTGCACGGTGCCGATCGTCGCGTCGCGGACCTCGACCGTCGCCGTGACGTCGTTGGAGGAGCCGGCGACGATGATCTCGGAGCCGCCCCTCATGCTCAGCCGCACCTTGCCGTCTATGGGCTCGAGTCGCGCGATGTCGCCGAAGCGGGTGACGAAGTGCCGCGACGCGACGTTGTCGCCCCAGCGGAACGTCAGCTTCTTGCCAAAAACTTCGACCGTGCGCGCCTTCTTGGGGTCGCTGGAGGTGCTCGAGGCATGCGGCAGCTCGACCTTGCCGGAGTTGAAGAGATCATCCCAGAACGCCTCCTCGTCTCCCCAGCGCAGGATGCCCGTGTACGCCTTGTCGGCGGTGGTCTCGAGCCGGCCGTAGAGGAACCCGTCGCTCTCGGCAGCCGCGGCCGGCTCTGGCAACAGCGCCGTCGCGGTCGCGGCCGCCAACAACAGTGCACCGGCAGCCGCCGCTGACCGGCTCCGCTTGCGCCGAGGCGCGGCGCAGGCGGGAGTGGCGTCGTCGTGGCGGTGGATATGGAAATCGAAGCAGGGCTCCATGATGGGCCTCCGTGGCGAAAACACGAATGGGACCTCCGGCGCGCGGTGGACGACGCTCACCAGAGGCGGACGGCGAGGTCGCGGTCGACGCGACCATCGGGAACGGTGTCGATCTCGTCGGCGACGAGCGAGGTCTCCTCGCCGAGTCGTGTCGGCTCGGCGCTGCCCATCTCCGACGGGAGTGCGGACTCGACGAGCTGGATGACCTCGAGCATCTCGCGGCGGTAGTGGCGATCTGCCTCGAGGATTTCGGTGGCGAGAGCGAAGAAACGCTCGTCGGTCATCTGACCCGCTCTCCCGCCGATCGTGATGTCACCCACGTCGGCGGCCCCAACCTCCATCAACGCTCCGCGGGTCGGGCGCTGCGCATTGGCCCAAACTCCCAGCGACACGGCGATCACCAGCGCCGCCGCGGCGACGAGCGGAGCGAGGATCCTGGTCGACAGGCGGGGCAGGCTGCGGGCACGGAACGGCAGTGTGCCGGGAGACTGGCCGGTGGCTGACGCGATGCGCTGCCAGACCTCGTTCGGCGCCTCGGTTCGGGGCAGCGGCTCGGTCGCCTCGACCAGGCCGTCCAGGGCGCGGGCACGCCGGTAGAAGCGGCGTGCGCTCGATTCCTCGACCAAGCGGTCGATCACCTGGAGCAGGCGTTGCGACTCCAGCTCGCCATCGACCAGAGCCGAGAGCTCGGCCTCGAGCCGTTCGGTGACGGCGAGCGCAGCCTGCTCGTCTGGCTGGAGAGGACGGGATCTTTGATCGGACACGGTGGCGACTCCTGGGAACGAAGACCGATGCATCACGGAAGTGTCGGAAAGCGGGATCGAAGGCTCGCGATCGCTCAACCAAGCTCGGCAGAGGGCAGCAGGTCGCGCAGTCGCGTGATCGCTTGCCGCCGCGCGCGGTAGACGTTGATCTTCACCTGTGCCAACGACCAGCCATTGCGACGCGCGATCTCCTTGTAGGGCTCTTGCCGTAGGACTCCCTGCTCGAAAGCGGTGCGCAGGTGAGGGCTCATTTCCGCCACGACTGCGCCAAGACGCTCCTCGAGGCGCGACAGGTCTGCCTCCTGCTCGGGATGGGAGGCCGGCGCAGCGGGTTCGGCGAGCTCGCTCGTCTCGCCGTCTGCCGTGGCGGTAGCGAGCTCCGAGAACAGCTGCGGTTCGCGACGCCGGTAGCGGTTGACCAGCAGATTGTGGGCGATGGTGAGCAGGTACGGTCGCAGCTTCTCCTCGTCGCGCAGGCTGCCACTGGCTCGTATCGCACGCACGAAAGTCTCCTGCAGGAGGTCCTCCGCGTCTTCGCGGCGCATCCTGCTCGAGAGGTAGCCGAGCACGGCTGGTCCATGGTCACGGTAGGCGGATTGCCAGAACGTCATACGCGACAGGCTTCTCGTCGACCTGGTGGGCGATGCGTCTCGCGCTCCGCCGTGTGTGCCGCCGGAAGCCCCGGCGTCGTCATGGAGTGAGACACCGGGGCGGGGCGGCGGTTACACCCCCTCGACCAGGGGCGGTCAACCCCCTCCCGACGGTATGGCGGGGACGACCGGGGAGCGTCGCGCCTCGTAGAGGCTGTCGAGGAGGTCGAGGCGCTCTCGCTTCAGGGCCGGCACCACGCGGATCTCGTCGCCGAGCTCGAGCGCCTGATCGGTCGCGGCATGGTAGGGGGGCCATGCCGGCGAACCAGCAGCGTTGGGGTCTCCGGCCTTTGCGAAGCTCGTCCAATAGCCTGCCATCGTGGAGGCGAGCTCGACGTCGCGGGCTTCTGGCGTCCAGCGGCGCTTCGGGTTCGGGCTATCCGGAGCGAGCGAGACGGTGTCGAAGGCGTACACGATCTCGGCGGCGTGGTAGGCGCCGTAGCGCTCGGCTTCCGGCCCCGGCGGTACCCGTGTGAAGTAGTAGAGGTAGACGGGCTGGCCTGCCGCCGCAGCGAGACGCGCCCAGACGCGCATCTCCCAGGCGAACACGCGGTCCCCCATGAGCTCGAGGTACGCGCGCGCTGCGTGGGTATCGGTCGCCGCGGGGTACAGCGCCGCGACCCGCTCGGCCTGGTCTCCGTACTGGCGCTCGAGTGAGGCGTGGTAGTCGGCGGCGGTCGCCGGAGCGCCTCCCGCGAACAGCGCGGTGCCCTCGTCGGCGTTCGAGCCCAGCAGGAGAGGCACGCGGTTCTGGCGACCCTGCTCGTAGATCGTCCGCACATCCGTGGGGAAGGCCCAGCCGTCGACGCTGGGCCGGAAGGAGAAGCGCCCGCGGTCGAATGTCTCGTAGACCTGCTCCGCGGTGAGCGACCGCAGCGCCGCAGCGACTTCGGGACCGGCGGCGGCACCTGCGGTCTCCGCGAAACGCGCACCCTGCGGCTCTGCGTCCTCCCGGAGGTCCGGCATGCTGTCGAACACGCCGCCGCTCTGGCCGATCGCGCGATGGAACAGTCCAGCCGCCAGGGGCGTCGCGGTCAGGTAGCACACGCTCCAGGAGCCCGCCGACTCGCCGAAGATGGTGACATTCCCAGGGTCGCCGCCAAACGCTCCGATGTTGTCGCGCACCCACTCGAGGGCGGCGATCTGGTCGAGCACGCCGTACTGGCCCGAGGAGCCGTGCTCGTCCTCAGCGGAGAGCGCGGCGTGCGCGAGGTACCCGAGCGGACCGAGCCGATAGTTGAGGGTCACCACCACCACGCCACGACGCGCGAGCGAGGTGCCGTCGTAGGCCCACACGTTCCCGTTGCCCGTGACCAGCGCGCCGCCGTGGATCCACACCATCACCGGCCGCTTCTCGACGCTGGCCTGCGCCGCGGTCCAGACGTTGAGGGTGAGGCAGTCCTCGCTGCGCTCGGCCGGGCCGGGGCCATAGAACGAGTCGGGCGCCGGCAGCGGTTGCCAGCATCCCGGCCCGGGGCGCGTGGCGTCGCGCTCGCCCGACCAGGGTACCGGCGGCTGGGGCGGACGCCAGCGCAAGTCGCCCACCGGCGGTGAGGCGTAGGGAATGCCCCGGAACGCGAGCACGCGTGGGTCGCCGGCCTCGGAGACGGCGAGACCGCGCAGGGACCCGCCGGCGACTTGGACGACCTCCGCGACCGCTTGTGCTGCCGGGGGCGGCGGCCCTGCCGGAGGGTCCGCCGGCCCGCATGCCAGCACCGCGACAAGCAGCCCGTGGTGAAACCCGCGTGAGGCTGCGCGCGGGGATCTGCGGCCGCTGGCAAGGCGTGGCCGACGAACGCGATGCGGTGCCATCGTGCAGGAGGCCCAACGCAGCCAGCGGCCGCAAACCCCCGCGCCCCAAGCGGTTGGGGCGGCGTGGGGCCGTCTGCGTTGTTGCGCTCGCTCAGCGATGG
>DATLFI010000277.1:0-30752 GCA_035524895.1 Thermoanaerobaculia bacterium | reverse complement strand
CACGCTTCGTTGCGGGTTGGCGCGAGGCGTTGGTGCTGGCGCTGGGCGGAGCTGCGGTGCTCGCCGTCGCGTTCACGGTGATCCCGAGCCTGTTCGCCGCGTTGCGCTTCGGCGTCGTCGCGACTTGCTGGTCGCTCGCTTGCCTTGGTGCCGGTCTCGGTGCCGCCTTCGCCCGGTCTGGGCCTTGGCCGCTCGATTGCGTAGGTGCCGGTCTCGGTGCCGCCTTCGCCCGGTTTGGGCGTTGGCCGCTCGCCCCTCGCCTACCGCGGCGCGCCGAGACCTGGCTCGAGCTGGGCACGATCGTGCTCCTGCTGCTGCTGACCTTGGTCGTAGCGGCGCTCTCGGTGCCGCGGGTGTACGACGCGCTCGCCTACCACGTGCCGCGGGTGTTCTTCTGGATCCAGAACCACAGCGCCGCTTTCTACCCGACGCCGGAGCCACGCCAGAACTACATCTCGCCGTTCACGGCCTACGCGACGGTGCAGCTCATGCTGCTCCACGACCGGGACTGGGCACCGTTGGTGGTGCAATGGACGGCGTACCTGGGCCTGATCGTGACGGCAACGCTGGTCGCCGACGAGCTGGGAGCGAGGCCGGCGACACGGACACTGGTCGCAGCACTCGTGGCCACCATCCCCAACCTCGCGCTGCAGGCGCAGACCGCGCTCACCGACGTGGTGACCGCGTTCTGGACGACGGCAGCGGTCTGGGCCATGTTGCGCGCGCGGCGCGAGGCCTCGTCGCGCGGCGTGCTGGGCCGCGGCGCGCTGGTGGGAACCGCGTGCGGTCTTGCGGTGCTCGCCAAGGCGAGCAGCTACTTCTTCCTGTTTCCGTTCGCCGTCTGGTGGCTGCTGCGCCGCGGCGAATGGCGCCGCCGGTTGGCCGAGGTCGCGGTTGCCGGGAGCGCGATCCTCGCGCTCAACGGCTACCACTACGCCCAAGCGCAGCTCGCCTACGGCAACCCCTTGTCGAGCGCCGGGCACGTGAGCTACCTCAACGCCTCGTTCACTCCGCAGGCGATGGCCGGCTCGCTGCTCGAGCACACCAGCGCGCACCTGCTCCTGCCGGTGACCACCGCGCCGGTGCGCATCGAGCTCGGCGATCGATGGAACCGCGGGGTGGAGCGCGCGGTCCGCGGTGCGGAGCGGCTGCTCGGTGTCGACCCCGAAGCCGACAACCTGCCGCCTGGGACCACGTACTCGCTGTCGCTCGACGGGCCGACGCCGCCACCGGTCGCAAACTCGCCGCAATCGAGTGGCAGCCCCCTGCACTTCGTGCTCGGCACTGCTGCGGTGGTCCTGGCGCTGTTGCGTAGGGGCGCACCAGTGCTCTTGCGCGCCTACGCCTCGGCGAGCCTGGGCGGCTTCCTGCTCTTGACCATGGCGTTCCGCTGGCAGCCGTGGATCGGTCGCTTTCACCTGTCGTACCTGGTGCTTGCGGCCGTGCTGCTCGCTACGACGATCGCGGCCCTGCCGAGCCGTTTCGGGGCCCGATGGTGGCGCGTCGCGCTCGTGACGGTGCTCGCCGCCTACACCGCGACCATGACCGTCCTGCACCAGGAGCACGACCTGCGGACGGTGTGGACCACACCCCGGAGCGACCTCCACCTCCAGGCCGAGCTGGTGCGGCCCCTGGCCGAGCGGCTCGGCCATCTCGAGACCATCGGGATTCTCGCGCCGCCGAACGTCATCGAGTACCCCTTCCTGCGGGCGCTGCGAGACAGCGCACCGCGCGCCCGGGTGATGCCCGTGTTCGCCGAGCTGCCCTGGCGCGGCGGGGTCCGCCGCAGCGCCGACGACCCGCAGGGGATCCTGCTGGTCACCCAGTATCGGGAGCCCTCACCCGAGCTCTTGGCACGACTGCGCCGCGCGCGCTATCGGGAGGTGCTGGCGAACCCGATGGGACGCGCGTTCGTGCAGCGTCGCCGAGACCAGTAGACTCTCGCCAACGGCCCGGTCCTTTCCGCGTCCTCCCGGTGGCCCGCGACCGGCGCGTGCCAGGTGCGGCCGGGCACGGCCGAAACCCTCGATTGCAGCGCACACGCGACAGCCGATCCCGCCCGGACCGCTCGCCACCCGCCGCTGTGTCGCTCGACCACCGCACCGCGATCGCCTCCAGCCGCAGCAGCGGCGGCATGCCGACGAGGATCCTCGCCTGGCGGCACGCCGAAACGGTCCTGCGATTGGTCTGGGTGCTGCTCACCGCGGGCGCGCTGACGTTGGTCGTGGTGGGCGCTGGACCGCGGGTCGAGTACCTGCTCTCGCCCTGCGTCGAAGGAGCTCCCTGCACGCCCGACGTCCTCGACGAGGAGCACCAGAGCGCCCTGCGGGAGGTCGGTCTGTCGCCGCGCGACGTGGTCTGGTACCTGGAGGTGCTCGCCCTGCTCACCGTGGCGCTCTCGACCGGAGTCGGGGCGCTCCTGATCTGGCGCCAGCCACGCTCGCTGATCGCGTTCGTCGCTTCGGCGTTCCTGGTCTTTGTCGCCTCTGCGGTGACCTACAACCCCAGCGCGCTCGCCGGCGACCCGGCGTGGGGTCCAGCGGTGCGGTGGTTCGGTGTCGTCACCCAGGTCCTGGTCGCCGCGGTCTTCCTGCTGTTCCCGAGCGGCCGCTTCGTACCGCGGTTCACGCGCTGGTTGCTCTTGGCGTGGGCGGTGTTCCTCGTCGGCTCGGCGCTGGTGCCGTCGGCGGGCTGGTCCCACTTCGCGCGCTCGGACACCGCGCGCAACCTGATCACCGTGTGCGTGGTGCTGGTGGGTGTGTCGATCCAGGTCCATCGCTACCGCGAGGTCTCGGACGCGGTCGATCGCCAGCGCGGCAAGTGGGCTCTGCTCGCGCTCCTGGTGCATGGCTCCTTCTTCGTCTGCTCGGTGGTGGTGCTGCTCTTGATGGAGAGTTGGTCGCTCGGGCCGCTCGCGGAGCAGGGCCTGCGCATCGGGCTGTTCCACCTCTACCTCGGCACCTTCCTGCTGATACCGATCGCGATCTGCTTCTCGATCCTGCGATACCGGCTGTGGGACATCGACCTCATCCTGCACCGTTCCCTCACCTACGGCCTGCTCACCGCGACGCTCGTCGCGTTCTTCACGGTGTCGATGGTCCTGCTGCAGGCAGTGTCGCAGGCGATCGCCGGGGACCAGCAGCGCACGCTGGTGGTGAGCGCGTCCATGCTCGTGGCGGGAGCGATGTTCCAGCCGGCGCGACGGCGTTTGCGGCGCTGGATCGACCGCGGCGTCTTCGGCATCGGGCTCGACTACCACGACACCGGAACTGGCCCCAGCATCTTGCGCTCGCCCAGCCAGCTCGAGCAGTCCTCGGCCCTGGAGAGCTTCGGTCCCCTCGAGCTGGTCGGGCGTGGCGGCATGGCGGAGGTCTACCGCGCGCACGATCCAAGAGGCCGCGACGTGGCCATCAAGGTACTGCGCTCGACCTCGGAGGGCTCCGAAGGGATCAAGCGGTTCGAGCGCGAGGCCGCGATCATCGCCGGATTCGACCACCCGAACATCGTCAAGCTGTTCGACTACCGCATCACCTCGGACGGCACGCGAATCATCATCATGGAGTACGTGCCGGGGTTCTCCCTCTCGGGTCACGTGCAGGAGACGGGCGCTCCGCTAGAGCACGCCATCGAGCTGCTGGCAGATCTGTGCAGCGCGCTCGACTACGCCCACTCCCGCGGCGTCGTCCATCGCGACATCAAGCCTTCGAACGTCCTGGTGGAGCCGCTCGGCGGCACTCCGCCGCGATGGCGCGCCGTGCTCACCGACTTCGGCATCGCGAAGATCGACGCCACCACCCAGCTCACGCGCTCGCAGCTCATCGGCACGGTGACCCACATGTCGCCGGAGCAGATCCGCGATCCCGCGCACGTCGACCATCGCAGCGACATCTATTCGCTCGGCGTGCTGGCCTACCAGCTTCTCACCGGGCAGGTGCCATTCGACTCGCGAGGCGCGACCGCCGTGCTGCTCTCGCACCTCCAGCAACCGCCGCCGGACCCGCGCCGCCTGCGGCCCGACTTGGCCGACTACGCGGCGCGCGCGGTCCTGCGGGCACTGGCCAAGCGGCCGTCGAGCCGGTTCGACACCGCTGGGGAGATGCTGCTCGCGCTGCGCGACGACGGTCAAGGACCCGAGACGGTCGTGCGTTGAAGCTCGAGTTGTCGATGGCTCGGGGGGTCTGAAACTCGGAAGTCTCAGGAGGGGGCATGAACAAGAAGCGCTGGCTCGAGGTAGCGATCGTCGCTACCTTCGCGGCCTATCTGCTGGTGCACGGGGCCAGCCTGGCGTTCGTCCGCGAGCTGCCGGGCCTGGACGTCATCGCGCTGGTGTTCACCGTGTTCGGGCTGTTGCACGCGGTGTACATGCTGGGCTGGCGGCGCGCCGCCGCCTTCTTTGGCATCTGCGTCGTGCTGTCGTGGACCGCGGAGAAGGTCTCGCTCCTCACCGGCATCGCCGGCGAGTACTACTACACCGACGTGCTCGGTCCGATGCTGGGCGACGTGCCGTACGTGATTCCACTGACCTGGTTCCTGATGATGTACCCCAGCTACGTCATCGCGAACCTCGCGGTGTCTCGTCGCGCCACGTTCGCGCGCTGCTCGGTGCCGTTCACTATCTGGCTGTCGGCGCTCACCGCGGTCGTGATGACCGCCTGGGATCTCGCGCTCGATCCCTACATGACGCAAGTGGTCGGCGCGTGGGTGTGGGTCGGCTGCGAGAGCTGCCCGTACTTCGGCGTGCCGTACTCGAACTACTACAGCTGGGTGGTCACGACGTTCCTGATCGTCCTGGTCTACCGCATGGTCGAACGCCGGCTGCCGCTTTCGCCGGTCGGCCTCGAGGGCAGCCTCTGGGTGGCGGCGCTCCCCGTGGGCATCTATGCCATGAACACGATCAGCTCGGCCGTCATCGGCTCTCCGGTCGAGACGCGGCTGATCGCCGCTTTCGCGATGGGCGTGCCGGTGTTGGTCGCCGCGACGAGGATCGTGCAGGGACGGCCGCCTGCCTCGGGACCGTTGGTTGCTTCGGTTGCCTCGGCCCCGGGAGGTGTCTCGTGAGCGCCTGGGGCGGCAAGAGCGGCGCCGAGAAGGTGCTGATCGTCCTGCTCGTGCTGCTGGTGCTGGTGCTCGCGGCGTTCGCGCTGCGTCCCCAGGTCCAGGACCTGAAGGTTCCGTTCGAGATCCTCGTACCCGTGTTCGCGGTGTTCAGCCTGGTCCACTGCGCTTACCTGCTGGGCTGGCGCCACACAGCAGCGTTCTTCGCGATCGCCGCCGTGGTCTCGATGGGTGCCGAGCTGATCGGCACGGTAACCGGTGCGATCTTCGGCGAGTACCACTACACCGAGGTGCTGGGTCCGAAGCTCTTCGGCGAGGTGCCGATCGTCATCCCGCTGGCGTGGTTCCTGATGCTCTATCCGAGCTGGCTCATCGCCAATCTCATGGTGCGCGGGGAGCCGGTGCCGGTGTCGCGGGGCTTCGGGGACCTGGCCTGGCGAAGCCTCCTCGGCGCACTGGTGATGACGGCCTGGGACCTCACGCTCGACCCCTACATGGTCGGCTTCGCCGGCGCCTGGGTGTGGGATCAGCCGGGCGCCTATTTCGGCATCCCGATTCAGAACTACGTGGGCTGGGTGGGCACCTCGTTCGTGGTGCTGTTGCTGTTCCAGGCCGTGGTGGGGAAGCTCCAGGTGCGTCCACTCGGCAGCGGCGACCGCTGGGTGATCGCGCTGCCGCTGGTCAGCTACGGCTTCCAGTCGTTGGGCGACGTGCTACTCGGCCATCCTCCGGAGACGGCGATCGTGTCGCCCTTCGTGATGGGCATACCACTGCTTTTTGCGGCCACCGCCTTCGGTCGCGGTGGATTCTCGCGCTTCGCCAAGGGGGAGCCACCGATCAGCTGAACAACATCGCCGCGACGCCCCACGAGAGCTCCGAGAAACGGCGCACTCGAACGGCGAAGCCAAGGCGCCGGAGCGTGGAGGTCGCGCGCTCGAGATCCCAGAAGAACTCGTCCTCGATGGTCTCGGCCAGCTCGAGCGAGCCTGCGTCGCCCGCCGCCCGCAGCTTCGCGAGCACCTCGCGCCGGCTCGCTTCAGACTCGAACGCGAGGTCGCCGAAGACCACCCGGCCCCCGGGGCCCAGCAGCCTGCGGAGGCCGGCGAACAGCTCGTCCTTCTCGTCGTCGGTGAGGTGGTGCACGGCGTAGGTGCTGGCCACCGCGTCGAATGGGCCCTCGACGCGCTCCAGCGCCTCGAGCAGGTCCGCCTCCAACCAGCGCAGCTTGGTGCCCGTCGCCCAGCCCAGCGAGTCGACCTTGTCGCGAGCGATCGCGTTCATCTCGCGGGAGACGTCGACGCAGACGATCTCCTTTGCTGGCCCGAGCAGTGCCGTTAGGTTGCCGGTGCCGCTGCCCAGCTCCAGCACCCGATCCGATCCTCGGACCCCCGCTTCGCTGGCGACCCAGCGCAGCGCCGCTTCGTAGCCGGCGCGGATCGGGTCCGCCTCGTCGCGAACCTCGACGTCGTAGCCGGCGGCGTCGGGGTCATGGTTGAACTTGTCGACGAACTGGCTGCGCATCACGAGTGCTCCTTGCCGGCGAACGGCGTCCCCGCAGGTTAGGCTACTCCGTGGCCCGGTCAGGACCGCAGGCGACCATGACCATCGAGACCAGATCCGAAACTGCGACCAGTGCGGCTGAGGCTGCCCACGCCGATGCCTCCTCGTTGCTAGACGAGGTAGTGCTCGCCGCGAGCGAGGCCGCGGGCGACGGGGAGGCGATGTTCCCGCGATTCGTTCGCGCCTTCTATACCGGCGTTCCGGCCAACGACCTCGCGCGCATCGGGCCCGCCGATGCGCTCGGCGGGGCTCGTTCGATCTTCGAGCTGGCCCGGGTGCGGCGTGCCGGTGAGCCGAACCTGCGCGTCTTCAACCCGGACCCCGCGCGCGACGGCTGGAGCTCCCCGTGCACCGTGGTCGAGATCGTCAACGACGACATGCCGTTCCTGGTCGACTCCCTGACGCACCTCCTCAACCGGGCCGGCGCCCGCACGGCGCTGCTGATCCATCCGATCGTCGCCGTGACGCGGGACTCGGCCGGCGTCCTGCTGTCGCACGCGCCGTCCGCGGCGGATGGTCACGGCCCAGAGATCCGCGAGTCCGTGATGCAGATCCGGGTTCGGCGCCAGCCGCCGGTTCGGCTCCCCGACCTGCGCGCTGCGCTCGAGCGCGGGCTCGCCTCGGTGCGCCTCGCGGTGGATGACTTCGCGGCCATGCGTGGTCGTCTGGAAGAGCTCGTGCGCGAGTTGCGCGAGAGCCCGCCCCCGCTCGACCCCGAGGAGGTCGCCGAGGTGATCGAGCTCTTGCGCTGGCTCGACGAGGGGTACTTCACCTTCCTCGGCTATCGCGAAGTCCGGTGGGAGGGCAGCGGCGAGCAGGCGGTGGGTCGAGTGCTGCCGGACCGAGGTCTCGGCCTGCTGCGCGATCCCGACTTCACCGTGTTCGAGGGCATGCGCCATCTCGGTCGCCTGCCGCCGGAGGTGCGGCACTTCGTGCAGGCGCCGCATCTCGCTCGGATCACCAAGGCGAACACTATCTCGCCCGTGCACCGCGCCACGCACCTCGACTCGATCGCCGTCAAGTCCTTCGACGAGGCGGGCCAGGCCGTCGGAGAGCGATTGTTCGTGGGCCTCTTCACCTCGGCCGCGTATACCAGCGCGGCGAGCGAGGTGCCGATCATTCGCCGCAAGGTGAGCCGCGCCATCCAGTCTTGCGGCTTCCCTCCCGGCAGCCACAACGACAAGACGCTCGTCCACATCCTCGAGACCTATCCCCGCGACGAGCTGTTCCAGATCAAGCAGGAAGACCTCGATCGGATCGCGGTCGGCATCCTCCACGCCTACGAGCGACAGTGGATCGCGCTCTTCACGCGACTCGATCCCTTCGAGCGCTTCGTCTCCTGCCTGGTCTACGTGCCGCGCGAGCGCTTCGACACCCGCTTGCGCGAGCGCTTCCAGGCGATCCTCGAGGAGGCCTTCGCCGGCACTGTCACCACCTACTACACGTTGCTGACCGACCATCCGCTGGCGCGGCTGCATTTCCTGGTCAAGACCACACCCGGGCAGGTGCCGATCGTCGACGTCGGTGCGGTCGAAGAACGCCTGATCGAGAGCGGCGAGTCGTGGCAGAGCCGGCTCGAGACGACTTTGCTCGAGGCGCTCGGCGACGAGCGCGGCAGCGAGACCCTGACGCGTTTCGAGCGTGCTTTCCCCGCCGCGTACCGCGAGGAGTTCAGCAGCGAGGACGCGCTCGACGACATCGCCGCCATCGGCCGTCTGCGGACGGATCGCCAGCCGACCCTGCGGCTGTTCCGTCGGTCCGACGAGACCGCGAGCACGGTCAACCTGATCGTCCTCACGGAGCTCGAGTTGCCGCTGCTCAGCGACGTGCTGCCGGTGCTCGAGCGGATGGGACTGTTGGTGCTGTACGAGCGCTCGTACCGGGTCGAAGAGGCGGGAGCGACCGCGGTGTGGCTCCGCGTGATGCGCCTGCGCAGCGGCAGCGGGTCGCGCATCGACCTCGAGCGTGCCGCCGCGTTCGAGGAGGCCTTCCGCGCCGTGTGGCGGCGCGACGTCGAGAACGACGGCTTCAACCGTCTCGTGCTCTTTGGCGGCTTGTCGGCGCGGCAGGTCACCCTGCTGCGGGCATGCGCTCGCTTTCTGGTGCAGGCGCGGGCGCCCTTCAGCCGCACGGCGATGCAGGCGGCGCTGGCCAAGCACGAGCGCATCGCGCGGCGGCTGTGGCGGCTGTTCGAGCACCGTTTCGACCCGGACGGCGAGGACGGCCGCAACGAGGCCGTCGCGCGGCTGCGCGGAGAGATCGGGCAGCGTCTCGAGGACGTGGTCGACCTCGACGAGGACCGCATCCTGCGCCGCATCCTCAACGTCATCGAGAGCACCCTGCGGACGAACTACTTCCAGAGCCGCGACGACGGATCGCCCAAGCCCTACCTGGCGTTGAAGCTCGACTCGCGCGCCCTCTCTGGGCTTCCCGAGCCGCGGCCGTGGCGGGAGATCTGGGTCCACGGCACCGACATGGAGGGCGTGCACTTGCGCGGCGGGCGGGTGGCGCGCGGCGGCATCCGCTGGTCCGATCGCCGAGAGGATTTCCGTACCGAGGTCCTCGGGCTGATGAAGGCGCAACGGGTCAAGAACGCGGTGATCGTGCCCGAGGGCTCCAAGGGCGGCTTCGTGGTGCGGCGGCCGAGCAGCGACCGGGAGGTATCGCGCCGCCGTGGCGTTGCCGCCTACGAGATGCTGATCCAGGGTCTGCTCGACCTCACCGACAACATCGTCGACGGCCAGGTGGTGCCGCCGCCACGCACCGTGCGCGCCGACGGCGACGACCCTTACCTGGTAGTCGCGGCGGACAAGGGCACCGCGACGTTCTCCGACCGCGCCAACGGCATCGCGGCGCGCTACGGGTTCTGGCTCGGCGACGCCTTCGCGTCGGGCGTTTCCGCGGGCTATGACCACAAGAAGATGGGCATCACGGCGCGCGGCGCCTGGGAGTCCGTCAAGCGCCACTTCCGCGAGCTCGGTAAGGACATCCAGAGTGAGCCGTTCACCGTCATCGGCGTCGGCGACATGTCGGGCGACGTGTTCGGCAACGGCATGCTGCTGTCGCGCCAGATCCGGCTGGTGGCCGCGTTCGATCATCGGCACGTCTTCCTCGATCCCCACCCCGATCCCGAGAGCTCCTGGCTCGAGCGACAGCGGGTGTTCGAGCTCCCGACATCGAGCTGGGCAGACTACGACCGCAGCCTGCTGTCGCGCGGCGGTGGCGTGTACGAACGCAGCGCGAAGGCGATCGCGGTGACCCACGAGGCCGCCTCGGTGCTCGGCATCGATCCGGGACCGCTGGTGCCGGCCGAGCTGATCCGCGCGATTCTGCGCGCGCCCCTGGAGCTGCTGTGGTTCGGCGGCATCGGCACGTTCGTCAAGGCCAGCGACGAGTCGCAGGAGAGTGTCGGCGACCGCGCCAACGAGGCGCTCCGGGTCGATGGCAGCGAGGTCCGGGCGGCGGTGGTCGGCGAGGGCGCGAACCTCGGGCTGACCCAACTCGGCCGCATCGAATGCGCGCTGCGCGGCGTGCGGCTCAACACCGACTTCATCGACAACTCTGCCGGCGTCGACACCTCGGACCACGAGGTCAACCTCAAGATCCTGCTCGACGACGTGGCGCGCTCGGGACGGCTGGACCGGGACGAGCGAGACCGCTACCTCCGCGAGATGGAGGAGGAGGTCGCGGCGCTGGTGCTGCGCAGCAACTACCTCCAGCCCCAGGCGATCTCTGTCACCCAGTTCCTCGGCACGCGGATCTCCGACCGTCTGGCGCGCGTGATGCGCTCGCTCGAGCGCAGCGACGCGCTCGATCGCAGGATCGAGTGGCTGCCCGACGAAGACGGGCTCGAGGAGCGCCGTCGCGCCGACCAACCGCTGTTCACGCGGCCCGAGCTGGCGGTGCTCTCGGCCTACGTCAAGCTCGACCTGGAGCGGGAGCTCGGTCGCTCTCCGGTGCTCGACGAGGAGGTGCTCGTGCCCATGCTGCGGCGCTACTTCCCCACGCGCGTGCGCGAGACGTTCGGCGAGGAGATGCTCCGGCATCCGCTGCGTCGCGAGATCCTCGCGACCATGCTGGCCAACGAGATGGTCAACCGCGTGGGCCTCGCCTTTGCCGAGGAGGTTACCGGCAAGACCGGCCGCACCAAGGCCGAGGTGGCGCGGGCCTACTCGGCCGCCCGCGACATCCTGGCGATCGGCGCGCTCTGGCGCGACATCGAGGCGCTCGACAATCAGGTGCCGGCCGCGATCCAGGCGGCGATGCTCGCCGAGTGCGGGCGACTGGTCGAGAGCTGCACGGTGTGGGTGCTGCGGCACGCGACGGACGGCACCGGCGTGGCCGCGCTGGTCGACAGCCAGCGGCCGTGCTTCGCACGGCTGGTCGAGATCCTCACCGAGCTGGTGCCGCAGCCGCTAGCCGATCAGATCGAGATCGACGCCGGCCGACTGGAGAGCAGCGGCGTGCCGCGGGCGCTCGCGGTGCGCGTCGCGCAGTTGCGCCCGCTGTCTTCGGCGTTCGACATCGTGCTCGTGGCCACCGCGCGACGGTTGCAGGTCGAGGAGGCGGCGCGGGTCTACTTCGCGGTGGGTGACCGGCTCGGCTTCGAGTGGGCGAGACATGCGGCGCGCAGCCTCGCGGTGCAGGGCGTGTGGGACCGGCTCGCTATCGGCGCGCTGGTCGAGGACCTGTTTCGCTGTCAGGCGCGGCTGGCCGAGAGCGTCATCGCGCTGCACCAAGAGCGGTCCTCCGGCGCGCCCGTCGGAGTCGACGCGGTCGCGGCCTGGGTCGCGCAGCACGAGGTCGCGGTGGTGAAGACCGAGCAGCTCCTCGGCGAGATGCGCTCCGGCTCGGTCGGCCTGGGCGTGCTGACCGTGGCGCAGCGCCAGCTCGCCGCGCTGGCAGAGGGTTGAGGTCGCGCCCGGGGCGCCTACCAGCGCAGCGACGAGACGTAGCGCGCGCTGCGCCCCACGGTTTCCCAGGCGTCGCCGCGGATGACGTCCTGCTCGACGAAGTAGTGCTTCGCGCCCGCCTGCTCCGAGCGCGCGAAGATCGCCGGGAAGGGGATGATCCCGGTACCGACCTCGGCGAAGGAGCGCTGCTCGGTGGCGTCCATGTCCTTGACGTGCCACAACGGAAAGCGGCCTGGGTGGCGCGCGAAATAGTCCAGTGGGTCGCCGCCGCCCTTGGTGACCCAGTAGAGGTCGAGCTCGTAGTCCACTAGCTGGGGCGAGGTGGAGCGCAGCAGGAGCTCGAGCGGCACCTCGCCGTCGAGGGCGTGCAGCTCGAAGTCGTGGTTGTGGTAAGCGAAGCGCAGATCCGCGGCGTGGCAGGCCTCGCCGACGCGGTCGAACAGCTCGGCGTGCCGGCGGTATTGATCGAGCGTCTGGCGCTCCTGCGGCATCAAGAACGGACACACCAGCCACCGGTGGCCGAGCGCGGCGCAGGTGTCGATCACGCCGGGCAGCTCCTCGGGAGTCAGGCTGGCGAGCGGAAAGTGCCCCGCCGGCGCTGTGAGGCCGCACTCGTCGAGCAGCGACCGGACGGCGGCCGGTGTTCGGTTGTGGAGGCCGGCGAGCTCTACTTCGCGATAGCCGAGCTCCGCGACGCGCCGCACCGAGCCCTCGAAGTCGCGCGCGAGCTCGGCGCGCAGGGTGTAGAGCTGGAGCCCGACACGCTCGACGCTGTGTCGCCCCGTCTCCTGGGCGGCGGCGGCGGACCGGAATGGCGGGGCTGCGAGGATTGCAGCGGCTGGACCCAGGGTGGCGGCCAGGAAGGCGCGTCGATCCATAGGCGGAGCCTCCTTCGATGTAGCCGGTGCCGGCCGCGGCTGTAGCGGCTCGGACCCACAGCTCCGTGCCACACTTCCCGGACTGGCTCGATTCTGGCACGCTGCGCCGTCGCGAAGGGATACCCGCCCTCAGAGCCCCTCTTCCCGGCCAGCAGATCCAGTCCCCTGGCGCCCACAGCCTGCCCTAGCAAACGCGGAGTCTCCCCACGACTCGCCCGCATGATCGCCACTCCGACCAGCCGCCTCTCGTTCGTGCGCGCGTTGCGCGTGGCGCGAATTGCCGCGCTCGGGACCGGCGTCCTCGGAGCGGTCGCGCTCGGCGCCTGGGCGCTTGGGTTCAGCGGACTGGCCTCGCCGCTCGTGGTGCTCGGCACCCTGCACCCCAACGCTGCCGCGGCGCTGGTGGCTGGTGCGCTCGCCGCGGAGCTGCTGCAGCAGTCTCGCCCGCGTGTGCTGCAGTCGCTCGGCGCCTGGGTTGCGGCTGCCGTGGCGGCGCTCGGTTTGGTGACTGTGGGCCAGGACGTGCTCGGCTACGACACACGAATCGATCGGCTGCTGTGGCCGGCGCGGCTGGAGGCATCGCTCCCCGATCTCCCGCAGCGCATGCCGCCCATGGTGTCGTTGGCGCTGGTCGCGCTGGGCATCGCCCTGGTGCTCACTCGCAGTCGGAGTCGGCGGGCGCACACCTGGAGCGAGTGTCTCGCTCTGGCCGTCTTCGCTGCCGCCGTGGTGGTCCTGGTCGGCCACCTGTTCCGAGTGGAATCGGTCGCGAGCCTCGGTGGCACCACGCCCGTGGGAGCGGCCGCCGCCGCCGCCTGTGCCTGGTTCGCCGTGGCCACGCTGTTCACCAGTCCCGCGCTCGGGATCGCTCGTCGCTTCACCGAGGACACCGCCGGCGGTCTCGCGCTGCGGCGGCTGCTGCCGGCCGCGCTGATCGTGCCGGTGCTGATCGGCCTCGGAGCACAGCGCGTGACGGACGGGAGCGGCGGAGACGACGCCGTGCTGGCCGGCTTCTCGGTCGCAGTGGCGCTGCTGTTCATGGCCATCGTGCTGCGGACCGATGCGGCGATGCGCACCATCGAGACGCGTCGAAGCGAGGCGGAGATGCGCTTCCGGCGGACCTTCGAGAACGCCACCGTCGGTATCGCGCACGTCGCGCCCGATGGCCGCTGGCTGCGCGTCAACGAGCGGCTGTGCGAGCTCGTCGGGTGGCCGCTGGCCGAGCTCGAGGAGCTCGTCTTTGCCGACCTGCTGCACCCGCAGGACCGCGAGCAGCATGCCGAGCGAGAAGGTCGCCTGCGGCGCGGAGAGATCTCGAGTACTCGGGGCGTCGAGCGGCTGATCGACCGCGACGGCTCCACGGTGTGGGTCGACGTGCGCGCGTCACCCCAGTTCGACCAAGCCGGCGAGCTCGAGTACCTGATCTACGTGTTGCTCGACGTCACCGACAGGGTGCAGATCCAGGCTGAGCGGGAGCGCCTGTACCAGGATGCCCTGGAGTCCCGCGCCGAGGCGGAGCTCGCCAACCGCGCCAAGGACGAGTTCTTCGCACTGATCTCGCACGAGCTGCGCGCACCGCTCAACACCATGACGAGCTGGCTGTCGGTGTTGGTGGGGGCCGAAGACGCCGAGCTGCGCGCCCAGGCCCTGCGCACGCTCCAGCACGCGGTGAGGGGCCAGGCCCGCCTGATCAACGATCTGCTCGACGCATCGCGCATCCAGAGCGGCAAGCTCGAGCTCGCCGACGAGCTGTTCGACGCTCGTGTCGCCGTCGGCACCACGGTCGACTCGGTGCTGCCCGTGGCCTCGGCGAAGGGCGTGCGTCTCGTGGCGCACCTCGGTAGCGAGTCGTTGGTGGTGCGCGGTGACGAGGAACGCTTCGAGCAGGTGGCGCGCAACCTCCTCGACAACGCGCTGAAGTTCACTGCGACGGGTGGACGCATCGAGGTCGGCGTGCGGCGGCAGGGCGAGAGCCTGGTGCTCGAGGTGTGCGACGACGGCACCGGGATCGACCCCGAGGCGCTGCCGCAGGTCTTCGAGCGCTTCCACCAGGGGCGAGGGGGTGCCGGGCATGGCGGCCTCGGTCTCGGACTCTCGATCGTGAAGTACGTCATCGAACAGCACGGCGGGACGGTGACCGCCGAGAGTCCCGGCATCGGGCGCGGCACCATTGTTCGCGCGACCCTGCCGTTGGCCAACGAGCCCCTGCCTCCCGGCGCCGCCTCGTCTCCGCAGCATCGACTCGACGCGGCTGGGCCCGTTCGGCTGCTGGTGGTCGACGACGACGCCGCTACGCTGGAGGCGGTCTGCGTCTTGCTGGGGACTTCCGCGCGGCAGGTGTTGGCGGCACGTTCCGGAGCCGAGGCGTTGCGCGTCGCGGCAGATCAGCCTCCTGACCTCCTGATCACCGACTACCGCCTGCCGGACATGACCGGCGCCGAGCTCGTGGGCCTGCTTTCCGAGCAAGTGGGGCGCGAGGTGCCCGCCCTGGCGCTCACGGGGCACTCGCGGGCCGAGCTCGGTCCGGACGCGGCGGCGTTCACGCGCGTGCTGCGCAAGCCCGTGACCATCGGCGAGCTCGAGGCTGCCCTGACACAGGCAACCTGACCCGGCATCCGCTGGCGGCGGCCACCAGCGGAATGCCTCAGGCTAAGGACGACTCCTACGGGCAGGTGGCGAAGGCGTCCGTGTCCGTCACCGCGTCTGCGGCCTGGCCGAGCGGGTTGCTGTAGTGCTTCGTCTTCCGGGCCCTCATGTCGGTGACGTTGAGGGTGAACGCGACGTCCGTGGTGGCGGCGAAGAACACCCAGTAGCGGTTGTTGAACGTGCAGGCGTCGAGCACCTTCACCAGCATCTCGAGGTTGCTCGGGTCGATGAACCAGAACAAGCCGGAGTTGGTGGTCGACTTGACCGCCTGCCCATTGTGCTCCTGGCCCTCGAAGTCGGTGAAGGAGGCCTGGACCTCGAAGCGGCCGTCGGCGAGGCACAAGGTCGCCGTGCTCTCGATACAGCCGTCGAGCTGGCCGCGGATCTCGCCCGCAGGGTTCGCCGGGCTGTGCACGTTGAAGTACCAGACGCCGCTCAGGAAGCGGCCTACCTGCTCGGGGTCGAGGACGATCTCGCGGATGATCGGGCTCGACGCGTCACCGAGGTCGATGTCGATGCCTCCCGCGACGCCGCGCGCCCCCGTGTGGAGGTGAGCTGCGATGGCGTCGTCGACATCGTGCGTGCAGGCGATCAGCAGGGTCGACGTGAACGGCGACAAGCTAGCGCGACAGACGCCGCCGAAGTCCGACGCGATGGGCGGGGTCTCCTGGTCGCCGGCGAGCTCGACGGTGATGGCGAGGTCTCGGAAGTCGTGCGACATCCGGATCTGGCCGCGGATTTCGCCCCCGGGAGCTTCGGGCGTGTGGACGTTGATGTAGAGCTGCTCGGTGAGTAGCAGGCCCAGCGCCTCCTCGTCGAGCGGGAACGTCGCCTCGAAGGGGCTCGTGCCCGGATCGGGCGAGGGGTTGAGGTAGGGCGGGCCGGCGGTGCCCGCAGCGCCGCGGTGGATGTGCCACGCGAAAGGATCGAGCGCGGTGTGGCTGCACTGCACGGAGAGCTCGGTGCGCTCCAGGTTGAGGATCACCAGGCACTCACCGAAGGCGTCGGTGTCGACTGCGGGAGTCTCCTCGGCGCCGCTGAGCTTGACGATCGCGGTGTCCGCGAGCGCCGGCGCCACCACGGCGGCGAGCAGGGCGGTGGCCAGGCAGGTCTGGAGAGCGAAGCGACGAATGGCTGTGGTTTCGGGCATGTTCGGGACTCCTCGAGTCGTGGAGGGAGGAAAAGGACGGTGGTCCGATGAGCACCGATCAGAGGACGAGAGCCTAACGCTTTACGTCACTGGTGTCGCTCGGATTCGGTCCTCGGGGAGGTATGTCTTGCACGGCGTTCGCGAAACGACCCCTTGGGTGAGACGGTACGAACGGTCGACTGGAACAGCCGCGCGGAGGCGCGCGGTTCGCGATCTACCGCACGCCGATAGAGTGGTCGGGCTCGCCAACCCCAGACGCCATATGAGTCGACCCTGCCTGCGCACCGCGTTCTGCGAGCAATTTGGTGTCGAGTACCCGGTAATTCTTGCCGGCATGGGGCCCGTGGCGGGCGGAGTCATGGGGCCTGTCGCTACGCGCGAGCTGGCCTCCGCGGTGTCCAACGCCGGCGGCCTCGGCGTCATCGGCGGCGTGTCGTATCCACCGGAGCAGCTCCGCGGGGAGATCCGCGCCTTGCGACGACTGACCGACCGGCCGTTCGGCGTCGACCTCCTTCTGCCGGGAGCGTTCCTCGGGCCTGGCGCCGGCCGCGCGCAGCCTCCGCCTCCGGAGGCGCTGGAACGCTCCCGTGCGGGCTTGCGACATCTCGCCGCCGAGCTCGGGATCGACTGGCGGCAGGCACCGCCGGCGCCGCCGCCGGCCCCGTTGCCGGCGGGTATGGGCTGGGCAGATGCGCAGATGGAGGTCGTCATCGAGGAGCGCGTTCCGGTGTTCGCCTCGGGGCTCGGCAGCCCAGGACCCTGGGTCGACCGGCTGCGCGAGCGGGGGACGAGGATCCTGTCGCTGGTCGGCAATGTGCACAGCGCGTGCCGGGTCGCCGAGAGCGGAGTCGACGCGGTCGTCGCGCAGGGAACCGAGGCGGGGGGCCACACCGGCCGCATCGCGACGCTCGCCCTGGTGCCGCAGGTCATCGACGCGGTGACGCCCATTCCGGTGATCGCGGCGGGCGGCATCGCCGACGGTCGCGGGCTCGCCGCCGTGCTCGCGCTCGGTGCCGTCGGCGCTTGGTGCGGCACCGCGTTCCTGGTCGCCGAGGAGGCGAACCAGCCGGACCTGCAGAAGCGGCGCATCCTCGAGGCTGCCGCCGAGGACACCGTGGTCACTCGCCTCTACAGCGGCAAGACCATGCGCAACATCACCAACCCCTTGATCGAGGCCTGGGAGCGCAGCGGGCTGCAGGCGCTGCCGATGGGCGAGCAGGGATTCCTCGTCCGCGACCTCGTGCACTCCATTCGCGCCGCCGGTCGCGAGGAGCTGTTGATGAATGCGGCGGGGCAGACCGCCGGCATGCTGCGCGAGATCCGCCCTGCCCGAGTGATCCTCGAGGAGATGGTGGAGCAGGCGGCGGCTATCCTGGATGGCGGACTGGCGAGCCGTGTCGAGGCGAGGGCGGGAGGCTTCAGTGACACGCACTGAGGTGCGCGCCCGCCCCCTCCACCGCCACAGATACGGCCTGCGGTCACAGATACGGCGACAGCAACCTCACCGCGCCATCCACGATCCGTTCCCGCCGCGGCTGCTTCCACCACATGGCCAGGGTCACCTCGGTGGAGCGACTCTTCTTCTCTTCCACCACGGCGGCGAGCTGTTGGTGGAGCACCTTGCACTGGCAGGCGATGTTCAGCTCGAAGTTGAGTCGCAGGCTGCGCGGGTCGAGGTTCGCGCTGCCCACGAACGACCACGCGTCGTCCATCAGCAGCAGCTTCGAGTGGTCGAAGGGCGGCGGCGTGAGCCAGATGCGGCAGCCGCCTTCGAGCACCCAGCGCCAGGAGGCGCGCGACGCGCGGTGCACGAGCCGCAGGTTGTTGTGCTCCGGTACCAGGATGTCCACGTCGACGCCGCGGCGAGCGGCGACCTGGAGTGCGCGATCGAGTCCGGCGTCGGGCAGGAAGTACGGGTTGACGATCAGCACGCGGCGTTCCGCGCACCCAATCGCCCCCATCACCGACCACAACAACCGGTCGAGGTTGCGGTCCGGACCGTCCTCGACCACTCGCGCCGCCACTTCGCCCACCGGCTCGAGCGGCGGGAACCAGGCCTCCCCTACCAGGAACTCGCGCGTGGCGAAGTGCCAGTCCCCGGCGAAGACGGACTGCAGGTCGCCGACCACTGGGCCCGCGACCTCGAAGTGAATGTCCTGCACGGCGGCCGGCACGTCCTCGCTCAGGCGATGACCATGCCGGATGTTCATGCCGCCGGTGAAGGCCAGGTGGCCGTCGACCACCAGGAGCTTCCGGTGGTTGCGCAGGTTGAGGTAGGGGAAGCGCCACGGCATCCGGTTGCGGTTGAACGGCGCCGCCGAGACTCCGCGCCGGCGCAGGTGGCCGACCATCGACGGAAACGAGTAGCGATCGCCCACGGCGTCGACCAGCACGCGGACCATGACGCCTCGCGAGACGGCACGCTGGAGAGCGTCGGCGAACTGGAGGCCGGTCGGATCGTGGTCGAAGATGTAGGTCGAAAGTGCGACCGAGGTGCGAGCGGAATCGATGGCGGCGAGCTGTGCGCCGTAGGCTTCGTCACCCGAGAACAGCGGCCGCACGCTGTTGCCGGCGAGCTGCCGATTGAGGCCCAGACCGTCGAGGAATCGTGCCAGGCCGCTACAGCCGTAGGCACCAGCGGGGTCCTCGCCTGTCGGGATCGTGGCAGCCTGCGTCCGACGAGCCTGGTGAGGGGCCGGGCCGAACAGCCGTCCGGCGCGACGCTGGATGCGATTGATGCCGAACAGCAGGTACGCGAGCGGCCCCAGGAACGGCAGCGACAGGATGATCCCGCACCATCCGATCGCGGCGCGGACGTCGCTCTTGCTCAACACCGCGTGCGAGAACGCGGCGATCGCGCATACCGCCGCGGCGGCGGAGGTCGCGGCGCCAAGCAGTAGGCGATCGGGTCCGAATAGGTCGAGCACTGGCGGTACGGTCCGAGGGTTCCCCTGGAGCGGCTCCCACCGGCAATTGTTGCGAGCGTCAGGCCAGCTCGCGGCCCGGTAAGATCGGCTCGTTTGCCTGGCTCATCCTGGCACGCGACGGCGCCCTGGCGCCGACGAGGACCCGAGACCTTGCCCGACCCCACGACCCGCATCATCGATGAGCCGGCGATTCCCGAGGACGAGCGCGGTACGCCCGCGTCGCTGGTCTTGATCTACGGCGGCGAGCTCGGCCGGCGCTACCCGCTGGGCGGGGCCGAATCGACCGTGGTCGAGATCGGGCGGGCGCTGACCAACGCCATCGTGATCGAGGCCGACTCGGTGTCGCGCCTGCACGCGCGTCTCTTCCCGGAAGGCGACGGCCACTGGGTCGAAGACCTCGGCTCCACGAACGGTACCCTGGTCAACGGCGATCGCATCGAGGGGCCGCGCCGGCTCACTCACGGCGACCTGATCAAGATCGGCGGCATCGTGCTGCGCTTCCTGTGCGGGGACGATCTCGAGTCGCGCTACCACGAGGAGATCTACCGCCTCACCATCGTCGATGGCCTGACGCAGGTGCACAACCGGCGCTACTTCGACGACTTCGTCGACCGTGAGGTGGCGCGCTCCGGCCGTTCCGGCAGCGCGCTCTCCCTCGTGCTGCTCGATCTCGATCGCTTCAAGGAGATCAACGACGGCTTCGGCCATCTCTTCGGCGACCGGCTGCTGCGCGAGGTCGCAGGGATCGTGCAGGCACGGGTTCGACGCGAGCAGCTCCTGGCGCGTCTCGGAGGCGACGAGTTCGCGGTGGTGCTGCCCGACGTCGATCTCGAAGGGGCGGTGGCTTTCGCGGACCGGGTTCGGAGAGAGATCGCTGCCCATCCGGTGACGGACAGGGGCCGGCGGCTCAGCACCACCCTCAGCATAGGCGTCGCGACCCTGGAGCCCGGCATGTCGCCCGCCGGCCTCTACGAGCGTGCCGACCAGTCTCTCTACGCCGCCAAGCGCGTCGGACGCGATCGGGTCATGGCGCTGCAGGCGGAGCGGGAAGGAACCTGACGGCGATCAGCCCGCCGTGACCGCGCGCATCCGCTCGCCCAACCAAGGTCCCAGAGCGGCGTCGCGGACCATGGTCTCCTCCCGCCGCGGTCCGGTCGACAGGAGATCGACGGGGATCTCGAGTCGCTCCTCGACCAGCTCGACGTACTCCCGCGCGGCGCGCGGCAGGCTGCGATAGTCGAGGTGGCCCGCCGTGCTGGTCTTCCAGCCGGGCACCTTGCGGTAGAGCGGGCGCGCGCGCTCGAGAGTCTCGACGTCGGGCGGCAGCTCTGCCGTGCGCACCCCGTCTATCTCGTAGGCCTCGCACACCAGGATCTCGTCGAGCTCGTCGAGCACGTCGAGCTTGGTGAGCGCCAGCGACCCGACCCCCGAGAGCCGCCGCGCGTAGCGCGCTACCACCAGGTCGAGCCAGCCGCAGCGGCGCGGCCTGCCGGTGGTCGTGCCGTACTCGTTGCCGCGACGGCGCAGGTGCTCGCCGAGCGGCTGGTCGTCGCCCAGCTCGGTGGGGAAGGGTCCGCCGCCGACGCGTGTGGTGTAGGCCTTGAGGATGCCGACGACGCCGTCGATGCGGGTCGGCGGCACGCCGCAGCCGGTGCAGGCGCCGCCGGAGATCGCGTTCGAGCTGGTGACATAAGGGTAGGTGCCGAAGTCGACGTCGAGCAGCGTCCCCTGGGCGCCCTCGAACAGCACGCCCTCGCCGCGGTCGATGGTGTCGGCGAGCGCGCGCGACACATCGCACGCGAACGGCCGCAGCGCCTCGCCGTAGCGCGCGAGCGTTTCCAACAGCGCCTCGCGCCCGCCCTCGAACACCGCCGCCGGGTCGGCGCCGAGAGCCCGCAGCTCCCACTCCATGCGCTCGTACTGGGCCGCGAGCCGATCGCCGAAACGCAGTGGTCCCGCGACCAGGTCGCACACCCGCAGACCCAGCCGCGCCGCCTTGAGCTCGTAGGCCGGCCCGATGCCGCGCGAGGTGGTGCCGATCTTCGCGAGGCCGAGCCGAGTCTCGCGCGCCTTGTCGAGCGCGTCGAGCCCCGGCAGGATCACCTGCGTCCGCTCCGACACGAAAAGCCGCCCGTCGACCTCGACACCCGCCTTGCGCAGCCCGTCGAGCTCCTTTAGGAATGCCGGCGGCGACAGCACCATGCCGTTGCCGAGGTAGCAGCGCATCCCTTCGTGGAGGATCCCCGACGGGATCAGGTGCAGCGAGAAGTGGCGGTCCGCGAACTTGACCGTGTGGCCGGCGTTGTGTCCACCCTGGTAGCGTGCGACCGCGTCGAAAGCGGGACAGAGCAGATCGACGATCTTGCCCTTCCCCTCGTCACCCCACTGCATTCCCACCACCACGATGTTCGCCATCGATGCTCCTCGACGCGGTGCGCGATCCATGCCGCGCGCCGGGCCAACGATAGCCGCTCGGCGCTCGAAGGAGCAGCTCTAGGAGCTCGGGTGGTTTTGGCTGGTGGGCCGTCGGGGGCTCGAACCCCGGACCTACGGATTAAAAGTCCGCTGCTCTACCAGCTGAGCTAACGGCCCCCGAGCGCACGAGCGAGCATAGCCCGTCGAACCGCTCGCATAGCGCGTCGCCCTGGACGCGCCACGGCGGTCGACCGCTACGGCGAGCAGGCGGCGAAAGCCTCGGTATCGGTGAGCGCTGCGGCGGGGGTGCCCGCGGCGTTGAGGTACTCGCGCACCGCGCCGCTCGATGTGTCGGTGACCCGCAGCGTGTACTCGACCGTCGTGGTGGCGGCGGCGAACACCCAGAAGTGTTCGTTGAGCGCGCAGCCATCGAGTACCTTCACCAGCATTTCCCAGTTGTCGGGATCGAAGAACCACAAGAGCCCCGAGTCGTCCGAGCCGAACGGCACCACCTGGCCGGGACCGTCGTCGCCATTGGCGCTCCACTCGAGCTCGACGCGGAAGCGTCCGCCAGCGAGGCACAGAGCTGTGCCGCCGGGCGGGCAGGCCGTGGATGGCGCGACCGCGACCGTGGCACCGTCAGCCGCCGCCGCGACGAGAGTCGAGTCGAAGGTACCCGCGGCCTTCTCGCGAGGAGCGCGCGCCGCCGCGTCGCAGGTGGCGAACGCGTCGGTGTCGGCGAGCGCCGCCGCCGCGGTGCCCAGCGGGTTGGTGTACGTGCGCTGGTCGCCGGTCACCGTGTCCTCGACCCGCAGCGTGTACTCGACGTCGGTGGTGGCGGCGGCGAACACCCAGAAGCGGTCGTTGAGCGAGCAACCGTCGAGCACCTTGACCAGCATCTCCCAGTTGTCGGGGTCGAAGAACCACAGCAGGCCCGAGTCGTCGGAGCCGTGTGGCACGAGCCGCGCCGATCCGGAGTTGTCCTCTCCGTCGCGCCAGTCGGCTGTCACCTCGAAGCGGTTGCCGACCAGGCACAGGCGCGAGTCGCCGGGTGTGCAGCTCGGCGGGCGGCTGCGCGCGTTCGCCGGGTCACTGCCCGCATCCAGCTCGTCGCGGTCGAAGAAGTCGTCGCCGTCGCGGTCGAGCGCCATGCGCCGGCCGGAGCCGGGCGGCACGCAGGTGTAGGTGAGGGCCTGGCCCGCCAGCGCGGCGTTGCCGCGCAGCTCGCCGTCGGTGAGCGGCGGTTCGGCAGCGCGGTCGCTGACGAAGCGTTTCGTGACCGGGTTCCACGAGTAACCGCGCGCGATGCCGCCGGCGACGCCGTGCGCGACGAGGTCGCACTCGGTGACCTCGCCGCCGAGCACCTTCGACACGAACGGCGTGCCGGCGCGCGCGATCAGCAAGTCGACCCGCTCGCCCGCGCTGCCGGCGTGGCCCGGGAGCAGCGTGACCTGCTGGCCGACCACCGGGGCGAGGTCGGTGTCGAACGCGAGCATGAACTGCTCCATGTCGCGTCGTTCGTCGTCGTCGTGGAAGCCGACCGCGCCGTCGAACTGCTCGTCGAAGACGCTTGCGCGGAAGAAGCGGAACAGCGTGTCGACCGTGCCGTCGTGCAGGAGCCCGGTACCGCGGACCTGGTCGCCTTGGAACCCGTTGTCCCCCTGGAGAAACCCATTGACCGCCGCGTTCCCGAACATGCCGACCTTCTGGTAGACGTTGCGCAGGTGCGGGATCTTCACGATCTGCGTCTCGTTCTCGAAGCTCTGCTGCCCGTCGGTGCCGAAGAAGCCGCGCGCCGGGTCGAGCGTGTGGCAGCCTTCGCAGGTGAAGCCCAGGTCCTCGGCGGGCTCGGGCAGCCCGTCCATGCGTCGCGGCCCGAAGTAGAGATCGCGGCCGCGCTGTTGCGCCGGCGAGAGCGTGTTGTCGATCGCGCGCACCGGGTTCGGCGGCAGTGTGATGCGCAGCACGAAGTCGGTGAACGCCTGCATGTCGGCGTCGCTCAGCATCTCGGCGCGACCGAGCAGCTCGGGGAACGCGGCGTTGAAGTTGCGGAACGAGATCGCCGAGTCGAACGCGTCGGTGCCGGCGACGCCCACCGCACGATCGCCGCGCCAGTGCATCGCGCCAGAATGCACCATGCCGCGCAACGTCTGCGTCGTCATCGGGCCTTTCATAGGGTGGAGTGTTTGCGCGATGCCGGTGCCGTTGATGTTCGGGAACAGGAGCTCCGCGAAGGCCTCGAGCCGGATCGGGATCGGGTCTGCGGTGACCTCGCCGTCGGGGTTGCCGAGGTCCCAGGCGAGCCCGTCGAAGTCGCCAAAGACATGGCAGCTCGCACACGACGCCTCGCCGTTCGACGACGTCGCGACCGCGTCGTAGAGGAAGCGCCGCCCGCCAATCACCTCCGGCGGCTCCGGGTTGTGCATCCGCACGTGCTGCGTCTCGGCGCCGGTCGCAAGGTCGAGCACCGACACGCCGTTGTCGAAGCGCGTGGTCACGAAGAGCCGCTGCCCGCCGGCATCGAGCACGAGGCCGCTCGGCCCGCCGCCGCTGACTTCCAGGTACGACGAGCTCGTGGCGGTCGGGTCGAGTGTGCCGGAGTCGAGTATCTGGGTCGGCAGCACGCCTACGCGCGACGAGCCGAACGCAGCCACGTAAAGCGTCGCGCCGTCCTTCGAGAACGCTGATGCCACCGGTGTCGAGAGGCTGTGCGCCATGGCGCCAGCCGGCGCGGGCGTGATCGAGTAGTCGAGGTGCGAGTTGAGGTGGTTGTGGCGCAGTTGTCCAGACGCGGGGTCGATCACCGTCACCCGCGCCTCCGCGAGCCGACCCTGCACCGTGCTGCCGCCGAAGTCGCCCGGGCCCTCGAAGCGCACCTCGTTGCGCGCCTCGGTGTTCGAGACGTAGAGCCGCCCGCTGGGCGGATGCACCGCGATGTCGAAGAGCGTGGTGCCGACGCCCGACCAGGACGGGCCTAGCTCGAGGGTGAGCGCGTCGATCGCGAACACGTCGAGGTCGGGCACGCGGAACGGCAGCGCCGCGTTCCAGCCGCGACCGAGCTCGTCCTGCCACTCGCCGGCTGTGTCGTGCCACTTGACCACCAGACCGACCTCGGGCGCCGGCACGCCGTCATGGGTGGTCGCCGGACCCGGGTTGCCCCCCGGCGCGCCCACGAACTGCTGCGGGCACGCGTCCGTCTGGTCGCTCGCGTCGAATCCGTCGCACACCGCCGGCTCCGGCACCACCGTGGTCTGGTTGCCCGAGAGGAAGATGCCGGCATACACCGTGTCGCCTCCAGGGCTCACCGCTAGCGACCGAGGCGTGTCGCCGAACAGCGTCACGATCCCGAGCGGCTTGCCGCCGGGACCCATACCGAGCGACCCGGCGTCGTCACCGTCGAACACCCACACGTCGGCGCGCCCGACACCGGGTGTGGTGAGCTGCGGGTCGCCCGCACCAGGCACTCCGGCGAGCGAGGGATGCTGGCGGTGCTGTCCGCGGTGCGCCGTGGTCACGAAAGCCCGTCGCCGGTTCTCGCCCGCGAACACGATGTCGCGCGGCTCGTCGCCCACCAGCAGCGTGCGCACCACCCGCGGCGGCGAGGCCGCCACGTCGACGATGCTCACCGAGTCGGAGAGGTGGTTGACCACCCACACCTCCGAGTCGGTCCGCGCCGCCACCGCCACCGGCTCCAAGCCCACCGGCACCGAGTGAAGGTGCGTGATCCCCGCCTCCGCCACCGCGAAGATCTCGAGCCGGTTGTCCGGCGTGTTGACCGCGTAGAGGTGCTGGCCGTTCGGCGACAGCGCGAGCGGGCGGACGTGTCCGCTCTCGAAGGTGACGAAGGAGGGCGCCTCGGCGGCGGGGAGGGGAAGGGAAGTCGCCAGGAGCGAGGCCACCGCGGCCCCGCGGCCCGCCCTAAGAGGAGCTGAAAGCAAGGCCATTTCGCGACTATAGCGGCCACCTGCTGGGACCGCGCGACACGGCGGGCACTCTCCCTGACGGTCCGGCTGTGCCAGGATGAGTCCCACGAGCAAGCCACAACTGCGCGCGCGACAGGTCTGGTCCTTCGACGACTGCGAAGTCGACATGGTCGCCTGGCGTGTGTCGAAGGGTGGGCGCCAGGTGGCGATCGAGCCGAAGGGCATCGCCCTGCTCGCGCTCCTGCTCGAGCGTAACGGCGAGGTGGTGACCAAGTCCGAGATCCTCGAAGAGGTCTGGAAGGACGCGACGGTCACCGAGAACGCCATGGTGCGGGTGATCGGGCACCTGCGCACCGCACTGGGCGACGATGCCAAGGAGCCGCGGTACATCGAGACTGTGCACACGCGCGGCTATCGCTTCGTCGCGCCGGTGACGAACCGCTTGGCGAGTGGTCCCGAGGACCCGCCAGGGAACGTCTCGACGCCATTCTCCGAACAGCCTCCTGGCGAGGATCCTCCTTCGGAGGTAAAAGCCTTCGAGGAGGCCTCGGACGGCGCAGCGGCTTCGTCCACCAGGCGAGTCAGGCACCTCGCGATCGGTGGCGTCGCGGCGGCGCTACTGCTCTCCTTGCTGGCGATCCGGTTTCGCGGCGAGCCTGCCGCGGGCGCCGCCGGTACAGCCGACGCCGCTCTCCCCTCGTCCCCCTCGTGGACCTCGCCCAAGCCTTCCCTCGCGGTTCTTCCTCTCGAGAACCTCGGGCCGCCCGAGCAACAGTACTTCGCCGGCGGCATGACCGACGCGCTGACCACGCAGCTCGGCAAGATCGAGGGGTTGCTCGTGATCTCGCGCAGCGCGGTGATGCAGTACCGCGACGAGCGTCCGGCGCCGTCGGTGATCGCCCGCGAGCTCGGCGTGCGCTACTTGGTCGAGGGCGCGGCTCTGCTCGCCGACGATCGCGTTCGGATCAGCGCCTACCTCGTCGAGGGTGCTTCCGGGCGGCAGCTATGGGCCGACGACTACGAGGGTGCCTTGACCGACGTGCTGGCGCTGCAGTCCAGAGTCGCGCGCGCGATCGCCCGCGAGGTTCGGGCACGCGTGACACCCGACGAGGCGCATCGGCTCGCGGTCGCCCCCGAGGTCGATCCCGCGGCGTACGACGAGTATCTGTGGGGGCTCTACCACATCGACCGCGTGCGCGCCGCCAACGAGGAGATGCTGCCCCCGATCCACCTGGCGATCGAGCGTCTCGAGCGCGCCGTCGAGCTGCAGCCGAACTGGGGCGAGGCGCACGGCAGGCTCGCATTCGCGTTCGGCTTGCTCGGCACCTACTCGGACGATCATGCCACGCGGCTGAGCGCCCAGCGGCGAGCGCGCGAGAGCGCCGAGCGCGCGCTCGCTCTCGACTCCACGGTCGCCATCGCCCACCGCGAGCTGGCCGGGTCGCTGTTCCTCATGGAAGGCGATTGGCAGGGGGCCGAGCGGGAGTATCGCGAGGCGTTGCGGCTCGATCCGAACGACGTCGGAATGGGCCACGGGGGTTGGGGGTATCCCTACTTCCTGCGCATGGCCGGTCGCTTCGACGAGAGCGTTGCCCTGTGGCGGGCGGCGCGGGAACGCTGGCCGACCACCCCGCTCATGCCTTTCATGATCGGCATGAACCAGGTTTGCGCGGGTCGCCTCGACGAGGCTGAGCAGGAGCTGAGCCAGCTTCGGGCGCGGTTCGCCGAGGACGTTCAAACGCCCCTCCTCGAGGCGCACATCCTCAGCCGCCGGGGACGCTACGCGGAGGCTGCGGATCTCCTCGAGCGGCACCGCGCCGCGCTCATGGTCAACCGGGCCACGACCTTCCTGCGCGAGCTCGCCTACGACGCCGCGAGGGCGGGGCAGCCGGAACGCGCGCGGCGTGCGCTGGCAGAGCTCCGTGCGCTCGGCGACCAGGATCCGCCCTGGGTCCTGTTCGCCCTCGGGGACCTGGAAGGCGCCGCCCGGGAGGTCGAGGACCGGTTCCAGCGGAACGACTACTCGCTCCGCATGGCGCTCTGCTGGCCAGGATACGAGCAGATGCTGCGTCACCCGGAGATCGGCCCGATCCTGCGCGAGGTCGGCCCGCCTCCGGCGCCCGTGGGCAGGTAGGCGTAGGGCTTCTCGGGCCTGCCGGACCCGACTCGCGGTTCACCGCGCGGACATGGGAGGGTGCTCGGCCGATAGCGGCACGTGTCCGTCAGGCCGGTGGCGTAAGCGCCGTCATCGAACCCTCGGAGAAGGATCACCGGAAGATCACCACGATTCCGAGAAGCCTCACGACTTACTCGGTCACTCGGCGCGATGGTTTCAGTCCTCTCCATGGAGGTGAGGCCCATGCGCCGAGTTCCTGCCTTGCTCGTACAGTTTCGGCATCTCCCGGTTCTGCTGTTCGCCGGTGCGACGACGTTGCTCGCGTTCGAGCCCCCCGGCTACGAGCTGGTCCTGCAACCCGCCCGCTCCGGCCTGCCGGTGGTCGTCGCCCACGCGGGTGGCCAGGAGCTCCGGCTCGCGATCGACACCGGCACCTCGATCAGCCTGGTCAGTGCGGAAGCGGCCGAACGCCTGAGCCTGGTGCCACACGCTCGCTTCACTCTCGCGTCGGCCGGAGGGGAGCCGCAGACCGCGCACTGCGGCACGCCGCCGACCCTGCGCATCGCCGGCGTCGACATCGTCCTCGACTGCCTCGGCTGGGTCCCCGAGGAGCGACGCCTGGCCGGCGCCGAGGACGTCGACGGCCTGCTCGGATCAGACGCGATCGCGCAGCTCGACCTGTGGATCGACACGCGCCGCGGACGGGCGCGCATCGCGCCACCTGGAACGCTGCTGCCCTGGACCGAGGGCGTGCGGATTCCCGTCGACGCGATCGAGCGCCGCCCGGCGATCCTGCTGGAACTCTTCTCCGGCGGCAGGGGCGGCGTCGCCCGCCTGGTGATCGACTCGGGAGCCGACGGTGCGGTCCTGTTCGGGGAGCTGGCCCGCCGCGCCAGGACCACGCTCGGGCACCTGCGCATGCCGGGTCGGGTCGAGTGCGCAACCACCAGTGTCGAGACCACGATCGTGCCGCTCGGAACAGTGCGCGCCGGCGGCGTTTCCTTCGACGGCGGCCTGGCCGGCTTGATGCCCCAGATCACCGACCGCGTCGAGCAGGGCCTGCTGCCGCTCGCGGCGCTCGGTCCGGTTCTGCTCGACCTGTCGGGTGGCGTGATGGTGGCACGAGCGAGATTGCGGGCGCGACCGCGCGCGGTGTCGGGATAACGTACTCTGAGCTATTGATTCCGAGAGGGCGCCATGGCCGAGCTCAAGACCAAAGCCACCGACGTCAGCGTCGAAGACTTCCTCGCGCGCATCGAGGACGAGTCGGTGCGCGCCGACTGCCAGAAGCTCGTGCGCATGATGAAGAAGATCACGCGCGCCGAGCCCAAGCTGTGGGGCACCAGCATCGTCGGCTTCGGCGTCTACCGCTACCAGTACGCCAGCGGTCGCAGCGGAGAGTGGCTCCGAGTCGGCTTCGCGCCGCGCAAACGCGACCTCACCCTCTACATCATGCCGGGCTTCGACAAGTACGGCGACCTCATGGCGCGGCTCGGCAAGCACAAGACCGGCAAGTCTTGCCTCTACCTCAAGCGCCTCGCCGACGTCGACACCAAGGTGCTCGAGGAGCTGGTGCGCGAGTCGGTCGCGCACATGAAGGCGACCTACGGTTGAGGCGATGAGCCGGTCGCGCGCCGCGAGCTGCGTAAGGTCCGTCGCTTCTCGACTTCTACCAGCCGGCGTTCGTGGTCGACGATCAAGCGACGATCGTCGAGGCGATGGCGAGCAGGTCGCGAACCTGCTTCGTCGCGTCGGCGAGCGCGGCGACCTCGGCCGAGAGGCGTAGCTCGCTCTCCGTCTGGCGCCGCGTCATGCGATCGAAGCGATCCCCGAGATCGGCCGAGTGCTGTTCGACGCGTTGCTGCCGTTCCTCGACCGCCCCGAGCCGTACGTTCGAGTCCTGCACGCGCCCGTCCAGGGTCTCGAGCTGAGCATTCGTGCTCTGAACGCGGACTTCCAGAGACTCGAGACGCTCGTTCGTGTTCTGCACATGGCCATCCAAGGTCTCGAGCCGTACGTTCGTCGCTCGGACCTCGTCGCGGATGGCTTCCAGTACCTGGAGCATGCGGTCGTCGGTCATGGCGTCACGCTGGAGCTCAATATACAGCTCGCGAACCGACTCCGCTCAGGATGGCGCTCCCGAGTATCGTTCCATGGCGGTGCGTGGGATGTCCTCGCCCCGCCGAGACAGGAATCCCGAGTGATCCTCCGCCGCCGCTTCCTCCAAGGCATCGCCGACGGCACCGTCACGCTCGTCTTCCGGCGCTGGCGCCGGCCCACCGTGCGCGCCGGCGGAACGCTCCTGACGCCCATCGGCCAGCTCGAGATTCGCAGCGTCGACCCGGTCGCGCCCGAGCGCATCACCGAAGCAGAGGCCATTCGCGCCGGCCACGCCTCGCGCGACGAGTTGCTGCGCGATCTGGCGCACCGCACCGAGGGTGTCGTCTACCGCATCGAGCTCGGCGCGCTGCGCCCCGACCCGCGCATCGCCCTGCGCGGTACCGTGATCGACGACGAAGTCGAGCTCGACGCCGTGCGCACCCGCCTCCACAAGCTCGACGAGCGCGCCCCCGCCGGCCCGTGGACGCGCCAAACCCTCGAGCTCATTGCCGCACGCCCCGCCGTCCGCGCCGGCGACCTCTGCGTCGCGCTGGGTCGCGACAAGCCGAGCTTCAAGACCGACGTCCGCAAGCTCAAGGCGCTCGGACTCACCGAGAGCCTCGAGGTGGGGTATCGCCTGTCGCCGCGAGGCGAGGCGGTGTTGGCGCGACTTCGGGAAGGGTGAACGGGTACCGGGGGCAACATCGCGCTCCGCGACCGGCCCAGCCGCTATACTCCCGCAGCTCGCGCCGCCGCGGCCCCGCCTCACGTCCCCATCGTCTAGCCCGGCCTAGGACACCAGCCTTTCAAGCTGAGAACACGGGTTCGAATCCCGTTGGGGACGCCAGACTTTCCTCGGCCCGTTCACCGGGCTCCAAGTACTTGAAAAGTAGCGCGGCTGCGGCGGTTCGATTAAACCGATTTCCGTCGTACGCGACGCCCTCGGGAAGAACAGGTGCAAGCGCCGATTGTAGTCGGGGAGGCTTGCGCCCACAGGTCAGAGGCGTGCAGCAGAATGCGTTCTGCGAACGCCAGGATGCCTTCTACGTCGAGTTCGTCGACTGCTCTC
>DATLFI010000276.1:0-15308 GCA_035524895.1 Thermoanaerobaculia bacterium | reverse complement strand
GTGAGCATCTCGTAGAGGACGATGCCGAGGGAGAAGATGTCGGTGCGGTGATCGAGAGGCTTGCCTTCGATCTGCTCCGGCGACATGTAGAGCGTGGTGCCGACGACGGTTCCGTGCGCCGTGAGCGTGGCGGGGCGCTGGGGTGTTGCCGAGCTGTCGACAGGTGGGGCAGGCTCGAGCAGTTTGGCCAGCCCGAAGTCGAGCAACTTCGCTCCCTCAGCGGTGATCATGACGTTGCCGGGCTTGAGATCGCGATGGGTGATGCCGCGGCGATGGGCGTGATCGAGGGCGTCAGCGATCTCGCTTCCGTACCGCAGCACTTCCGTGATGGAAAGCGGTCCACGGCGGATCCGTTCGGCGAGCGTCTCGCCCTCCAGGTGCTCCATGACCAGAAACTCGATGCCCTCGTCATTGCCGAGGTCGAAGAGCCGGCAGATGTGGGGATGGCTGAGCTGCGAGATCGCGCGGGCCTCGCGCTCGAATCGCGCCGAAGCCGCGGTGCCTGTCCCGGCGGGAAGGACCTTGATGGCGACGACGCGATCGAGGCGCGTATCCCGCGCGCGATACACCTCTCCCATCCCGCCGGCCCCCACCATCTCCACGATGGCATAGGGCCCCAGGCGCTGCTTGGGCGTGAGGGGCATAGGGAAAGCATACGCGCTTCCGAGCGGCGCGCGTTCCGGAGCTTAATAACAGTCCAGAGAAAACCTAACGTCGTCCATTGGGCGCACCTGTCAAGGGGGCGGGGAAAAGGCAGACGGAGTCCGTTCGAGCAGACTTTCCGTAGAAGATAAAGTTGGGGTCACAGCCAGAAAATCAACTTGACGCCGATTGAATCCTCTTCCGCCGTCCAAGCCGGTTCGGCGAGGAGTGGGAGGAGTGGGTGCTGGGAGGAGTGGGTGCCATGCACTTCCCGGCGGCGCAGAGGCCCGCAGAGGTGTCAGCTAGCCCGAAGTATTGACGAGCCTCGATCCTGACGGTCGGTTTCGTGGCGACGGAGGGGGTAGGGGCGTATTTCGCGCGAGGGGTCGAGGGGTTCGCGGCCAGTGCGGCAGAACACGGCGCGTTTTTGGCTCGTAGAGACACACTGGTGCCGCTGGAGGTCACCGAGGGTCTGGGCTGTGGTTGCGCGACGCGGGTCGGGTTTAGCCGGCGCGGGCACCGAGGGCTAGAGCGAGTAGCCGCCAGTCTCGCTGAGCGGGGCAGGATGCAGGGAAGTGGAGCACGATGCGTCGGACTGAGGCCGGCCCGAAAGAGGTGCCACCCAAATCCTCCAGGGGCCAAAGACGCCCCGGAGCGATCGAGCGACCGAGGCTCCGGCTACAGCGCGAAACGCAGCGAGACCGTCAGCTCTCTGCGATCCGTCTCGATGGTCTCGTCGCGGACGGTGCCAGGGCGCACCTGGTCGTCGATGTCGAGCAGGTTCAGGCCGGCATCGATCCCGAAGCCTCGCTTCGTCCAGCCGAGCCCGAGCCCGAAGACGACCGCGTCACCCGCCGGCAACCCGGGGTCGAGGGTGCCCTCGCCGACGAACGACTCTTCGTCGGCCAAGCCGAGGTAGAGGCGCCAGCTCGTGGCGAGCGTGAGCTCGGCTCCGAGCCTGGCAGCGAAGGTGTCGTCGTGGTCTCGCTCCTGGGGAAACTGAATCGGGAGGCGGCTGCGAAAGTGGAAGCGCGGCGTCAAGCTCTGGGCTTCGGACCATTGCTGATGGGCCACCTCGAGGTGGAGCATCAGGCGCGCGCTGGGCCTGAGCCAGAACGCCGCCCGCAGCTCGAGCGGCAAGTCGAAGGCGAGCGGATAGTCGAACGACTCCAGGAGCTCGAGCTGCGGCTCGATGACATCCAGCGCCGCTTCGCGAAGCTCCTCGACGGCCACGAACAGGTCGACCAGCTCGACCTTCGCCCCCTGCGATTCGGCGCGCAGCTCGATCGGCGAGCGGGCTACGAGAGCGGCGCCCCAGTTCTCGCGTTGGTGGTCGAGCGCGATGGACCAGCCCCAATCGGCGACCTCCGCCAGCGCTCGCACGTCGGCTTCGCCACGGAACGCAGTGACGGGCGGCGATCCCAACGACATCGAGACCACGCGCTCGATGTCGCCCGAGACGTAGCGAGGACCGGCGGCAACGCTCCAACGGCCCATCCTGAAGGCCACCCCCGCCGCGACCTCCTCGAGCTCCACTCGCTCGATGCGGGTGTCGAATCGCCGGAAGAACTCGAGATCCCAAGCCGTCTCCATGTGGAACGGCGAGAAGACGCCGAGGCCGAAGCCCAGCCTGCCCTCGTCGCCCCCAGGCCGCCACGCCACGAACGCCGCCGCGCTCGTGAACCGCTCGTCGAGGCTTGTCGCGTCGAAGGTCCCCTCGATCGAGTACTCGGCAGCATCCTGGTCCACGCTCCGGGCAGCGATCTGCACGGACAGGCCCTCGAGGCGCGACAGCATCGCCGGGTTGGCGACAACCGCCGACGCATCGCCGATCGCGCCGCTGCCCGCACCCGCCAGACCGGCGGCTCGGCCGCCGAGACCACGCAGGTCGAGCGTCTGCGCGTGCGCTCCCTGGGCGACAGCCAGCGTCATCACCAGCGTGGCGACTCGGCACGTCATCTGCGCTCTCACGATGCCCTGGCCTTGCGAATCTGCTCGAGCGTCTCCGCCTCCTGCGCTGGCCGTGATAGTGGTCCCAGCGAACCGGGAGGTTCATCCGGAAACCAGGCGACGGGCCGAGGAACTTGGAGAGGCGCAGCGCGGTGAATGGCGACCTCCTTCGGCGGCCGGGCACCAGCTCGTTTCCCGGCAATCCGTGCGGTCGGTGAACGATGTCACAGACGGCCGACAGGCGAAGTATCGCGAGCTCGCAGCCGCTGGACGAGAGAGGTGCCACCCAAATCCTCCAGGGAGGATCCTCTCCGCACGTCTCCGACACCCGTTACCCCGGAGCCCATGGCAAGATACCGGGGCCTGCCGATGGATCTGGCCGACGCAGCCCTCGTGCGCGTCGCCGAGCGGGAACGCGTGCGGCGAGTTGCTGCCCTCGACCGCAGGGGCTTCTCCGTCTATCGGCCCCGTGGAATCCAGACGTTCGAGCTCCTGCCCGCCCGTGAGACACGAACCCATCGAGTCCAACCTACGGTTCGGCGACTTCACGCTCGATGTCGCCAAGCGCCGGCTCGAGCGGGGGGACGTCGAGGTGCCGCTGCAGCCGAAGGTCTTCGACACCCTCCGGTACCTGGTCGAGCACCGGGAGCGGGTCGTCTCGCGCGACGAGCTGCTTTCGCAGCTGTGGCCCGACACGGTGGTCGGGGACGCCGCGCTGACGCGTTGCGTGAAGGAGGTCCGGCGCGCCCTGGACGACGATCCGCGGGCGCCGCGCTTCGTCCGCACGATCCCGAGCGTCGGCTACCGCTTCGCGGCGGACGTCGAGCGAACCGCGACCGAGCACCGATCGGGCCGGGTCCGGGTGCTGGCGGTACTGCCGTTCCGACCGCTGAGGGCCGACGAGCGGGATCCGGGGCTCGAGCTGGGCATGGCCGACGCGTTGATCACGCGGCTCGCGGGGCTCCGCGCTCTGGTCGTGCGACCGCTGAGCACGGTGCGGAGGTTCATCGAGCTGGATCAGGACCCCGTGGCCGCGGGGCGCGAGCTCGGGGTGGACGCGGTGGTGGACGGCAGCCTGCAGCGTCAGGGCGATCGCATCCGGGTGTCGGCGCGGGTGCTCACCTGCAGCGACGGCCGGGCGCTGTTCGCGGCGCACTACGACGAGCTTCTGCGCGACGTCTTCCACCTCCAGGACGCGGTGTGCCGGAGAATCGTGGCCGCGATCTCACACGAGCTCGATGCCGCCGAGGCCGAGCGGGTGCCAAAGCCGGACACCGAGGACCTCCGGGCCTACCGCCACTTCCTGAGGGGCCGGCTCGGGCTCGGACGCATGATTCCCGCCGACGCCCTGCGCGCCATCGAGCACTTCGAGAAGGCGCTGGCGCTGGATCCCGACTATGCCCAAGCCCTGGTCAGCCTGGCGGAGGCGAACATCGTCCTCGCCTGGCAGGGTGTGGAGCCCGTCCGCTACTACGGCGAGGCGCGCGCCGCCGCCGAACGCGCCCTCCGCCTCGACCCGCGCCTCGGCAGCGCGTGGTCGTGCCTGGGCACGGTCGCCTGGGAGCACGACTGGGACTGGAACGAATCGGATCGGAGATTCCAGCGAGCCGTGGAGCTGGCGCCCAACGTGGTCGACGTGTGGGGCCGGTACTCGGCGTCGTGCGCGTTCTCGGGTCGGCACGAGCAGGCGGTAGAGCTCGCGCGACGAGCCGTCGACGTCGACCGCAACTCGCCGATGGCAGGTGCGTGGCTCGCCCAGGCGCTGCACATGGCGGGCCGATCGGAGGAGGCCATCGAGGTCGGCGAGTCGGTCGTCGCGCGTTCGCCGGACGCTCCCTTCGCGCTCCTGATCGTCGGGATCGCCAGCCTCCACCTGGGCCGACTCGAGGCGGCCATCGACGCCCTGGAGCAGGCGGCGGCGACCGGCCGTCCCGACTTCCTGGCGGTTCTCGCGCACGCCTACCTGCGCGCGGGCCAGGAGGAGGAGGCGACGGCGGTCGAGGCCAGTCTTCTGGAACGGAGCCCGTCCGGCGCGGCTCCGCCCTTCGCTCGGGCGATGATCCACGCCGCACGAGACGACGTCGACGGTTTCTTCGAGGCGATGGCGGAGGCGTTCGACCAGCCGAGCCTTCACGCGGTGCTGATCGCGGGCGAGCCGCTGTTCGAGCGGTACCGCGCCGACCCGCGCGCGGCGGCGCTGATCGAGCGCCTCGGGCTTCCGGGAGGGTGAGGCTCCGCCAATTCGGCCCCGCACGATCGTCGGGAGATCACCAGAGGATTCGACTTCGATCAGGTCGATCACCTCTGGGCTCGGCACACTGGCACCCCCAGGACAGGCCGCATCGAGCGGCTCCACGCTCTCGGAGGTGCAGCATGGCCCGCAGTCTGATCGTGCTCTTCGCGTTCGCTCTGTCACTCTCGATCGTCTCCCTCCTCGGGACCCTGCCGGAGGCCGGGGCCGCCGAGACCGAGCTCGGAGCTGGCGCCGCCAACCGGGCCCTCGTCGGACCGAGCTGCGATCCTGAGGGCGGTACTCCCACGGCGCGTGCGTGTCGGGTCGCGCGCCGACTGGAAGGCAAGCGGCTGTTCGAGAAGGAGGACTTCGGCGGCAACGGACGGACCTGCGAGACCTGTCACTCGGGGCGGAACGGGACGATCGATCCCGCCGAAGTAGTGCTGAGGCTCATAAGGGACCCAGACGACGAGCTGTTCCGACACGACGGACTGGACGACTTCTTCGACGGCACCTCGCGCATCCAGGAACACGCCACCATCCTGGTGCGGCGGGAGCTGCCTCCCGGGGTGGTGCTGACCGGCGATCCGGCCGCGACCAGCGTCGTCGTTGCGCGCGGCGTCCCGAGCACCGTCGACACGCCGGCTCTCGATCCGGCCCTGATGTACGACCTGCGTGACCAGACGCTCCAGGACCAGGCCCTGGGCGCGATCCAGGGTCATGCCCAGAACACGGTCCCTGTCACGTCGCTCGACCTCGACCTGATCGCCGAGTTCCAGCAAACCGACCGCAGGTTCTTCTCGAGCCAAGCACTCCGCAAGTTCGCCGCGGGCGGGCCCCCGCCGCGTCTCCCCGAGGGCCGAACCGACTCCCAAAAGCGTGGCCGGGAGTTCTTCGTCGACGCTCCGTGGAACCCGCCGAGCAAGAAGGGGCTCTGCGCGTTCTGCCACAGCGGGCCCATGCTGAACGTCGCCAACGAATTCACCGAGGCCGCCACCGGCGCGCCGCCCGGTCTCCGCGCCTTCGACGTCGGCGTCAGCGCCCGCAATCTGTTGAACAACCCCGTCGAATCGTACGACGTGACCGACGCCTGCGGCACCACCGTGACGGTCCAGTCCGCCGACCCGGGAATCCTGCTCCCCGGCGCCTACGCCATCCCGATGATCGCCGAGCTGCTCCCTCCCGAGTCGCTCTGCATCCTCCATCCGGCGTTCTTCGTCAACATGTTCAAGACGCCGCAGCTGTGGGGAGTGGCGCAGACCGCTCCCTACTTCCACGACAACTCGGCGAAGACGCTCGAGGACGTCCTCGACCAGTACCGCTTCTTCTTCGACAGCGACATGGGCTTCCCGATCACCGACGGCAACGTCGAGCTGACCGACCAGGACATCGAGGATCTCCTCGCCTTCTTGAAGCTGCTCTGAGAATCGTCAGGCGCGGAGAAAGGTGCCACCCAAATCCTCCAGGGAGCCGCCGATCCACCGCGATCCGTTCGACCGAATGCTGGTAGCGCAGGCGCAGTGCGAGCGTCTTGCGATCGTGACGCGGGATTCCTCGATCGCCGACTACGAGGTCGCGATCGTCGAGGCTTGAGCACGGCTCTACCTCGACTTGTCGCGCCAGGCGGGCGGTGAGAGCAACCGGCCGAATTCACGCTCCTCGCTGAGTCGGAGGCCGGCTCCAGCATCGGCTCGAGCGACCGTCAGGCCGTCTTCCAGAGGGCAGATCGGAGGCTGGGTACGCACCTGGATCTCGGACCATCGAGCACGGCGAAGCGACCCGGACGCGCCGCCGACAGCCGTGTCGAGGGCTTCGCGGTTCGAGTAGGCTGCCTTTGCCGTAGGAGTCGACGCGGTGCCGACGATCTTCACCAAGGAAGGCTTTCGCTTCTTCTTCTACAGCAACGAGCATCGCCCGATCCACGTGCATGTCCGGAAGGGCGGAGGCGAGGCCGTCTTCGACGTAGAATCCGGTGTGGAGTTGCGCGAGTCCGTGGACCTCAAGCTCCAGGAGCTTCGACGCGCGGAAGAGCTCGTCCTCGAGAATCGCGCCCTGATCTTGCGGAGCTGGCATGAGCACCTTGGTTGATCGACCTGTGAGCGCGTTCCATCGCGACGGGAAGATCTTCGTAGAGCTGGCGAGCGGATTGGAGATCGCTTTTCCGATTGCCGGGAACCGTCGCCTGGAGGGCAAGCCGCCGGAAGCGCTCGACCACATCGAGCTCTCGCCCTTCGGGCTCCATTGGGCGGAGCTCGACGAGGATCTCTCGATTCGCGGGATCCTGGCCGGCGACTTCGGGCAGCGAGCCCACCGGGCCGCCTGAGGCTGAGTGCGGCGCTCCTGTCGGGTGACCTACGACTCCCCAGCTCGGTCGCGCTCCTCGCGGAGGACTTCGAGCTCGGCCACGCGCTCCAGGTCCTTCGGACGCCCGGCGGCACGCTTGAGGCGGATCAGCGTCACGAGGTCCACGAATCGGACCTCGAGCCCGAAGAGGTCCCTTCGCTCGCTGTGCGGGAGGAGCGCCTCGTAAGTCCCGCCGCCGGCGGCCTCGCCAATGAGGTCGAGGTCTCCTGCGGTTGTCGTAAGTGTGAAGTTCAGCCCTCTCCGAAGGGTGTCGGTGTCGAGCCGGAACGGCAAACCCGGCGGGGCACCTCGCAGGTACGGCTGCAGAGCGTCCAGTGCGGCGGCGAGTCGCTCCAGGTTCTCCGGAGTACGCCCGTACACGATGTCGAGGTCGACGGTGAGGTAGGCAGAACCGTGCGCAGTCGCCGCGAAACCGCCGATGACGATGTACTCGACTCGCCCCTGCGTAAGGACCGCCAGGAGTCGTTCGAAGTCCGTCACCTGCCGCTCGACACGGGACGCGAGCGCCGCACCGCCTCGGCGAAGCGAAGCGCCGCGATCATCTTGGTGACCCGCTCCGTGGTGGTCAGCCGCAGGTTCTCGCGCAGCAGCGTGCGATCGACACCGGGCTTGTAGGCCTCGATGGTGGGATCGGCTGCCAGCGACGCCGGACTCGCGTGCGTCGCGTCCTCCACGATGGATTCACCCGCGAGGTTCGAGCGGCCCGTCGTCTGCGTGGTCGCCACGACGACGAGTATACGACCTCGATTCGAGTGCGGTGACGCGCCCTCGGGGCGTTGAAACGCCGGTGGAGACGTTAGACCGGCGCTGGCTGTGTTCGAGGGCCGGGGACCGCCGCTAGAGCGGCAGGCGCACCATGCGGCCGGCGAGACTCGTCGCCGATACCAAAGGTTGGCGGGTAGGATGCCATGCTCAGGTCGCCCCGCGATGAGCACGCTCCAAGTCGACGTTGCCGAAGAAGCGCGACCGGCGCCGGTGGCGGCGGGCTCTTTTCCGAACAGGGGTCGCGCGGTGCTCGTGCTCGCCCTGGCTTCCGCGCTCGCCTCCCTGGCGTCGTCGTCGGCCGACGCCGGCGGCTCCCGGGACTGGCCGCAGTGGCGCGGGCCGCTCGGCAGCGGGGTCGCTCCCCACGCCGACCCACCGGTGGAGTGGAGCGAGTCGAAGAACATCGCCTGGAAGGTCGAGATCCCCGGGCGCGGTCACTCCACTCCAGTGGTGTGGGGGAGTCGGATCTTCTTGAGCACCGCGATCGCCGTGGGGGAGCCGAGAGCGCCCGAGCCGCGCCCAGGGGAGCATCACAACCTGCGTGCCGTTCGCCACCAGCGCTTTGTGGTGCTGGCGCTCGACCGGGGCGACGGCAGCATCGCGTGGCGGCGAACGGTGGGCGAGGGAACACCCATCGAAGGCGGTCACGAGACTGGGAGCTTCGCCTCCGCCTCCCCGGTGACGGATGGCCGCGCCGTGTACGCGTTCTTCGGCTCCCATGGTCTCTACGCCCTCGACTGGGACGGCGAGCTGCTCTGGAAGACCGACCTCGGAGACATGCAGACCAAGCACGGTCACGGCGAGGGCGCCTCGCCGGCTCTCTACGGCGACACGCTGATCGTCAATTGGGACCACGAGGGGCCCTCGTTCCTCCTCGCCCTGGACAAGCGGAGCGGGAAGGAGATCTGGCGCACGCCCCGCGACGAGCCCTCCTCGTGGGCGACACCGATCGTGGTCGAGCACGACGGCCGCCCCCAGGTCATCGTGAGCGGCACCAATCGCTTGCGCGGTTACGACCTCGCGACCGGCGAGGTGATCTGGGAGCACGGTGGACTCTCGAGCAACATCGTCGCGTCGCCGGTGGCCGCGGACGGCATGGTCTTCGCCGGCAGCAGCTACGACACGCAGGCGATGCTGGCGATCCGCCTCGCCGGTGCGCGCGGGGACATCACCGGCAAGGAACAGCTCGTGTGGGCGCGGAACCAGGGCGCGCCGTACGTGCCGTCACCTCTGCTCTACCGCGGCTCGCTGTTCTACCTTCGCCACTACCAGGGGGTGCTCACCCGGGTCGTCGCCAGCACCGGCGAAGACCGGCCGGGAGCGGTGCGCCTGCGGGAGATCCGCAATGTCTACGCCTCGCCGGTAGCGGCCGCCGGGCGGATCTACGTGACCGATCAGGAAGGAGTCACCCTGGTGCTCGCCGACGGCGACGAGCTCGAGATGCTCGCCCTCAACCGCCTCGACGACCGCTTCGATGCCTCGGCGGCGATCGCCGGCGACGACCTGTTCCTGCGCGGCGAGCGTTATCTCTACCGGATCACCGACTCCGAGTCGAAGAAGGGGACGAGCCGGTAGGCAGCGGCACCGCGAGGCCCAGCTCCCCCAACAGGAAAGGCGCGCCTCCAAAGAGGCGCGCCCAACCATAGGACTCCCGCTCTACCAATGTGCTCGGCGCGACGAGGAGCCGGATCGCAACGAGCACGTGCTCATGAACGGAAGACGCGTAGTGCGACGGCGCCGAGCAGTCCGAGGAGACCCATCAGGCCGACGAGGGGCAACACTCCGGCGGTCTGCGGAAGAGTCTGCTCGTCGTACCGATCCGGGTTCTCGTTCTGAGCGAGCTGAGTCCGATCCTGCTGCGAGTCGTCGGTGACGACAGTCGACTGAGCGTCGGTCGAGACTTGGGCTTGGTCAGCTTGTGTCGAGGTCCGGCTTTGCAGCCCCGCTGCTGCCGGGTCGCCGTCGACTTCCGGTCTCGACGCTGTCTGCAAGTCAGTCGACTCGCCGGTCCGTGCGATTACCGAGGTGCGGTGGTAGGAGTTACCGTCTCGCTGGTAGCCAGAAGGATCGAAGAAGACCTGCACTTCGTTCCCGGTCCTCACATTGGCCCGCTGCGCCGCGTCGCTCGGCTTCTCGAAGAAGTACGTGGTGCCGTGTGACTGCAACAAGAAGGTGTCCTCGTGCACTGCACCGACGATTCCAGTGACTTGTTCGTCGTTGGGTCCGATCTGATCGCGCCAGGATTCGGCCTGGCCGGCGGGATCCTGCGCGAAGCCCGCGGAAAGACCGGCAACCCCGATGATGAACGTCGCGACCACTGCGGTCGCAAGACGACGAGTGGACGTGTAGCGATATCTCATAGCTCTTCTCCCTGAAAACTCCGTTACTCGAGACTTCTCTGCCGATCCGGGCGGCGAACTGCAGCCCGGCCCATTTCGTAGGTTCGACGACGCGGGCGTACCGAATCGTCTTCCTGCGGCTAGTGCATCATCGGTGCCAAGGGCGAACAGCGTGCGCACCCGCTCGCGTCACAGAACGAGCTCCCGGCGGCGAAGAGGTGTCGGTTGGTTGCGGCTGCGAGCTACGGGCGCGGTCCTGGTGGAGGTGCCAGGTGGAGGTGCCTGGGTGGAGGTGCCACCCACTTCCAAGGGTGGCACCCGGTTAGGGTGAGGCGGTCTCGCGACCAGGCCGGTAGCATTCGCCCGATGCCGAAGCGCGCTCCGGGCCTCTACGAGGTGCTAGTCACCGAGTCCCTCGCCGCCGACCTCGCCGAGATCGCCGGCGACCTGATCGACCGTAGGCGCCTCGATCCTGCGGACGCCGCCGACCGTCTCGCCCTGCACGTCGCCCGGGTGATCGAGCGTGCGCTTTCGACGCTCCCCGACGAGGAGCGGGCGCACCTGGGTGTGGTCATCGCTCGCGAGCTCCTGACCCAGACCCAGAAGGCAATCCAAGCCGCGCTGGACTTGGAAGAAACCTTCGACATCGATCTGCCGGTCGAGCCCGGGCAGCTCTTACGAGCGATCCGGCATCGCCGACCCGACGGCAAGCCAGCCGAGATCGAGCAGCCGCTAACACCGCTGCTCGACACCACCGTGCTCACCAACGCGCCCGGCGAGCCGCGAGTCGGACGGCAGATCCTCGCGGAGATCGCCTCCGCGGACCGCATCGACCTCGTGATGGCGTTCATCCGGAGGAGCGGGCTGCGTCCCCTCGAGGCTGCGCTCCTGCGTCACTGCAAGTCTGGGCGCGAGCTCCGCGTGCTGACGACTACCTACACGCTATCGACTGAGCTCGCGGCTCTCGAGCTTCTCGTGGAGCTGGGCGCCCAGGTTCGAGTTTCGTACGACACCAGCAGCACCCGTCTGCACGCCAAGGCCTGGCTCTTCCACCGCGAGTCGGGTTTCTCCACCGCCTTCATCGGATCGTCCAACCTCACGCACTCGGCGCAGGTCACCGGACTCGAGTGGAACGTCCGCGCCTCGAGCGCGCGCAACCCGGACCTGCTGCAGAAGGTCAGCGCCGTGTTCGAGTCGTACTGGGAGGGCGGCGACTTCCGCGCGTTCGATCGGGACGAGTACACCGAGCAAACGAAGCACGACGGCGCCAGGGGGCCCATCCTCCTCCTGAGCCCCATCGAGCTGCGACCGGAGCCGTTCCAGGAGCGCTTGCTCGAGCAGATAGCGCTGGCGCGCGAGCGCGGCCACCACCGCAACCTCCTCGTCGCGGCCACCGGCACCGGCAAGACCGTGATGGCGGCGGTCGACTACGCTCGGCTCCGGCAACGCCTTCGCCGCTCGCGCCTGCTCTTCGTCGCGCACCGCAAGGAGATCCTCGAGCAATCGCTCCTTACGTTCCGGCACGCGCTACGCGACCCGAGCTTCGGCGAGCTGTGGGTCGGCAGCCACCGTCCGGAAGAGTTCGAGCACGTCTTCGCGTCGATCCAGAGCCTCCATGCCGCCAGCACCGAGTATCTCCCACCCGATCACTTCGACGTCGTGATCGTCGACGAGTTCCACCACGCCGCGGCAGAGTCGTACGCGAGGCTTCTCGGGCACATTCGGCCGCAAGAGCTGCTCGGGCTGACGGCGACGCCCGAGCGCAGCGACGGGCTCGACATTCTCGGGCACTTCGACGGTCGCATAGCGGCCGAGCTCCGGCTCTGGGACGCGATCGACCAGCACCGGCTCGCTCCGTTCGTCTACTACGGGATCCACGATGGCCTCGACCTGAGGCAGGTCCCGTGGCGCCGCGGCATTGGGTACGACGTCGAAGGCTTGAGCAACGTGATGACGGGCAACGACGTCTGGGCGCGCCAGGTCATCCAAAGCCTCTCCGAGCATGTGGACGACGTCGGCAGGATCCGCGCGCTCGGCTTCTGCGTCAGTGTCGACCACGCCCGCTTCATGGCTCGAGCGTTCAGGGAGGCAGGGATCCCGAGCACAGCCGTGTGGGGCGACAGCCCCGCGGACGAGCGTCGAGACGCGCTCGCAGCCCTGCGATCGCGCGCGATCCGCGTGCTGTTCTCGGTCGACCTGTTCAACGAGGGCGTCGACCTCCCGAACGTCGACACCCTTCTGCTCCTGCGTCCGACCGAGAGCCCCCTGCTCTTCCTGCAGCAGCTCGGCCGCGGGCTCCGGTGCGCTGCCGGCAAACCCTTCTGCACGGTGCTCGACTTCGTGGGCCTCCACAGGCAGGAGTTCCGCTTCGATCGGCGTCTGCGCGCACTGCTCGGAGGCACCCGGCGCGAGGTCGAGCGCTGGGTCGAGCAGGGCTTCCCGCTGCTGCCTGCGGGCTGCCACATGCAGCTCGACAGCGTGTCGCAGCGAGTGGTCCTGGAGAGCCTCCGGCGCGCCATACCGTCGCAGTGGCCCGCGAAGGTCGAGGAGCTCAGGCAGCTCGCCGCGGGTGGTGCGAACCCGACCTTGGCGCAGTACCTGTTGGAGTCAGGCCTCGAGCTCGAAGACATCTACGCCGGCAACCGGAGCTGGTCCGACTTGCGGCAGAGCGCCGCTCTGGAGGTCCTCCAGCCAGGGCCGAGAGAGGCCGAGCTGCGCCGCGCCGTGGGCCGCCTCTTACACGTCGACGACGAGGAGCGGATCGCGACGTACTGCTCGCTGCTCCTGGGCGACCAACCTCCGAGGATCGCTGAGCTGCCTGAGCGTCAGCGGCGTCTCGCGCGCATGCTGGCGGCGCAGATCGGCGACCAGGTGTTCACCAAGCACACCAGCGAGGAAGAGGGCTGGGATCTGCTCTGGCGCCACCAGCAGGTCCGGGCCGAAACAGCGGAGCTTCTCGGTCTGCTCTCCCATCGGGTCGATCACCTCCACCACCGACTCGCTTCGCACCCCGACGTTCCGCTCCAGGTCCATGCCCGCTACACCCGCCTCGAGATCCTCGGCGCCTTCGGCGTCGGGCAAGGCGCGAAGATTCCCTCCTGGCAGACCGGCGTACGCTGGCTCCCCGATCAGCGGACCGATGTCTTTGCGTTCACGCTCGACAAATCGAGCGGCTCGTTCTCTCCCACCACGCGCTACCGCGACTACGCCATCTCGCGCGAGCTCATCCATTGGGAGAGTCAGGGGGTGACGAGAGCGGAGAGCGAGACCGGGCTCCGCTACCAGAACCACAAGGCGCAGGGCTCCTCGGTGCTGCTGTTCGCGCGCCTCCGCGTCGACGATCGTGCCTTCTGGTTCCTCGGTCCCGCCAACTACGTCGAGCACCGCGGAGAGAAGCCGATGGCGATCACCTGGCGGCTCGTGCACGCGTTGCCCGGAGACCTTTTCGCACAGTTCGCCGCGGCCGTCGCATAGCGACGACTGGCGCACCCGATTGAGGTGCCGGCGGCGCGGAGATGTCAGCTAGTGGCACGCAGGACGCGTTGCCGGCAGCCGGGGTCGAGGGCTTCGCGGTTCGAGTAGCTGCCTTCGTCGTAGGAGTCGACGCGGTGCCGACGATCTTCACCAAGGAAGGCTTCCGGTTCTTCTTCCACAGCAACGAGCATCGCCCGATCCACGTTCATGTCCGGAAGGGCTGCGGGCGAAGCAGTCTTCGACCTGAAATCCGGTGTGGAGCTGCGCGAGTCCGTCGACTTGAAACTCCAGGAGCTTCGACGCGCGGAGGAGCTCGCTCTCGAGAATCGCGACGTCATCCTACGGAGCTGGTATGAGCACCTTGGTTGATCGACCTGTGAGCGCGGTCCATCGCGGCGGGAAGATCTTCGTCGAGTTGCCGCTGAGCCACAGGTCAGTTGAGTCTCGAAGCATTGGGGCGCGATTTCCCGCGGGAATCGCGCCTGGCCGGACTCCGCGATCTCGTAGGTTCACGAGCTCCTGGGACCGTCGCATTGTCTCTCTGGCGATGGCCAAGCGTCACCCAGTTGATGCGCGAGCATCAGAGCTGTTAGAGTGGGCGCGATGAGGACCACGCTCACGCTCGAGTCCGATGTCGCTGCCGCCATCAAGGCGGCTCAGCGGCGGACGGGGGCGACGCACAAGCAGATCGTCAACGATGCTCTACGTCGGGGGCTGCTCCTGGCGGAGAAGTCGCCGAAGAAACCGAAACGATACGTGACGGTGCCGCTCGACCCGGGCAAGCCGGCGGTAGAGGGAGTGCACAGCGTGTACGACCTACTCGCTTTTGCCGAGGGCGAGGACTTCCGTTGATCCTGGTCGATGCGAACCTGCTCCTCTACGCAAAGCTGAGCAGCTTCCCCGAGCACCCTCGAGCACATCGGTGGCTCGACGGAAAGCTCAACGGCGCTGATCGCGTCGGCCTCCCCTGGCCATCGCTGCTGGCATTCCTCCGGCTGTCGACGAACACCAGGCTCTTTCCTCGTCCGCTGACGATGGCCGCGGCCTGGCAGCAGGTTCGAGAGTGGATTGCCTTGGAGACGACCTGGCTTCCGACGCCAGGTGAGGAGCACGAGGAGGTTCTCGACCGACTGCTGAGGCCGGGAGGGATCACCCCGAAGCTGGTCATGGATGCTCATCTGGCGGCCCTCGCCATCGAGCACGGTCTGGCGTTGTGCTCCGCCGATGCCGACTTCGCTCGGTTCGGCGATCTGCGCTGGGTGAATCCTCTTGGCGAGTGACGCGAGCGAGTAGCTGCGAGCTTCTGCGTAGGGCACTACCAGAGGGAGAGAGGTGGGAGAGAGGTGCGGTGGGAGAGAGGTGCCACCCAAATCCTCCAGGGAGCGCTCGGTCAAGCTGCCGGAGAGAGGTGCCACCCAAATCCTCCAGGGGCCCTTCAACAGCTTGCGGGAGGCTTTCTCGGTCGCCACGCGTTCCCACGATCGGCGCCCCGGGGTCGCGTCGCCTGTCGCTCACAGCTCCTCATCGTGCCTCCTCATCGT
>DATLFI010000275.1:0-19484 GCA_035524895.1 Thermoanaerobaculia bacterium | reverse complement strand
AGACCGTCGCCATCGCCGCGCTCGGCGTCCTCTTCCTCGAGAAGTGGCTGGCGCACCGGCCGGTCCGGCTGGCGCGGCCGGAGACCCACCTACTGCTTGCGTTCGTCGCGATCGCGGGCTTCTCGGCGTTCGGCGCGCTGTGGCCGCGCTACGCGGCCGAGCAGGGGCTCGGTCTGCTCAAGATGGTGGCGGTCTACCTGCTGGTGCTGAACACGGTGGACACCTGGAGGAAGCTGCGCATCGCCATGGGGGTCACGGTCCTCGCCGGCCTCTTCCCCGCGATCGGAGCTCTAGAGGCTTATCCCGCCGGCGGCTTCGCGCAGGGCGCGCGGGCGGGCTGGCTCGGCATCTTCGCGAACTCGAACGACCTCGCCTACTCGCTGGTGTTGCTGATGCCGCTGGCTTTGGCCCTGCTGTCCGACGCTCGGGCCCTCGCCAAGCCGCTGTGGCTCCTGGCTGCCCTGGTCTATACCGCCACTCTCCTGATCACCTTCTCGCGCGGCAGTCTGCTCGCGCTGGGAGTGGTGTTGGTGCTCTGCCTGGTGCGCTGGGGCAGTGCGTCGGCCCGCATCATCGGCGCCTGCGTGCTGGGCGCCTGTCTGATCTTCGTCACCTCGTACTGGACCCGCAGCGACACGGAGGGCCAACTCCTCGACCAGGCCACCATCGATCTCCGCTTCGCCACCATCAAGACCGGAGCGGCGATGCTCGCCGACTATCCGCTCCTCGGTGTCGGGCTGGGCTGTTCGGTGCTGGGCTGGCCGCTCTACGCGCCGCCGGAAATGACCTCCTGGAACTCGTGGCTCGGCGTGCACAACACGGCGGTCCAGGTCTTCACCGAGACCGGCGTGCTCGGTGGAGGGGTGTTCCTGCTCATGCTCGGAACCGCCCTCGCCGGCGCGCATCGCGCCTCGCGCGCCTGGAAGCGGGCGCGACGCCCGGACCTCCACCGGCTGGTGTCGGCGCAGGAGATCGCCCTCTACGGCTTCCTGGCGTGCGGGCTCACCGGCGGATACCTGTTGAGCTGGTTCCCTTATCTCATCCTGGGGCTGGCGTCGGCGGCTCGTCTGCTGCCCGCCGAGGCCGCCGCCTCCTCCACCGGTGGATCGCGGCGGCCGGCGCACGCTCGTTTTTGGGCGGCGAGGGTACGGAGGTAGTCATGTGCGGCATTGCCGGGATCCTGCGCTTCGACGGGGCGCCGGTGGCGATCGAGGAGCTGCGCCCCATGACCGATGCGCTGGTGCACCGCGGGCCCGACGACGAGGGGTTGTGGAGCGCGCCGGGCATCGGCTTAGGCATGCGCCGGCTGTCGATCATCGATCTCGCCACCGGCCGCCAGCCGATCGCCAACGAGGACGGCACGGTTCGCGTGGTGGCCAACGGCGAGATCTACAACTTCCGCGAGCTGCGCCGTGAGCTCGAGGGCAAGGGCCACGTCTTCTCGTGCGGCAGCGACATCGAGGTCATCGTGCACCTCTACGAGGAGCACGGTGCGCGCTGCCTCGACCGCCTGCGCGGCATGTTCGCGCTGGCGCTGTGGGACGAGCGTTCGCGCTCCCTGCTGTTGGCGCGCGACCGCATCGGCATCAAACCGCTGTTCTACGCCGAGCGGGGCGGCAGCCTGTATTTCGGCTCCGAGGTGAAGGCGATTCTGCCGGCGATGGGGGAGTCGCCGGAGCTCGACTGGAGCGCGGTCGACCACCTCTTCCGGCACCTCACGACGCCGCCGGCGCAGAGCATCGTCGCGGGCGTGCGCAAGCTCGAGCCCGGCCATCTCCTGCTGGCGTCCGCCGACCAGGGCGTCGCCATCCGCCGCTGGTGGCAGGCCCGCTTCGAACCCGATTACGGCCCCACCGAGGCGCAGTGGATCGAGGCGCTGCGCGGCGCGCTGGACGAGTCGGTGCGCCTGCACCTGGTGAGCGACGTGCCGCTCGGAGCGTTCCTCTCCGGCGGCGTCGACTCGAGCGCGGTGGTGGCGTCGATGGCGCGCTCCGGCGGGGGCGAGGTGCGGACCTTCTCGATCGGGTTCCGCGAGCGCGAGTTCGACGAGCTCGAGTTCGCTCGCCTGGTGGCCAGCTCGTTCGCCACGCATCATCGCGAGCAGGTGCTCGAGCCCGACGTCCTCGGCGTGCTCGACGACCTGGCGTGGTTTCTCGACGAGCCGTTCGGAGACGCCTCGGCGATCCCGACCTACATGGTGTCGAAGCTGGCGGCGGGCGAAGTGACGGTGGTGCTCTCCGGCGACGGCGGAGACGAGCTCTTCGCCGGCTACGACCGCTACCTGGTCGAGCGCCACCAGCGCTGGAACCGATTCCGTCCGAAGCCGCTGCGGTCGCTGGCCGGCACGGTCGGCGCGGCGATGCCGGAGGGTGCTCGCGGCCGCGAGTACCTGCGTCATCTGGCGCTGGTGGGAACCGAGCGCTACGAGGACGCCGGCACGCTGTTCAAGCTCGACCAGCGGCGCCGCCTCTACCGCGGCGACGTGTTCGAGACCGTGCGCGGCGCTGCTGGAGCGTCCACCTCCCCGATGGGCGCGGACGACTCCGACCGTCATTGGTTGTCGACGCTGCAGCGCCTCGATCTCGAGAACTACCTGCCGCTCGACATCCTCACCAAGGTCGACCGCATGAGCATGGCGCACTCGATCGAGGCGCGGGTGCCCCTGCTCGATCACGTCCTGGTGGAGCTCGCGGCCAAGGTGCCGCCGGAGCTCCTGCTGCGCGGCGCCACCACCAAGTACATCTTCAAGCGCGCCCTCGAGGGGATCCTTCCCGAGACCATCCTGCACCGCCCCAAGCGCGGCTTCGCGGTTCCGCTCGGCCAGTGGTTTCGCGGCCAGCTCGGCGCCCTGGTGCGCGAGCTGCTGCTTTCCGACACCAGCCGCCGGCGCGGTTACTTCGACCCCGCCTACATCGAGACCCTGCTGCGGCTGCATCGCGCCGGCCGCCCGCTCGATCTCGAGCTCTGGACGTTGATCTCCTTCGAGCTCTGGTGCCGGACCTTCCTCGACCAGGGCCTGCGCAACGCGCGCTACAGCCCGTCCGCCGGAAGCTCGATCGAGAGCCCGATCGGCGGCGCTCCGGCGCCCGACCCTGAGAGCCCGTCCCTGTAACGGGCCGGTTGCCGGCGCGGGGAAGCCACGTTCCAGTGGGGAGAAGAGCGGTTCCGAGGGTGGCGGCGGCCGCTACGGCGGCGTCCCGGACGCCTGGCGCGGGGGGATCGGAGCGGCCTCGCCGGGCCCTGCCGTTGGCACTTCAATTGCTCCCTACCCCGGCGCCGGAGTCGACGATCGATTCTCGAGCGGGATGGGCTGGCCCAGCGAGCACGCCGTGAATCACCGACCCCTACGACTCTTCTCGACCTGCCCCGCCTCGGCCGAGGCCGATCCAGCGGCGTACCTGGCGCGCGCTTGCCGGATGGCGTGCTGGGCGGAAGAGGCGGGATGCGAGGGCATGCTGGTCTATTCCGACAACGGCCAGCTCGACGCCTGGACTGTCGCCCACGCCATTCTGCGCTCGACCAGGAGGTTGGCTCCGCTGGTCGCGGTGCAGCCGGTGTACATGCACCCCTACTACGTCGCGAAGATCGTCTCGACGTTGAGCAACCTGTTCGAGCGGCGCCTCTTCCTCAACCTGGTGGCCGGCGGCTTCAAGGGCGACCTCGACGCGCTGGGCGACACCACCCCGCACGACCGCCGCTACGAGCGATTGGTCGAGTACACGACGATCGTGAAGCGGCTGCTCGAGGCCCCCGAGCCGGTGCGTTTCGCCGGCAGCTTCTATCAGGTCGAGAACCTGCGGCTGAAGCCGGCGCTCGCTGCGGCGCTGCAGCCCGAGATCTTCGTGTCGGGCTCCTCGGCCGCCGGCCTCGACGCCGCCCGCGCGCTCGGCGTCACCGCCGTCAAGTATCCGCAGCCGCCCGGTACTGCGGATGCGCTCGCCGACGGCGACCTCGAGCGCGGCGTGCGGGTCGGCATCGTCGCGCGAGCCGACTCCCGCGAGGCCTGGCGCGCCGCGCACCAGCAGTTCCCGCCCGACCGCCGCGGCCAGCTCACGCACCAGCTCGCGATGAAGGCGAGCGACTCGCTGTGGCACCGCCAGCTCTCGCGCCTGGCCGACGACCACGCCGCCGAAGGCAATCCGTACTGGCTCTTCCCGTTCCAGAACTACAGCACCATGTGCCCTTATCTGGTGGGCAGCTATCAGGAGGTGTCGCGCGAGCTGCAGCGCTACATCGTCGCCGGCTGCACCACCCTGATCCTGGACGTGCCGGCGAGCGAGGAGGAGCTCCACCACACGGTGCTCGCCGTCGACCACGCAGTCCCGAGCGAGGTGGCGCTGTGACGATTCGACGCATTCCCCAGTGGGTGTCGCGACAGGCGGCGGAGAATCCCGACCACATCGCCGTCACCGGCATGCCCCCAGCGCGCACGGAAGGCAGTCCCGCGGGCGGCGAGCGGCGCCGCGAGACGTTGACCTATGCCGAGCTCGACGCCGCCTCCAACCGCCTGGCGCGCCGCCTGCGCGAAGGCGGCCTCGAGCCCGGTGATCGCGTCGGGTTGCTGGTCCCCAAGTCCTGCTCCGCGATCGTCGGACTGGTCGGCATCTACAAGGCGGACGGCATCGCGGTGCCGCTCGAGCCCACCGGCCCGGCGGCGCGGCTGGTCAAGGTGCTCGACGCCGCCGAGCCGCAGTTCATGCTGGGGTCGTCGAAGACCGCCGCGGTCCTCGACGAAACCCTCGAGTCGAGCCCTACGCTTCACCGGCGGATCGAGGTGGGCACCCTGGACCGCGACGGCATCGCCGGCGAGCACTTCAGTTCGGCGTTCTGCGGCGCCGAGCTCGAGCGTCTCCCGGGCGACGGGCTCGAGGCCCGCGGCGAGTCCGGCGACGTCGCGCACCTGCTCTTCACCTCGGGCTCCACCGGGATGCCCAAGGGCGTGATGATCACGCACGCCAACGTCATCCACTTCGTCGAGTGGGGAGTGCGCTACTTCGGCATGAGCGCCCGCGATCGCGTGTCCGGCCTGTCGCCGCTTCAGTTCGACCTCTCGACCTTCGACGTGTTCGGCGCCTTCGCGGCCGGCGCCGAGCTCCACCTGGTGCCGCCCGAGCTGCCGCTGGCTCCCCACGAGCTGGCGAAGTTCATCCGCGAGCACGGGCTGACGCAGTGGTTCTCGGTGCCGACCGTTCTCAACTACATGGCCCGCTTCGACGTAGTGCGCCACGGCGACTTCCCCACGCTCGAGCGGCTGCTCTGGTGCGGCGAGGTGCTGCCCACCACCTCGCTCATCTACTGGATGGAGCGGCTGCCGCACGTCCGTTTCACCAACCTCTACGGTCCGACCGAGACCACGGTGGCGTCGAGCTACCACACCGTCGAGCGCTGTCCGCGCGACGAGCAGGAGGCGATCCCGATCGGCACCGGCTGCGACGACGAAGAGCTCCTGGTGCTCGACGCCAACCTCGAGCCGGTGCCGCGCGGCGAGATCGGCGAGATCTGCATCCGCGGCGCCGGCCTCTCGCCCGGCTACTGGCGCGATCCGGTGAAGACGCGGGCGGCCTTCCCGCGCGATCCCAGCGCGCCCGATCCCGCGGCGCGGCTCTACCGCACCGGCGACCTCGGACGCCAGGGCGACGACGGCCTGGTGTACTTCCTGGGACGGTCCGACTCGCAGGTCAAGAGTCGCGGCTATCGCATCGAGCTGGGTGAGGTCGAGGCCGCGCTGCACGCCGTTTCCGGCGTGCGCGAGTGCGCGGTGAGCGCGATCGAGACCGGCGGTTTCGAGGGAGCGCTCTTGTGCTGCGCCTACAGCTCCGCTCCCGGTGGGGAGCTCGATCCCGCCGCGGTCCGCCGCGAGCTCGCCCGCACGCTGCCGTCCTACATGCTGCCGATGCGGTGGAAGTCGCTCGAGCGCCTGCCGCGCAACAGCAACGGCAAGATCGACCGCAAGGCGCTGCGCGAGGCGTTCCAGCAGGAGGTCTGCGACGCCGCCGGCGCGGCCGGTTGGCGGGGAGGAAACGGCGGCGACCGCGCCGGCGACCAGGTCGCCGCCCCCGGAATGACGCGCTCGTGAGCAGGTGAAGGAGCTAGGGGCCAGCATGCACGCACCACAGAACGTCGGAGAACGCGTCGCCGCCATCCTCTCGCACCGACTCCAGGTCGAGGGCGTGTCGGAGTCGACCGACCTGTTCGAGGCGGCGGCGCTCGACTCGCTCGGGCTGGTCGAGCTCCTGGTCGGCCTCGAGGAGGAGTTCGGCATCGCGATCTCCGCCGCCGATCTCGAGCTCGACCGCTTCCGATCGATCGCGGCGATCAGCGCGTTCGTGTCCTCGAAGATCGAGCGTCGCAACGGCCACGACCTCGGCCCGCGGCGGCTCGCCGTCAAGTAGAGAGCGGAGCGGCGGCAGCCAACGCCGGCAGATACCACCGAGATCACCATGGGACGCGTCAGGACGTTGGCGGACGGCGACATCGAGCAGGTCACGACGCTCCACCGCGCGATCTACGGCGAGGAGTCGCCGCGACCCGCGCTCGAGCGCTTCCTCGACGACATCTTCCTGCGCCATCCCTGGCTGGACGACAGCGTGCCGTCGCTGGTCTACGAGGACGGCAAGGGCAGGATCGTCGGCGTGCTGGGCGCGATGCGGCGGCCGATGTCGCTCGAGGACCGCGGGCTGCGCGCCGTCGTCACCCACGACTTCATGGTCGAGCAGCAGAGCCGGGCCACCATGGCCGCGCTCGAGCTGATGAAGCGCATGGCCAGAAGCCCGCAGGACCTGGTCCTGTGCGACGGCAACGACCGCTCCCGCAAGCTGTGGGAGGCGCTCGACGGCCGCACCGCGTTCGGCCACAGCCTGCGCTGGGTCCGGCCGCTGCGCCCGGTGCAGTTCGTCACTACCTACTGGGGCGCGGCCAACGGCCGCCAACGCCGTGGCGTCCTGACCGCGGCGCTGCGTCCGCTGTCGCGCGCCTTTGACGCCGCCCTGGTGCGTCTCGAGGCGTCGCCGTTCCACCGCCCGGCGCCGGCGACCGCGGTGACCGAGCTCGCGCCCGACGAGCTGCTGCGCGGCCTCGGCGAGCTCTCGCGTCATTACGCGTTGCGTCCCTGCTACGACGAGCCTTCGCTGCGCTGGCTGCTCGACATCCTCGGCCGTAGCGATCGGCAGGGCCCGCTGCGGCAGCGCCGCGTGGTCGACGCGCGCGGCGGCACCATGGGGTGGTTCCTCTATCGCGCCAAGCGTGGCGGCATTGGCGAGGTGGTGCAGCTCGCCGCCCGCCGTGACGCCACCTCGGAGGTGATCGATCACCTCTTCCTCGACGCCTGGCGCGAGGGTTGTGTCGCGGTGTCCGGTCAGCTCCAGCCCGAGCTCTACCGTCCGCTGTCGCAGAAGCGCTGCTTCTTCGACAACGCCGGGTTCTGGCTGCTCTACGGCACCGCGGACAGCACGGTGCGCGACGCCCTGCACTCGGGCGACGTCTTCCTGACCCGGCTCGAGTGCGAAGGATGGATGCGGCTGGCCTTCTGAGCGGCCATGGCAAGCCCGTTCCACGAAGAGGAAGCAGCGCTCGCCGCCGCCCCCCCGTGCCTCGGGTACCCAGCTCGACGCCCTGGCACGCTACTTGCCGACCTCAAAGGAATCCCAGGAGATCGTCCCCGTAGAGACACGATGCGCATCCTCCAGTTCGTCAACACCTTCGACATCGGCGGCACCGAGCGCCAGGTCGTGAATCTCACGCGCGCGCTCCACCATGCCGGGGTCGAGACCCACCTCGCCTGCCTGTGCGCCAAGGGAGGTCTCAGCGAGGAGATCCAGCGTCTCGGCGTCGCCATCTCCGAGTACCCGCTGCGGAGCATGCGCCGCCCCTCGGTGATCAAGCCGCTGCTCGGCCTCGCGAGCTACCTGAGGCGCCATCGCATCGACGTCGTGCACACCAGTGGGTTCTACACCAACGTGCTCGGCGTGCTCAGTGCCCGGCTCGCTGGCACCCCCGCCATCATCGCCTCGGTGCGGGACATGGGGCCGATGTGGACCTCGGCGCAGCAGCGGCTAGAGCGTCTGGTCGGGTCCCTCGCCGACGCGGTGGTGACCAACGCCGACGCCGTCGCCGGCCGCCTCCGCAGCGAGGGCTGGAACCCAGCCCGCATCGAGGTGATCCACAACGGCATCGAGTACGCTCCGCCGCCGCCGAACGGACCCGATCTGCGCCGGCAGCTGGGTCTCGCGCCGTCCACGCCGCTGGTCGGCGTGGTGACGCGGCTCACACCGATCAAGGGTGTCGAGGACTTCATCGACGCCGCCGCGGTGCTGGCGCCGCGCCACCCCGACGCGCGGTTCCTTGTCATCGGTGGTCCGGTGATCGACCGCCGCCGCCCCGGCGAATACGACCGCGAGCTTGCGCGCCGCGCCGCCAGCCTCGGCCTCGCCGACCGGGTGCTCTTCACCGGTTGGCGCAGCGACGGCAACAGTCTGCTGTCGCAGTTCACTGTCTCCGTCCTGCCCTCGCTCACCGAGGGCCTCTCGAACGTGCTCATCGAGTCGCTGGCGGCGGGCGTCGCCACCGTAGCCACTACCGTGGGGGGCAACCCCGAGGTGGTCGATGACGGCGTCACCGGGCTCCTGGTGCCGCCGGCGAATCCCAACCGTCTCGCCGCCGCGATCGATCGGCTGCTGTGCGAGCCGGGTCTGGCAGCGAGCTTCGGCGAGGCGGGACGGCGCCGCTATCAGGAGCACTTCACGATCGACCACATGTTCCAGCGCATGATGAAGCTCTACCGGGGCCTGCTCGAGGGCGCTCCGATGGCTCAGCCGTCGCGTCGGGCGTTGCTTCAGGCGCGAGGAATCCGGCGATGAACCCGACCTGGCCGCCGCGGCTGCTGCTGGTCGGCCCCACCCCGCCACCGCACGGCGGGATCTCGGTCCACGTCGCGACCGCGCGCGATCTGCTCCGGCTCGCCGGCGCGCGCTGCCGCGTGCTCGATTCGGGTGGGCATCGCTCGCGCGGCGGCGCCTGGGCGACGCTGGCGTCAGTGGCCCGCCTGCTCCGGCGCATCGACGTCCACGCGCGCCGCGGCTACACGCTCCACCTGCACACCAACGGACACAGCGTCGCGAGCTGGTGCATGGCGCTGGCCTGCGCCGCCACCGCGCGCCGCGCGCCCGGTCGCGTGCTCACGCTCCATTCCGGCCTCCTCCCCGAGTTCCTCGAGCGCGGCGGAGCCCTGGCGCGCGGGCTCGAGCGCGCGACGCTGGCGCGCTACGACCGCGTCATCTGCGTCAACCAGCGCATCCACGACGCCCTGCTCGCCCACGGTTCCGACCCCGAGCGGCTCGCGATCCTGCCGGCGCACCTGGTCACTCCGCCCCGGGCGACGACGCTCCCCTCAAGCGTCGCCTCCTGGGTCGCGAGCCGCTCGCCAATCGTCTCGAGCGCGCTCTTCTTCCGGCCCGAGTACGGCTTCGACCTGCTGCTCGACGCCGTGGCGCGCCTCGCCGCGCGGCAGCCGCGGCTGGGCTGCGTGGTGATGGGCGGCGGCGCGGCCGCGGGCGCCGACTCGGGTTGGACCGCCGCGCGGCGTCGCGTCGACGAGCTCGGTCTGGGCGAGCGAGTGCTCCTCACCGGCGATCTTCCTCACCGCGTCTGTCTCGCGGTGATGGCGCGCTCCGACGTCTTCGCGCGACCGGCGCTCGCCGACGGCGACGCGATTTCGGTCCGCGAGGCGCTCGCCCTCGGCCTACCGGTGGTGGCGAGCGACGCCGTCGAGCGACCGGCCGGCGCTACGCTCCACCGCAGCGGCGATGCGAGCGATCTCGCCGCGCGCCTCGACCAGGTGCTGGCGACGGCGCGCGACGGCGCGGCGTCGTCGCCGACGCGGGCGGCGGACGCCGAGCGCGGCTTCGACGCCCTGCTCTGGATCTATCGCGAGGCGCGCGCCGGTCGTTCGGCCGCGGCCACGACGCGCCGCGGTCGCCTGGCGTCGTGCGCCGCGCGACTGCGCGTGATGAGCGCGCGCGAGGTGGGGGAGCGGCTGCGCCAGGCTCTCCACGCCCGCGCCGATCGCCTGATCGGGACCGCGTCGCGCGAGGAGAGCCACCGCTCCCTGCTCGAAGGCTGCGGCGCACGCAACGGCTCGCTGCTCCGTCACCTCGAAGCCACCGTCGCGCCGCGCTTCTACCTACCGGCGCCGCCCGCCGAGCGTCGTGCCGTGGCCGAGCTGCTGTGGAGACGCTTCCCGAGCTGGCTCTCGGCCGCCGCCGCCGAGGCGGAGCGGCTCTGCCAGCACCGCGTCGACCTGCTCGGGTACGGCGAGGTGGAGCTCGGCGCCGACATCGACTGGCACCGCGACCCGGTCTCGGGCACGGTGTGGCCGCGCCGCCACTTCTCGTCGTACGACCCGGTGCGCGAGCCAGACGCCGACGCCAAGCGCGTGTGCGAGCTCAATCGCCACCAGCATCTGCCGCGGCTGGGCAAGGCCTACTTCCTTCTCGGCGAGGAGCGCTACGCCCGCGAGGCGGTGGCGCAGATGCTGAGCTGGATCGAGCAGAACCCGCGCGGTATCGGGCTGCACTGGCACTCGAGCCTCGAGCTCGCGATCCGGGCGCTGTCCTGGCTGTGGACGCTGTTCTACGTCCTGCCCTCGGCGGCGCTCGACGAAGCCGCTGCTTTGCGCATCTGCAAGTCGCTCTACGCCCAGCTCGACCACGTCGCGCGCTACCTCTCGCTCTACGGCAGCCCGAACACCCATCTGCTGGGCGAAGCCACGGCGCTCTACGTCGGCGGGCTCCTGTTCCGGGACGGCCCGCGCGGCCGCCGGTGGCTCGAGCTCGGCGGCGCGTTGCTCGACCGCGAGGCGGAGCGCCAGGTGCTCGACGACGGCGTGCACGCCGAGCTTTCGCCCTACTACCACTGCTACGCCGCCGACTTCTATCTGCAGGCGCTGGCGCTGGCCCGTCGCTGCGGGCGACCGGTCGAGCCGCGGGTGTGGCGTGGCGTCGAGCGGATGTTCGACGCGCTGGCGCACCTGGCCGGTCCCGATCTCAAGCTGCCACTGCTCGGCGACGACGATGGCGGGCGCGTGCTGGCGCTGGGCTCGACCACCCACTACGGCGACGCCGGCGATCTGCTGTGCGCCGGCGCCGCCCTGTTCCATCGCGGAGACTGGAAGCGCCGTGCCGGAGCGTTTTACGAGGAGGCGTTCTGGCTGCTCGGCGAGGAGGGCCTAAAGGCCTGGGAGACGCTGCCCGTCACGGCGCCGGCCACCCTACGGAGGAGCTTCGACGCGGCGGGCTACGTCGTCGAACGCACCGGTTGGGCGCGAACGAGCGCGCAACTGGTGTTCGACCGCGGCGACCTCGGCAGTCTGGGCGGCGGACACGGCCACGCCGACGCGCTCTCGATCGTTCTGAGCGCGAGCGGCGAGCAGCTCCTGGTCGACTCCGGCACCGGCGTCTACAACGCCGCTCCCGAGTGGCGCGCATTCTTCCGGTCGACGCGCGCGCACAACACGCTGGTGGTCGACGACGCCGAGCAGTCGGCTCCGGCCGACACCTTCCGCTGGACGCGCCAGGCGCGGACGCGGGCGCTCGGCGACGGGAGCTATCCCGGAATCCACTACGCCGCGGGCGAGCACGACGGCTATGCCGCCACGCTCGGGCTCACGCACCGGCGCCGCGTGCTCTCGATCGAGGACGGGTACTGGCTGGTGCTCGACGACGTGCGCCGGGCGGACGCCGGCGCCGGTGGCGACCCGCGCGGGGGCGGCGGGCGTCATGGCCTCGAGCTGCTCTGGCACTTCGCCCCGGGGGCCGAGGTGTCGTTGCTCAACCCGGCCACGGTCATCGCCCCGGCCGCGGCGCGTGGCGCCGTCGGAAACGCCGCCGGCGCGGCGGCCAAAAGCGTCGGCATGACCGCGGTGGCCCGGGTCGGTAGCGTCGGCCTCGCGTTGCGACTGCTCGCCAGCGCGCCGATCACCGGCAGGTTGGTGTGCGGAGCGACCGCGCCGCCGCAGGGTTGGGTGTCGCGGCGCTACGGCGAGATGCGGCCGGCACCGGTGCTCGAGACGCGGTGGATCTCGCGCGTCCCCGCGGTCTGCGCCACGATCCTCTCACTCTGCCGGGAGGCGCGGCAGCCGGGTGCCGCCACGGCTCCGGACCGCGGCGCGGCGGTGGCCGCCGGCGCGCGCGCGGTGCCGGTCCGCGTCGTCGACGCCGTCGAGCGGGGCGCCACCGCGATCGCGTTCGTGATCCCGCACGCCCGCGGCGAGGACCTGGTGGTGCTCGCCTCGGCCGGCGCGCTGGTCGAGGCCGGGCCCTGTCGCGCCCGCGCCGAGGTCCTCTGGCTGCGCCTGGAGGACGACCGTCCCGCCCTTCTGCTCGCGCTCGACGCGTCGAGCGTAAAGCTGCGCGGCGAGCGGATGCTGACGAGCACGCAGCCGGTTCATCACTTCTGGAGCGCGGCGGCGGCGCGAGCCGCGGCGCCCCATCGGATCGAGGAGAGCCTCCATGTGCGGCATCGCCGGGATCGTTAGATTCGAACGCGCGGCGCGGGTCGAGCCGCTCCTGGTGGAGGCGATGACCGACGCCCTGTGGCACCGCGGACCGGACGATTCCGGCGCCTACGTCGAAGGCAACGTCGGGCTCGGCAGCCGGCGCCTGAGCATCATCGACCGCAGCGGCGGCCGCCAGCCGCTCTACGACGAGGACGGCTCGGTGGCGCTGGTCTGCAACGGCGAGATCTACAACCACCGCGAGCTGCGCGCCGCGCTCGAAGGTCGCGGCCACGTCTTCCGCACCCACTCCGACTGCGAGACGCTGGTGCACGCCTATCAGGACGACGGCGAGCGCTTCGTTGCGCGGCTGCGCGGCATGTTCGGATTCGCACTGTGGGACCGCCGCCGCCGCCGGCTGGTGCTGGGCCGCGACCGGCTCGGCATCAAGCCGCTCTACTACCACGTCGGGCGCGACTTCCTGGCGTTCGCCTCCGAGATCAAAGCGCTGCAGGAGGTGCCCGGCGTGCCGAGCGAGGTCGACCCCGAAGCGCTCGACCTCTACCTGTCGCTGCGCTTCGTGCCGGGGCCCCGCACCCTCTTCCGCGGCATCCAGAAGCTCCAGCCCGGCCATCTGCTGGTGTGGGACGAGACCTGCGTGCGACTGCCGCGCTACTGGGACCTCGCCCCCGCCGAGGCGACTGCCGGCTCCGACCACGAGTTGGTGCGCCGCTTCGGCGAGGCGCTCGAGTCCAGCGTCGACTCGCACCTCATGTCGGAGGTGCCGCTGGGGCTCTTCCTGTCGGGCGGCCTCGACTCCACCACCATGCTGGCGGTGATGAGCCGGCTGGCCCAGGGCCGCCGGGTGTCGACCTTCGCCGTCGGCTACCAGACCTCGAGTCGCGAGGGGAACGAGGCCAACGAGCTCGACTTCGCGCGCCTCGCGGCCGAGCGCTTCGGCGCCGATCATCACGAGATCCGGCTTGAGGCTTCGGATTGGAAGGACGCGCTGCCGCGGCTGGTCTGGCATCTCGACGAGCCGGTGGCCGACCCGGCGTGCCTCCCGCTCTACTTCCTGTCGCGCGAGGCGCGCGAGCACGTCACCGTCATCCTCTCGGGCGAAGGCGCTGACGAGATCCTCGGCGGCTACGGCATCTATGGGCGGATGCTCTCGCTCGAGCGCCTGCGCTCGAAGTTGGGCGCCGGCGCGTCACGCCTGCTGGCGCCGCTGGCCGCAGCGCTCTTGCCCGGTGACAAGCTGCCGCACTACGCCCGGCTCGGCGGCCTGCCGCTCGAAGCGCGCTATCGCGGCGTCTCGCGCGCATTCCACGCCGATTGGAAGGCGCGGCTGCTCGGCCGCGACGCCGCGGCGGTCTCCGACGGTCCGCTCGACGAGGTCTTCGACCCCTACTTCGCGGCGTTCGCCGCGAGTAGCTCCCCGCTCGACCGCATGCTCTACGCCGACGTCAAGGTCTGGCTCCCCGACGACCTCCTGGTCAAGGCCGACAAGATGACGATGGCGCACAGTCAGGAGCTGCGCGTGCCGTTCCTCGACCACGAGCTGGTGGAGCTCGCGCTCGCGCTGCCGCAGCACCTCAAGCGCCGGGGCGCCACTGGCAAGATCGCGCTGCGGCGGGCGATGCAGGGCGTGGTGCCGGCCCCGATCCTCAAGCGCGGCAAGAAGGGCTTTACGACCCCGACCTCGTCCTGGCTGCGCCACGAGCTCCGGGGCTTCACCCGGGAGCTCCTGCTGGCCAGCGACTCGGCGTGCCGCTCCTGGTTCGACATCGACGCCGTCGAGCAGCTGGTCGAGCAGCACGAGCGGGGCGTCGCGGTGCGCGACGACGAGCTCTGGAGCCTGCTGGTGTTCGAGACCTGGCACGGCGTCTTCGTCGAGCGTCGCTTCCGGCCGGAGCGCCGGAGCGAGGTGCGGCGCCGCGCCGGCACCGCCGTGGCCGCTGGATGAAGAGGGAGACGGTGATGCTCGAAGGCCACGACATCGTCTGCTTCGCCAACGACTGGGACAGCGACCCGCTGTCAAAGAAGCACATCATGACCAGGTTGGCGCGCACCAATCGCGTGCTCTGGGTCGACTCGCTGGGCAACCGCAAGCCGACCGCGTCGACCCACGACCTGCGCCGCGTGATCCACAAGCTGCGCCAGCGCAGCAGCGGCTGTCGCCGGGTGGGGGAGAACCTGTGGGCCTTCACGCCGCTGATCCTGCCGTTTTACGGCAGTGCGATGGCACGCCGCCTGAACCGGCGCTGGTTGCGGCGCAGCCTGCTCGCCGTCCTCGGCCAGCTCGGCTTCGAGCGCCCCATCACCTGGACCTTCGTGCCGAGCTCCGCCGACGTCGTGGGCACGCTCGGGGAGCGGTTGACGATCTATCACTGCGTCGACGAGTACACCGAGTTCACCGGCGCCGACGCCGGGATCGCGGAGATGGAACGCAGGCTGCTGGCCAAGAGCGACCTGGTCCTGGTTTCGGCCGGGCCGCTCTACGAGGACAAGCGTCGCTTCAATCCGAACACCTTCCTGGTGACGCACGGCGTCGACGTCGCTCACTTCGGCCGGGCGCTCGACCCCGCGACCCCCATCCCTAGAGAGCTCGAGCGCCTGTCGCGGCCGGTGGTCGGCTTCTTCGGCCTGATCGAGGACTGGGTCGATCTCGATCTGATCCGTGCGGCGGCGCAGGCGCGCCCACAGTGGTCGATGGTGCTCGTCGGCAAGGCCAGGACCTCGACTGAGGCGGTCGAGTCGCTTCCCAACGTCCATCTCGTGGGTTGGCGCGACTACGAAACGCTGCCGGCCTGGTGCCGGGGCTTCGACGTCGCGATTCTTCCGTTCCGCATCAATCGCCTCACGCTCGCGGCGAACCCACTCAAACTGCGCGAGTACCTGGCCGCTGGACTTCCCGTGGTGGCGACCGCGATCCCGGAAGCGGAGCGGCTCGCGCCGGTGCGGATCGGGCGGACGGCGGAGGAGTTCGTGCGCGAGATCGACCGCCTGGTGGCGGAGGGAACGACCGGGCCGAGCGCCGCGCGCGCGCAGGCGATGCGCACCGAGTCGTGGGACCACAAGGTGGAGGAGATGTGCGCGGTAGCTCAGGGTTTCCTCGGGGAACCGGCACAGCGCAGGGAGATGGTGCGATGAAGGTACTGGTGCACGCTCACACCTGTTTCTCGACCGACGGCGAGCTCACGCCGCGCACCATCGCCCGGCTGGCGCGCGAGCGCGGCTTCGGCGCGGTGCTGCTCGCCGACCACTTCGAGAGCCTCGACTACGTGTCGTTCGGCGCGCTGGTCGAGGAATGCCGGTGGGCGAAGGACTGCCTGCTGGTGCCGGGGTACGAGCGGAGCTGGAGCGGCTATCACGTGCTCGCGCTGGGCGTCGACCGCTGGCTCGACGATCCCGATCCTCGGGTCTGGGCCGACCAGGTGCGCGCCGCCGGCGGCCTGGTCGCGATCGCCCACCCCGGCCGCTACCGCCACCGCATTCCCGAGATGCTGCTCGAGGTCTGCGACGCCGTCGAGGTCTGGAACTCGAAGCCGCCGTACGACGGCTCGTTCGGTCCCGATCCGCGCGGCTACCGGCTGTTGGGAGCGCGACGACTGCCGATCTGCGGCCAGGACCTCCATGGCGTGCGCCACCTGAGCTCGGTGGGAGTCGAGCTGCCGGTCGCCGCCGCCGGCAGCCGCGACATCCTTGCCGCGCTCCGCTCCGGCGACTACCGGATGACCAACGGCAAGGTGCGCTACGGGCTGGAGCTCTCGCCGGCGGCCGAGCGCTCGCTCGGCGCCTTCCACCGCGCGCGGCGCCGGCTGGTCGATTTCGCCATCCACGCCCGCACCGGTTGGCGGCGCGCCGCCGCGCCGCGACGGCTCGAGACCCCGGAGGCCAGGCGACCGTGAGATGGCTCGGCGTCCTCCTGCTGCTGGCCGCCTTCGGCGCGCCCCCCGGCGATCGCACGGCGCGCGATCCGTCGGCCGCCGGCTCGTCTCACGGCGCCGCCGCCGGGGATCTCCAGTGGTGGACGACCCACGCGCTCGACAAGGTGCGCCCGCGCGATCGACCCCGGCCCTCCGGCCCGATCGAGCTCTCCGCGGCGCGCAACGAGTTCGAGCCGCTGCAGCTCGTCCTGCGCGCCGGCGTCGAGGGCCTCGAGGTCGCCGGCGCCACGGTGTCCGATCTGCTCGGTCCCGCGGGTGCGCGCGTCGCGGGCGACCAGGCGACGGTCTACGTCGAGCGTTGGCTGCGGGTGCGCACGCCGTCCTCGGTCGAAGGCGAGGCCGGAGAATGGCCCGACGCGCTGGTGCCGGCTCACGATCGTTACGCCGGCGAGAAGCGGCGCGCCTTTCCGGTCGCGCTTCAGGCCGGACGCAATCAGCCGCTGTGGATCGACCTCTACGTGCCGCCCTCGACGCCGCCTGGCGACTATCGCGGTCAGGTGGTGGCGCAGGTGAAGGGCGCGCCGGCGGTCGAGGCGCCGATCGTGCTGCGCGTGTTGCCGTTCACGCTGCCGTCGACCTCGAGCCTGCCCACCTCGTTCGGATTCAGCGGCATCTCGGCGCTCCGCCAGCACCACGGCGGCTACTCGAGCGACGCCGACAACCAGGAGCTCAGCCGGGTGTACGCCACGGCGCTGCTGCGCCACCGCATCTCGGCGCACGGCGGCAGCATGATGCCGCCGGAATGGGAGGCGAACGCCAAGCGCGTCTCGCTGCGGTGGGAGCGCTACGACGGTGAGGTGAAGCCGTTCCTCGACGGCACCGTCTTCGGCGACGGCGAGCCGCTCGCCGGCGCGCGCGTGACCTCGATCGACGTGCGCACGCCGCCGTCGCTTCCGAATCCCGAGAGCAAGGTCCTGTACTGGCGCGAGTGGGTCCGTCACTTCGAGCAGCGCGGATGGCTCGATCGACTGTTCCTCTACCTGTGGGACGAGCCCAGCCGCGACCATCACTACCCGGAGGTTCTCGCCATCGGCCGCGAGGCCCGTCAAGCGGCGCCCGGGCTGCGGACGCTCCTCACCGAACAGCTCGCGCCGCCGCTCGGAGACGTGGTCGACGTCTGGGCGACGCCGGTCAACTGCATCGAACGGCGCCCCGGGATCGATCCCTACTGCGAGGAGACGGTGACGCGGCGCGAATACGCCGCCGCCGAGCGTGCCGGCCGCAAGGTGTGGTGGTACCAGTCCTGTATGAGCCACGGCTGCGGCATCGTCGGCGACGCGCCCACCTTCAGCGGCTGGCCCAGCTACGTGGTCGACGTCGACGCGGTGGCGAACCGCATCATGCCGTGGCTGGCCTTCGCCTACGACATCGCGGGCGAGCTCTACTACAACACCGTCGAGGCCTACAACTCCGAGCGCAGCCCGTGGGACGACCAGTACCTGCACGGCGGCAACGGCGACGGCACGTTGTTCTATCCCGGCACGCCCGATCGCATCGGCGGCCGCACCCACATCCCGATCGAGAGCGTCCGCCTCAAGCTCATCCGCGAGGGCCTCGAGGACTACGAGTACCTGGTTCTGCTCGAGCGCTCGGGCAACGCCGAGCTGGCACGCCGCGAGGTGGCGAAGCTGGCCCGCTCGGTCTTCGATTGGGACCGCCGGCCCGAGGCGCTCTATGCCGCGCGGCGGGCGCTCGCGGGAGCGCTCGCCGGCGACCGCCACTCCTCGTTGGAGGCGTCGCCGTGAGCGCGACGGTGTCGATCGACGTGCTGTCCAAGCTGCCGCTCTTCGAAGGGCTCTCGGCCGAGTCGCTCGACCGTCTGGCCGAGCTGCTCCATCACCGCACGGTGCCGGCCGGCACCCAGCTCGCGAGCGCCCATCAGCGCGGCGACAAGGTGTTCGTCATCCTCGAGGGATCGGTCAAGGTGCAGCACTACACCTCGGAGGGGGCGGAGGTGACGCTCGCGCTGCTCGGCCCCGGCAACACGTTGGGAGAGATGGGTCTGGTGGGCCCCACCGGCCACTCGGCCGACGTGGTCACGCGCGAGACCACCACCCTGGTGTGGATGGAGCGCAAAACCTTCAAGGAGTGCCTGGAGTCGATCCCGGGACTGTCGCAGAACCTGATCACCCAGCTCATCGTGCGGCTGCGCTCCGCCAACGAGCGCATCGAGGCGCTCTCGATCCTCGACGTGACCGGGCGCGTGGCGAGACAGATCCACACGCTGGCCGAGGAGTACGGCGAACCAGTCGAGGAGGGCGTCCGCATCACGCTGCCGCTGACGCAGAGCGACATCGCCGAGATGGTGGCGGCGACGCGCGAGCGCGTCAATCACGTCATGGTGCGGCTCAAGAAGGACGGCGTCGTGTCGGTGGCGGGGCGGCGCCAGCTCACCATCCATAGACCCGACGAGCTGGCGAAGCTGTTCGCGGGGTGAGCCGCTCGGTGGCCGGCTCGGCGCTGGAGCGTCAGTCGCTGCGCGCGCGGACGGCGCCCGGCCGCGGCGTCGCCACGCGGTAGCCGTAGACCGCGAGCGCCACCACCGGCCCCCACCCCAGCCAGGAGATCCTGGTCCACCACAGCGCGGGATCGGCCACCGCCGGCACGAGAACCAGGTTGACGGTGAAGAAGCCGACCGCGACCAGGGCGAGCATGCCCCAGCGGGCGCCCACCCCGATCATCATCAACGCCAGCACCAGGCCGGCAGGGTGCAGGCCGTTGAGCAGCAGGCTGAAGCCGGCGATCAGCCCCGCCGCCGCCAGCGTCGACGGCCACGGGCGGCGCAGCAGCGCGCGCATCAGCACCAGTACGAACATGACGCCGAACGGCACCAGCAGAGCGGCGGGATGGAGCACGTTCGCCAGCGTCGGCAGCACCCCGCGCAGCGGCGCCAGGCCGTGGGGATGGAGGGCGTCGATCTGGGTGGCGCCGCGCGCCAGGTAGAGGCGATAGGCGAGCGCGACCGAGCCATGGGTCGCGGCGACGCAGGCGAGCCCGCTCAGGAGATCGCGGCCGATCATGGGATCGCGCCAGCGCCCCTCGAGCAG
>DATLFI010000274.1:0-11204 GCA_035524895.1 Thermoanaerobaculia bacterium | reverse complement strand
GTCCCGGTGAGCAGGACCGTGCCCCACTGCGACGGCGGAGGCGCGCCGAGCGATGCTCGACCGGCTGGCTTCTCCGCGCGCGCTCCGGGCTCGTGAAGGTGCAGGTTCTCCTCGTCGCCGGGCTCCTCCCCCGCGTCTCGCTCCGGAACCGAGCCCTGCGACTCAGCCTGCGGCTCGTCCCCTTCGTCCGCGATCAGCTTCGCGATCCCGAAATCGAGAAGCTTCGGCTGGCCGTCACCGGTGACCAGGATGTTCCCGGGCTTGAGGTCGCGGTGAACGATGAGGTTGCGGTGCGCGTACTGCACGGCATCGCACACCTGCAGGAAGAGCTCGAGCCGCTCTCGCACGTCGAGACCCACGCGTTCGCAGTAGCGGTCGATCGGCTCGCCGTCGACGTGCTCCATGACGAGGAAGGGCAGGCCCTCCTCGGTGGTGCCTCCGTCGAGCAAGCGCGCGACGGCCGGGTGCTCGAGGCGGGCCAGCACCTGGCGCTCGCGTCGGAAGCGCTCGAGCGCGGCCTCCTGGACCACACCGCCGAGCACCTTGACCGCCACCTGCTTCTCGAACTCGCGGTCGTCGCGGCTCGCCAAATATACGACCCCCATGCCACCGCGCCCGAGCAGGCGCTCGAGTCGATACGCGCCGAGCCGCATGCCCTCGAGCCGCGGCGCCACAGCCATGGCCTCCGCCGCCCAACCGACCACCGCGACCAGCGGATCGGCCCCTTCGGGAAGCTCTGCGTCACCCGAGTCGACCACTAGGAGCTCGTCGACCTCGCGCCGAAGCTCCCGATCGTCACCACACGCGGAGTCGAGGAACGCAGCGCGCGCGGCCGGATCGAGCTCGAGCGCCTCGTCGAACACCCCACGCACGCGCCGCCAGCGCTCGGAGTCCATGGCCATCGGCGGAGGAAAGCGCTACGCGCCCACCAGCTCCCTCTTGAGCCAGGCGCGCGCGCTGCGCAGCTCACGCTTCACCGTCGCCGGCGAGACCTCGAGGACCACCGCCGCTTCGTCGTAGGTCAGGCCGCCGAAGTAGTGCAGCTCGACGACCTGCCCCTGGCGACCGTCGAGCGCCGTCAGGCGCCCTAGCGCTTCGTCGAGCTGGAGCAGCGCCTCCGGTCGATCCGGGCTCGCGGCAAGGACCTCGTCGAGAGTCACGACTGCCTCTCCGCTGCCCCGCTTCTGCCGCCGCCGCGAGCGCGCGTGGTCGACCAGCACGCGGCGCATGGTGCGCGACGCGAGCGCGAAGAAGTGACGGCGATCGGAGAGCTCTAGCTCCGACCCGAACAACCGCAGGAATGCCTCGTGCACTAGGTCGGTCGGTTGCAGCGAGTGACCGGCCCGCTCGGAGCGCAGCGAACGCGCCGCGAGGCGCCGTAGCTCCTCGTGCAAGAAGGGGCCGAGTTGCTCGAGCGCCGCGTGGTCGCCCGCCTGCCAGCGCCGGAGGATCTGCGTGACCTCCGCCGGTGGGTCCTCGGGGATCGAATCGGACACGATCTCTCGAGCCTAGCAAGCGACCGAGGTGTCGAACCCTGACGCCGGGGCGCCGCAACCCGTGTGCCTCGGCTTCGTATCTGTAGCGTACAGATACGATCGTCGCGAAGCTTTGACCGCCCATGCCGCCAGCCGCCCCACGACACGCCCCGCAGTCTCCCGCCGAGCTTGCCCGGCGTGCCGAGGCGCTGCTCCCGCTCAGGCCGGCGGACCTCCATGTGTTGCTGGTGCTCAGCGACGGACCGCTGCACTCCTACGGCATCAGCAAGGCCGCGGACAGCGTCGCGGGCCGCGTCGCGCTCGAGCTGGGCTCGCTGTATCGCACCCTCAACCGGCTGCGCACCGAAGGACTGATCGAACCGGTCGCGAAGATCGAGCGCGGCCCGCAGGGACAGGAGCGCCGCACCTGGCGCCTCACCGCGCTCGGCCGCGCCGTGGCGCGCGCCGAGGCGGAGCGCCTGCGCGAGGTGGTCGAAGCGGCGCGCACGCGGAAGCTGCTGCGGGACCCGATGTCGTGAGCGAGCTACGACCGCGCGCGCCGCACCCCGATGCGCTGCCTCGCCCGCGTCCGACGCCGTTGGTGCGCTTGGCGCTCCGACTCCTGCCGCAGCGCTTCCGCGCCGAGTACGGCGCCGAGATGCTCGAGCTGGCGGCCGAGCGCGAGCTTCGGGCTGCGGCCGGCGGCCGAAAGGCACGCCTCGCCTGGCGCGCTCGCACCTGCTTCGACCTGATACGCACCGCGCTCGCGGAGCGCCTCGCGAGCTCGTTCACGCCGACCACACCGCCGACCCGCAGCCCGCGTCCGCGCCCACGAGGAGAACGCTCCATGTCCACGTTCTGGCACGACTTCCGTCTCGCCCTCCGCGGCGCCTGGCGCAGACCCAGCTTCAGCCTGCTGGTGGCCGGCACCCTGGCGCTCGGCATCGGCACCAGCACCGCGATCTTCACCGTGGTGCACGGGGTCCTGCTGCAGCCGCTGCCGTTCGACGAGCCGGAGGACCTCGTGCGCGTGCACGGGCGATTCGATCCCGAGAGCGGCTTCGACTTCCCCGAGTTTCCGCTGTCGGTGCCCGAGTACCTCGACTACCGCGCCGCCGCGAAGGCCGTGGAGAGCGTGGCCTTGTACCGGCTCGCCGGTCTGTCGCTCACCGGCCTCGAGGGCGGGCCCGAGCGGGTGCGCGGGGCCTACGTGACCCCGGAGCTGCAGCGCGTGCTACGCGTCGAGCCCGTGCTGGGGCGCGGCTTCCTGCCGGAGGACGGCGCGCCCGAGGGCAGCGACGTGCTGTGGATCAGCCACCGCGCCTGGCAGGACCGCTTCGGCGGCGGCGAGGTCCTCGGCCACCGCCTGACCGTCGACGGACGTCCCCGCACCGTGGTGGGTGTGATGCCCGACGCCTTTCGATTCCCGCAACCCGACACCCAGCTCTGGCTGCCGCTGCGGATCGACCCCGCCAACCCCGGCAGCCGCCAGTCCCACGGCTTCCGGAGCATCGCGCGTCTCGAGGACGGCGTCGCGCTGGCTGCCGCCGACGCCGAGATGCGACAGATCATGGCCGCCTGGCAGGCCGAGTACCCGGACATCCATACCGGGCACTACCTCTTCCTGCGCGCGCTCCACGAGGACACCGTGGGCGCCGCGCGCACGCCGCTCCTCACCCTGTTGCTGGCCTCCGGGCTGGTGTTGCTGATCGTGTGCGCGAACGTCGCCAGCATCGTGCTCGCCAAGGGCGAGGACCGGGGACGCGAGATCGGGGTTCGCGCGGCGCTCGGCGCCTCGCGACCAAGATTGGTGCAGATGCTGCTGCTGGAGGGCCTGACCCTCGCCGCGACGGGCGGTCTGCTCGGGCTGGGCGTCGCGCGCCTGCTGGTACGGGCGTTGCTGGCGCTCGAGGCCGGGAGCCTGCCGCGCTCGACCGAGGTGACGATGTCTCCGGCGGTGCTCGTGTTCGCGCTCGCCGCGACCGCCGCCACCGCGATCCTGTTCACGCTCCTGCCGGCGTTCCAAGCCACATCGGCGCCGCAACGCAAGCTCGCGGAGGCGACCCTGCGAGGCACCGCGTCCTCGCGGCGTGTACTGTTCCGCCAGGGCCTGGTCGCGGCCGAGGTCGCGCTCAGCTTCCTGCTCGTGCTCGGCGCCGGCCTCCTGATCCGCAGCTTGAACGAGCTGCTGCGGGTCGACCCGGGGTTCCAGACCCAGGGCATCCTGGTCGCGGGCGTGGTACCGACGCCGACCCAGTACCCGGACTCCGAGCAGGCCATGGCGTTCTGGCGCGAGCTGCTGGAGAAGGTGCGGGCCCTGCCCGGTGTGGAGCGCGCCGCCGTGTCGAGCTACGTACCGATGATGCAGGGGTCGGGCGTCTGGGACTTCGACCTCGAAGGCCACCAGGCGCGCTCGGACCTGGCGTTCAACGCAGTCTTCGCCGCGCCCGGCGAGGGCTACTTCGAGGTCTTGGGCGTGCCGCTACGCAGCGGGCGCGTGTTCGACGGAGGCGACCGCCTCGACGCCGAGCCGGTGGCGGTGGTCAACGAAGAATTCGTACGGCGCTTCCTCCCCGGCGTCGATCCGCTGGGCGAGCGGATCCGCGTGGCCACCAGCCAGGATTCTCCCTTGTCGTGGGCGCGGATCGTGGGCGTCGTCGGTGACGGTCGCGGCGAGTCGCTCGACAAGGAGCCGATGCCCGTCTACTACTTCGCGCACGAACAGACGCCGAGCACCATCGGTGGACCGTCGCGCGGTCTGGCGGTCGTGATGCGCACCACGATCGATCCCGCGGCGCTGGTCGCGCCGCTGCGGGCGACGTTGCGCGAGATCGATCCCGAGCTGCCGCTGATCTCGCCCCAACCGATGACCGAGGTGCTCGCCGAGTCCACCGCTCGGCAGCGCTTCACCACCGTGGTGCTCGCGGTGTTCGCGGCGGTCGCGCTCCTGCTCGGGGCGTCGGGGATCTACGGCGTGCTTGCCTTCGCGGTGGCGCAGCGTCGCCGCGAGATCGGCATCCGCACCGCGCTCGGCGCCCGGCCCGTCGAGCTGCTGCGCCTCGTGGCGCGCCAGGGGCTGCTGCCGGTGTGGATCGGGTTGCTGGTCGGCGGCGGCGCCTCGTTCGCCCTGGCGCGCCTGCTCTCGGGCCTGCTCTACGGCATCGAGCCGACCGACCCGACGACCTACGCCCTGGTCGCTCTCGGCGTGATCGTCGTAGCGCTGCTGGCGTGTTGGTCGCCGGCGGTGCGGGCGCTCCGCCTCGACCCGACGCGGGCGCTGCGCGCAGAGTGACGCTGGCGGGTTGCCGACACGGCGTCCCTCGAGCTCCTGTGCGAGACTCGCCCACCCACCGCGCCGGTCTCCTTCTGCTCCGGAGGGTTCGAACGATGCGTTTCAGTTACTGGCCCGCCCCCACCCATTCCTGGCAGGACACGCTCGAGGTCGCGCGCCACTGCGAGCGCACGGGCTGGGATGGGATTTGGTACGCCGACCACTTCATGCCCAACGAGGCCGACACGCTGAAGCCCTGGCACGAGTGCTGGACGACCCTGGCGGCGCTCGCCGCCGTGGTGCCGCGAGTGCGCATCGGCCCGCTGGTGAGCGGCAATACCTACCGCCACCCCGCGGTCCTCGCCAAGATGGCCGTCACGCTCGACCACGTGTCGGGCGGCCGCGCCGTGCTCGGGCTCGGCGCCGGCTGGCAGGAGAACGAGCATCGCGCTTACGGCATCGAGTACTCCGACGTGCCGGGCCGGCTGCGCCGGCTCGACGAGGCATGCCAGGTGATCCGCTCGCTGCTGCGCCAGCCGAAGAGCGACCTTTCGGGCCAGCACTACCACCTCGCCGGCGCGCCGCTCGAGCCGAAGCCCGTCGGCAAGCTGCCGTTGCTCATCGGCGGCGGCGGCGAGCAGGTCACGCTGCGCATCGCCGCCGAGCACGCCGACGAGTGGAACGTGTGGGGCGACGTCGCGACGCTCCGCCGCAAGAGTGGGATCCTGGAACGGCACTGTGCGGCGCTGGGTCGCGACGCCGCGCAGATCGCGCGCTCGGCCCAGGCGCTGCTCTTCTTCGCCGACGACGAGAAGGCTCTCGATGCCATCCGCGCCCGCCCGCTGCCAGTGCCCACCCTCGCCGGCAGCCCAGCGCAGATCCAGGACACTCTCGCCGCGTACCGCGCCGCCGGCGTCGACGAGTGGATCGTGCCCGGTTTCAACCTCGGGCCGCTGCAGCGACAGGTCGAGACGCTGGATCGTTTCCAGGACGAGGTCGCGGCAGGCCTGCGGTGACGGTACCGACGACGGACCCGCATCGCTCCACGCGGGAACGAGGTTCCTTTGGAGGCAGCGGCCGGAGAAGGGCGGCGCGCCCCTGGCTGGACCGCGCCGGCTGGGCGCTCCTCGGCGCGCTCGCGACCGGAGCGGTGCTGTACCTGAACGCGGCGCGGCGCGGCGGCGAACTCGCGCCGTGGCACACGGTGGTGCTCGACGGCGAGCTGCGCGCGGGCAGGACGGCGGTCGCGGACCAGGGGCCTACGCAGTGACCTCGAACTGACCGTGCCGCATCTGTCGCAGCTCGCGGAAGCCGACCAGCCGTCGGTTCGCCTCGTCCCAGAGCTTCAGCCGGCCGCAGCGAAGGCCATCCCACACCGTCAGCTTGGTGACCTCGTGCAGCTCGGGGTTCTCTTCGAGGCAGCGCCGCAGGTTGTAGTTCGGGATCCGGCTCGAAAGGTGATGGATGTGGTGATAGCCGATGTTGCCGGTGAACCAGTGGAGCACGCGCGGCAGGTCCAGATACGAGCTGCCCTCGATCCCCGCTCGGTGGTAGTTCCACTCGGTATGGCGCTCCCAGTAGGTGTCCTCGAACTGGTGCTGGACGTAGAACAGCCAGATGCCGATGGCGCCGCCGAAGGTGAAGACCGGCAGCGCGACGAGAGCGAATCGCTCGAGACCGACGGTCCTCCACATCAGCCACAGCACTCCCGCCAGAGCGAGGTTCGAGCCCATCACGCCGATCCACTCGCGCTTCCAGGCGCGCGGCGCATCGTAGGGGAAGCGATGCTTGAGGCCGAACTGCCACAGCGGTCCGAGCACCAGCATCACGAACTGGCTGCGATACAGCCGGTAGCGCAGCCTGCCCCAGCGGGAGCGCGCCAGGTAGTCCTCTACGGTCAGAGTCTCGATGTCCCCGAGGTCGCGACGGTCGAGATCGCCCGATGTCGCGTGGTGGATGGCGTGGGTGCGGCGCCAGTAGTGGTACGGCGTCAGCGTCACCACGCCGAGGATCGAGCCCACGAAGTTGTTGAGCTTCTGACTGCGAAAGTACGAGCCGTGGCCGCAGTCGTGCTGGATGATGAAGAGCCGCGTCACCAGGCCCGCGGTGGGAACCGCGAGGAGTAACGTCAGCCAGTAGCTGACGTCGACGCTCCAGAGCATCACGAGCCCTGCCGCCACGAAGAGAGCGGAGGTCGAGAGGAGCTGAAAGAGCGACTTGCCGAAGTGGGGCTTCTTGTAAGGGCGAAGGATCTGGTCCCAGGTGCGCTCGGGAATCACTGTGGTGCTGGTGGTCAAAGCGCCTCCTAAAAGGCTGCTGCTGTCTGCGAAGCGGCCGCAGGCGGGTGCTCCAGCCGAGACGTAGCGGAGAAGTCAGGGGGTACGGCGATCCACTGCCTCGGCGCAGCCTCCGGGTCAGCGATCGAGCCGCGCCTCTATTCTTGCACGATTCCGCTCGCCGGTCGAAAGAAAACGGCAAAGGTCCTGCGGGGGCTTCGATCAACAAAAGAGAGCCCGACAACCAGTCCCTTCCAGCATGCGGTCGACCCCGACGCGGCGCACGGTGTCGAGCGAGGCGTAGTGAGCGCGCAGCCAGGCCAGGCACTTGCCCTGGTAGCGGAATGGCTTCTGCCGCCAGGGCCGCCCGTCGATCTCGCTGTCCACCCACTCGGCGCCCGAATCCAGCGCCACCGCGTTGGCGAGGAGGAACGGCACATATAAGCGCCCCACCTCGTCGAGCAGGGCGCGCAGCGTGCTCGGAACGTCTGGCTCCCAATCGTCGCCTCCGGGCTCGAACCCCGACAGATCGTCGAGCACCTCGACCCAGGCGACGACCCGCGGCGCGAGGTCCAGGGCGATCGAGGCCGGCGTCGGGTCGAAGGCAGCTAGCTGTGTGAGCTGTCCGTAGAGCGCAAAGTCCGAGGCTGCCGGCCTCCCGCCGAACAAGAACGGCCGCGTGGCAAAGTGGACCTCGAGCACCGCGAGCAGGCGCCGGTAGCTCGCCTCGATCACCGGCGTGGTGATGGGATTCGAGCCGACCACCTCCAACCTGCCGATCTGACGGTCGCGGAACATGGCGCTGCGCTCGCGCATCGCCTCTTCTGGAGCGTCCACGCGGGCCCACCGCGGCAGGATGCCCGCCGCCTTCTCTATGTCGGGCGGGTAGGTCCAGCGATAGTGGAACATCGCCTTGGTCAGCCACTCGTCGGCAAAGTCCTCGATCAGCGCGTCGACAAAAGCGAGCGCCGGGTCTGTCGGGATCACGCTGCGCCCCTCGAACGCCGCTTCGAGTCGGCGGATCAGTGGCGTCGAGTCGAGCGCGACCTCGGGCTCGCCGCCGCCGGCGACGGGCGACACGAGCATCGGCAGCAGCACCACCTTCGGCTCCTGGTACCCGCGGTCGTCCTTCGACCCGCGTTGCACGAACAAGTGCGGCACGCGCCGGTAGCGAAGCACCGCGCGCAGCTTGCGCGAGTAGGGAGAGCCCGGCGAGCCGATCAGGCGGAGCGGCTCGTTCGACGGGAGCTCATTCGGCGGCGGCGACACGCCATCACGATCCCACAGGGGCTCGTATACGGCAAGACTCCGACGCGCCCCCCGGGCGGCGGCGGGCTCTCGTGCACGGAAGCGTCCTACTCGTTCGTGGCGCTCTTCTTCGCCATCGCCTCGGCCTCGAGCAACCGCGCGCCGCGCATGATGTTGCCCATCGCGTAGTTGCCCTCGTGGCAGGCGTACTCGTAGACCTGCTCGTCGGTCGACGGCCACACGTAGTCGCCCTTCCAGGGAGCCGACCATGTGGACGGATCCTGGACCGTGAACTCGTAGTGCAGTCGATCGGCGTCGAGGCGGGTGAAGCGCTCGACCACGTGGAGGTCGCGCGTCCCGCCGCCGAGGGCGGTCTGGTCGCGGAAGTGCTTCGACTCGACGACCAGCGTGTCACCCTCCCACCTGCCGATCGAGTCGCCAAGCCACCTGCGGATCGCGGGTGGATCGTGGTCCGCGCTCAGCCGAATCACCCGAACGTCGTGGTTCATCTCGACCAGGATCATCACCGCGTCGTCGGTCTGCACGATGCGCTTGAGGTTGTTGTAGAGCACCGGCATCATCGGCGGACCGGCCGTCGAGCCGAAACCGAGCAGGCAGCGCTCAGCGAGCGGGCGCTGCTCGATGTCGTCGTAGGGGCCAGGGCCCTCTTCGTCGAGCCAGTACGCGGTGCCATCGTTCGGTCGGAAGGCGCGACGACGTCCCATCGCTCGCTCCTGCGCCGCCGGCGTGAGCGGGGGATACTGACCGTTGGCCGGATCGGTGAGGATCGAAGTGCGATACATCCCGTCGATCGCGAAGGCCTCACTGCCGCGGTCGATCCAGAAGCTGTTGTAGCCGCCGACGTTGCCCGCTCCTAGCGTCTCGCGCTGCTCGTCGTCGAAACCGACCGGGGCGGCTCCCCCTGCAGGCGGCGCGTCGCGGTTCGGGTCGCTCTGCTCCGAGCCGCGCTCGAGCAGCGACCGCTCCTGCTCCGCAATCTCGATCGCCTGCTCACGAGTCAAGAAGAGGTTCTCGCCGAACTCGCGAGGCCGCACGAGCGGAGTGAGCGTGGCGACGTTGTAGGTCCCCGAGAGATCGGGCCTCCCGCTCGGCGTCCGCGGAATCTCCTGCGGCGAGGCCGCGAGCGCAGGACCAACCGCGAGCAAGGTCAGGGCGATTCCAATACCGACCATGCGTCCTTGTTCGAGCATCACGACCTCCCGACTTCGACAGATCCTTCGACAGATTGGCAGCCGGCGCGATACTGCGTGCCCGACTCCGGAAGCGATACAGGCGCAGCCTCGCCGAGAACGATCGTACCAGGTCGATCCGAGGCAGAACGTATAGCGCTCACTGCCCTCGCCGCGACCAGAGCGAGCGACCAGCGCGGCGACGAGAAGATGCTACGGAGGAGAGAGGAAGGCCTCCAACCCGCTGGCTGGAGGCAGGGCGACGGCGCAGGCCGTGGCGAGGATCCAGGCTATACAACGCATTTTGGTAGCAGCACGGCTATCCTAGACACCTCAGGTCCCGGCGAGCCAGCGATGAGCGCAGACACGAAGTCGTTGCCCTCCAGCCGCGGCCACCTGGCCTACGAGGAGGACTGGGTCACCGTCGCGAGCTTCCGGGACCTCGCGGAGGCGGAGATGGCGCGCGTCACGGTCGACGCCGAAGGCATTCGCTGCTACCTCGCGGACGCCGAGGTCATCCGCCTCGACTGGACGCTCTCCATGGCGCTCGGCGGCATCAAGCTGCGAGTGCCCGCAGCAGACCGCGAGCGTGCCCTGGAGCGCCTGCATCGGACGTCGACGGCGCAGGAGCTGCGGCTGGTCGGCGACGACACCAGCGAAGAGAGCTGCCCTGCCTGCGGGGGCACCGCAGTGACCGTCGAGGAGCGGGGACGTCGCTTCTCGTTGGTCGCCACGCTGCTTGGTCTGCCGCTCCTGTTCCGCGCCACGGCCACTCGCTGCGGAGCCTGCGGTCACCGCTGGCGGCAAGGTCGCTGAGCCCATCCTGCGGCGGACCCACAGCGACGGTGCCGCTGGCCGCTCTCAGCGCCACCGACTCCTCAACCGCTGATCTCGGCCCCCAGGCCAGCGAGCTGGACGACCCGGAACGGGCCGTCGCCGATGTCGCCTTCGTCGAACGCCTGGCCGAGCTCCTCGGCGCGGTGTCGCCGCCAAGCCACATAAGCGGGGCGATCCATGTCGAGCAACTCGACCTTGCCCTGCGCCACCGCGGTGCGGCCTTCGGCATCGCCGGGGAAGACGATCACGTCGTCTTCGACCTTGATGCGCATGCGGACGCCGTCCTGCTCGAGCTCCATCCAACAGCCCTTCATCGGGCACACGCCGGTCACCTTGCCGCGAACGGCGACCTCCATACCCTCGAACGACTCCGGGTCCGCGACGATCTTCGCGATCGGAGTCGGCTCCAGCTCGCCGGCGCCGGCGCCGTACAGCGTGGGCCTGCTGGAGTCGTCGGCTGCCAGCAGGTCCGCGTCCGTCGCGACACCGGCAACGAGAACGAGAAGGCAGGGCAGGGCAAGCCACGTAGAGCGCATCGGCGTGATCTCCAGAAAGTCCGGGAAGCAGGCGTGTCAGGGGTGAGGTTTCGGCGTGCGACCGCCATCGCACACCCTCAGATCTGAAAGGCCTCACGGAAGCCCCGCGGGCGCGAGATGCTACCAATCGCGCCATACTGCGACCGCTCTCTCCGTCACTTGCGCATTCGCCTCGATCGCTGGCCCTAGCAGCCCGTGGTGGAACCCCCGTGGGCTGCGTTGGGAGCGCCGTGGGGCCGTATGCTAGGCGCGGGAGCGGTGGCGATGCTGGGTCCATCGCTGAGCGAGCGCAACAACGCAGACGGCCCCACGCCGCCCCAACCGCTTGGGGCGCGGGGGTTTGCGGCCGCTGGCTGCGTTGGGCCTCCTGC
>DATLFI010000273.1:0-2014 GCA_035524895.1 Thermoanaerobaculia bacterium | reverse complement strand
ATGCTCGAGGTCTCGATGGGGTCGGCCGGGCGCACGGTCTTCCTGCTGATCGGCATGGCAGCGCTGTGGAGCACCCAGCTCACGTACGTCGATGGCGCGGCGCGGGTGTTCGCCGACCTCCTCGGTACCCACTTCGGCCGTCGTCCCGGTGCCGGCGCGACCTCGCGCTGGAGTCAGGGACGCCTCTACCTGGTGTTCGCCGCCGTCATCATGGTGTTCGGCGTCGCCAGCACCTGGCTGCTCGAGCGCTTCGAGATCACAGCGCTCGGCTTCATCTTCAACTCGGCGCTGATCGGTGGCTTCGCGATGGCGATCTACTGCCCGGCGCTGCTATGGGCCAACCTGCGGCTGCTGCCGAAGGACGCGCGGCCGGGGCCGGTGCACGTGACGATGGCCGGGATCGCGTCGGCGGTGTACGTGGCATTCGCGGCGTACACGGTGATCCAGGTGTTCGTCTGAGCTCGCAGCAGTGCTGACCTCGCCTCTGGCCGACCGCCCTCGACATCGTGTTCGAGCAGCACTGCGAATCCCAGGAGGCCGCGCTCCACGGGCATCTCCAGGTCGGAAAGCCCGGCCGCCGGGCGCTGAGTCCCCGGAGGGTCCGAGCCCACCGGGCACCCTCACGTCGCGTGAGGGTCAAGCCCCGCGAAGCAGCTCGAGGCAGCCCACCCGCTCGAGGATCCGGTCGAGCTCGTCGCTCGCCGCCTCCCGGTACTTCGCGCGCAGCGCGGCCAGCGAGCGGGCGTGGTACTTCTGCGCCCGCTGGGTGAACGCACCCCCGGCGAGCTCCACCGTGAAGCTCTCCTGCCCCGCCATCAGCGCGCGGGCGTTGGCGTCGCTCCAAGGCAGGAAGTAGTCGCCGGCCTGCCGTCGCAGCCACGGCTCGAGGGTCGGCGCCAGGGTCTCCCACTTCTCGAAGCCCCCCTCGGCGAAGGGCTCGAGCATGCGCTCGACCCAGGCGACGACCGTCGGGCGCTGCGCCACCAGCGCGCCGGGGGTGGGATCGCACCACGCCTCGTAGACCTGCCCCCACAGCCCGAAGTCGGCGAGCGCCGGCCGAGCTCCGAACAAGTAGGGGCGCGCGGCGAAATGCCGCTCCATCCCATCGAGCGCCTCCACGAAGGAGCCCTCGATGATCGGCGCGGTCGCGGACGACGAGCCGACGAACCACACCCGCGACAGCATCCGCTGGCGCAGCCCCTCGACCAGTGCCTCTCGATCTGGCGCGTCGCGGTCGGCGCCGTCGAGGTCGGGCATCACCTCGGCGGCGATGCGCGCGGCCGCCGCCCGCTGGTCGACCTCGCGCGCCCAGCGGTAGTGGAACATCCACTTGTTGCCCCACTCGTCGGCGAGCTCCTCGACCAGCGCCGAGAGGAACCCCAGGGTCGGGTCGGCGGGCTGGATCGCCGGCTCCGGATGACGCCGCTCCATCTCCTCGAGGATCGGCGTCGAGTCCTGCAGCGCCTCGCCCTCGGGGGTCACCACCACCGGGATCAGCGGCAACCGCGCCAGCCGCTCGAGCTCGGCGCGGATCGCCGGCGTGCGCACCTGCCAGGCGTGCGGAATCCCCTTGGAGCGGAAGTACGATCGCACCTTCACCGAGTAGGGGGACGCCTCGGCGCCGATGATCCGGTAGCCGTCGCTCGCTGGTTTCGCCATCGCCACCTCCTGCGCGCGAAAGATACCTCGCATGATCCAACGCGTCGTGCTGATCCGCCTGCGCCCCGAGCACCGCAACGGGGCCGACCGCCGCCAAATCGCCGAGCACGCGCGCGAGGTGCTGGGCGCCGTCCCCCTGCTCTCGGAGCTGGTGGTCGCCCCGGCCGCCGACGCGCGCACCGGCGGCCGGTGGGACCTGGTGATCCTCGCCCGCCTCGCCGACCTCGACGCCGCCGAGGCCTACCGCGTCGACCGCACCCACCGCGCGTTCGCCGACCTCTACCTCGGGCCGCTGGCGGAGAAGGTCCGGGTGTTCCACTTCGAGGTGGAGTGAGCGCGCCCCGCCCTCCCCGCC